>NZ_VJWO01000069.1:0-25836 GCF_014889455.1 Pseudomonas sp. K8
GTTCCGGCGTAGACACCACTCCCGTTGCCGGTATTGCCACCACGCCCGCCGTTGCCTCCGCCCACCGCGCCGCCGCCACCACCGGCACCGCCGAAATTGCCATTGGTCACACCACCGCCACCACCGCCACCCGAGGCTGCGTTCTCTGTCACGCTGACGTTATTGAGGGTCAGGTTACCGAAGTTACTGATCCCCGCCCCGAGCAAATTGGCCGCGCTAATACCGCTACCGCCATTGCTGCCGTCGCCAGCCGCCAAGCCCTTGGTAATGACCAGGCCGTCCAGGGTCGCGGTGACACCGCTGTCAACCTTCAACACCTGGGTCTTGTACTGCCCGCTGATGGTCACATCGGCAACACCATCGTTGTTCAGGTCGCCGTCGATGGTCAGGTTTTTAGCGATGACCAACTGCGTGTCCAGATTGACCGTCATGCCCGGGGTACTGAAGGTGACGGTCTCGCCGACACCCACATCGGTCAGGGCCTGGCGCAGTGTGCCGGCACCGCTGTCTGCGGCGCTGGTCACCGTGATGTTCGCCAGGCCGTATTGGTATGCCGACATCGCCTGGTACGACAACGCCGTATGACTTTCGATGGAGCCGGTGGCGATTTCCAGGGTCCAGTCGCCGCCCAGGCCGGTGCGGTTGGTGGACGCGGCAACATCGCGCCCGGTCAGTTGCGCCAGCGAGTCGACAAAGTTGATGCCCTTGTCGCTGGCGGCGGTGTTGCAGGCGTAGATCAGGATATCGCCGCCCACGTTCATGTCCTGGCCGATCTGCGCCAGCACTTCGCTGCGGGCCGCGACGTTGTCGGCGGACAAATAGGTACTGCCCAGCCACAGATCACCGGCATTGCCGTGGGCGATGATCTGCACCGAGCTGACTCCCTGATGGCTGCCCAGGTAATCGGCGATCTGCTGCAGGCCGTCCTTGCTCGCGTCCAGTTGCACCACTTGGGTGCCGGGGGCAACGCCGTTGAGCAGCTCGGCGGAATCCTTCACGCGGGCATCGACAAACACCACGCTCTGCCCCGGCACGGCAACCGGTGCGGGGGTGGCGGGCGCGTCGGACTGCGCGTGGCTTTCGCTGCCGGTGGCGGCGTGTTCGGTGGTCGTCGGCGCCTTGGCCGCAGCATCTGCGGTGGCGTGGCTGTCGGCCTGGGCCGCATCGGCCACGGTGGCGGCCACTGCGCCGTCGAACAGCATGCGCGGTTCCAGGGACATAATCATCGGCGTCGCCAGGGTGCTGGCATTGGTTGTTGCTGGCCGTGCCTTAATGTTGTTCCACCACATGCTGCTCACCCGTCGGTCGAATGCTGATTTGCGCAATGAAAAAAACCGCGATCAACTGATCGCGGCATCGGCTTTGGTACGGATCACATTGGCGGCGCTGGAAGTGCCATCACGCCAAAAAGACATATGCGCGAACTGCTCGAAGAGATCGGGCGGCAGGATGGTCCGCCGGGGCTGCAGTTCCACCTTCGGCTTGACCCGATGCAAACCGCTCACGCCGAGGGCGTCGTCGAAGTCCGGCGCGTCGTAGCTCAGGTGCTCGAAATCGTGCTCGAACCAGGGCTCGCCGATAAATTCGTAGACCAGCCGCATGACCCGCTCGGGGGCCTGGGAGAGCAAATCGTAGTCGACCACCAGCATCGAGTCGGCGTGTTCACCGTAGTACGCCTCTTTGAGCGCCGACCAGGCGTACCCCACCAGGCGATTGCGCTGGCCAAGGGTTTCGACACGGCTGTAGACAGTGTTGCGCTCGACGTCGTCGTTGAACAGCTTGGTGTTTTCGAAGGGGTTGGCGCGGTACACACGCTCGAGGCTGTCCATGATCCACGCCACGTTACGCACGCAGGCGATCACCTTGGCCTGGGGGAACAGGTCGTGCAGCGCCGGCATGCGGGCGCACCATTGGCGATTGGTGTCGAACACCACCGGCACAGGAGCGCGGTCGGCGTAATAGGCATCGAACAACCCGCGCAGCAAGCGGCGCCGGGTATTGGCATCGATGACCGAGCCGAACTCGCTGCCGGCACTGCATTGCCCCAACACGCCGTTGAACAGAGTGCCCACGGGGCTGCTCATGCCAGCGTGAAAGCGCGGGTTCTGCAAGAGGATCGCAGACAGCAGCGTCGAACCGGAACGGGGCAAACCGGAAATAAAGTGATACTGCATCCCTTCACCACTTTTGTAGGACAAAAATCCATTTGTATCCGAATCGTAACTGATGATTAAAGAGATCACTAGTGGTCAAATGCCACTGTTTTGATATTCCTTTCATTCCAAATGGATATTAGCGGCAGGCCTCTGGCTGCGAAGGCTCTAGGCCGAGGCATAGCACGAATAATCGCGCCCTGGCACCGCCCCCGTCCCGCTGCATTTTTTCACGCCATCCGTCCGGTAGCGGCGCAAAATCGTCCGGTGCTTCGTTGCTGCTGATCAGCCAGACACGCTGGGTATCGGCCGGTAATGCCGACAAACGGTCGAGGTAAATACGCCCGCCGTCCTGATCCACCAGCGTGCCAAAACCATAGGCGTTCGGCCGCGTCGGCGTGCCATCCGGTTTGGGCGGGGTGTAAAGCTGCAATTGGGCGTCGGTCCGGTCGTAATACACGTAGCTGAGGTACCACAGCATGTCGCTGAGGACGATGCGGTCACCTTCCTGGTAGTTGCGATTGACGAACTCCACCGGCACGTTGAACTGATCATCCACATCCACGGTGGCATTGTTCTTCACCCCCAGCAGTTCCACACCGACGCACAGCACGAACAATGCCGCGCCCAGCCATGAAAGACGTCCGGGCAGGCGGTCGATGGCCAGCGCCAGGATGATCGGCAAAGCCAGGGCATAGACGGTGAGGTAACGCTCGATAAACACCGACGAGATAAACGACACCCCGTACACCAGCAGCAACGGCAGCAAGAAAAACAGCGCCAACAGACCGGCCGGCCGGTAGCGCGTCTGATCGCGCCAGGCGCAGACGCCGACCACGGCCACCAGCAGCAGCGGGAATGACCAGAACAGCACAGGCGATAAGCCAAGACCTTCGTCCTGCAACATGAACTGCCAGATCATCGACGGCACGGAGAACTGGTTGATCGGCTCTTCCCAGCCGATGTCGCCGCCGACCTTGAGCTGCTCGACATGCTGCACCAGGCCCACCAGGTTCGGCAGCCAAGGCAGGTACACCAGCACGATCGCGACGTTGGCCACCCACCATGCCGGACGCGTGATCAAGCGCCGACCGGGGGGCTGGGACGCACTCAACAGGCCCAGCCAGGCCCAATGCACCAACACACACAACGCGGTGAAGTAATGGGTATAGAAACCGGCGGCCATCAGCAGCCCATACCCCAGCAGGTAGCGCGTGCGCTCGGGTTGGCGCACCCAATACACCAACGCCAGCGTCGCGCCCAGCAGCCACACGCCGAGCAGCGAGTACATACGCACTTCCTGGCTGTAGCGCACCGCGCTGGGAAACAGCGCCAGCAGCACACCCGCCAGCACGGCGGCACGAAGGGTGGACAACTGCCGCGCAAGGCAGATGCCCAGGCCCACCACGACCACACCGGGAATCGCACTCATGCTGCGAATCGACCAGATGCCGTCGCCGAACAGCTCGATCCAGCCGCGCAGCAAGAAGAAATACAACGGCGGATGCACATCGTGGGCGGCGTGAAACCACAGTTCGGTCGCCGCATATTGGCTGAGCAACAGGCTCGACCCTTCGTCGCCCCAGATCGCCGCGGCCGTCAGGCCATAAAAACGCACCGCCAGCGCCAGCGCCAGAATCGGCACCCACCATAACTGGCGCAACCAATCGCCACCTTCACGGGCCTTTGCGAGGCGATTGACAGCAGAAATCACCCCAACGTTGTCGTCTTGCTCTACCACAGACCGTCGCACCCCGATTCCCCCGCCACTGCCCATTTCCAGGGCCAAACCTGCGCATGCGCAAACAAGCGCCACTCTAGGACAAAAGCCCCGGATTCGCCCGTTGTTTCGCAACCGGCAGGCAGCGCTCAAAACCTGCGTCTACGCTCTGCGATGAAGCCAGATCGACTGGCTTTATATCCCCTTGAACAGCTCACACAAGGATGAACGATTCATGGAAGTATTCATCGGCACTATCCAACCTTTCGCCTTTAATTTCGCCCCAAGAAACTGGGCCTTCTGCGCCGGCCAGCTCCTGCCCATCAGCCAATACCAGGCGCTGTACGCGCTGATCGGCACGACATATGGCGGGGACGGCACGCAAACCTTCAAGCTGCCTGACCTGCAAGGTCGCCTGCCCATCGGCCAAGGCAATGGCCCGGGCCTTTCGCAGCGGTTAATCGGCGACGTCGACGGCGTCGAAAGTGTGATGGCCACCCAGGCCAACCTACCCACGCACACCCATAGCACGGCGGCGCTGGCAGTCAGCGCGGCGGTGCAACTGGCCGACACCGCCAGCAACCCGCTTACAGCGCCGACCGCCGCCAATGCGTTTATCGGCGCCTCCGGCGGCGGGCCGGGCAGTGCCTCGATCTTTTCCGACCAGCAGGGCGCCAGCCCGGTACCGCTCAAAGGCGTCAGCACGAGCTTGACCGGCACGCTGGCCTTGGCCGGCCAAGGGTTGCCCATGGACACGATGAACCCGTTCCTGGTGATCAACTTCAGCATTGCCCTGAACGGGGTCTTCCCGTCACGCGACTGACCCGCACCCGGGCCGAGGCACTTGGGCCTCGGCCTCTCTGACACGGAGCTGATGTATGTTGAACCTGGTCACCCCCGAGCACTTTCGCCCTCTGCTTGCGCGCACGAGTGTGTTGTACCTGCCGGACGGGTCGGCGCTGCCGATCCAGATCCAACAGGTGACTAATGCGCCCAAAGCCAGCGTGCCGGGCAGCCCGCGCACGGCCTTCAGCGTGTTGCTCGACAGCCTGGAGCCGACGGATTTCGTCGACGGACTCTGCCGTTTGCCGCTGGCGCAGACCTGCCTGGAGCAGGTGTTTGTGTCCCGCGAACCCGCCATGGGCCGCGACAACGCACGCGGTTATTTCTGCATCGTGTTCAACTGAGACGGGTACCACACCAGCCGCTGCGCGGCGGGCGTCTCTTCCTCTAACCGAAACCCCAGCGCCAGGTAATGCTGGCGCGCATGGGGGTTGCTCGCCCACACCACCGTGGCCACCGGGCAACACACCTGCTGCGCGGCCCGTTGCACGCCGTGCAGTACCGCGCGGCCAAAACCCTGGCCTCGGGCAGCGGGGATAAACGCCAGGTACAGCACACGGATTTCATTCGGGCCGAAATCGGCACTCAGGGCGCCAATGGGCGTGTCGAGTTTTTCGATCACATAATGCAAGGCCCCGGGAAAATGCTCGCCCATGCCGTTTTCCTGCACTTGAAACTGTTGCGCGATCACCGCCTCGACCAGCCCCTGCTCACCGTCGATCCACTGCAAATCGGCACGCGCCGAGCGGTAGAGGCTTTGCAGAAATGGCCCGTCGGTGGGCCGTGACGGGCGCACCACCAGGCCCTGCGCCAAAGCGCCGTCCTTGTTCAACATGCCTTTGCACTCCTGTCAGAATCCGCTTTCCCGTACACCCAAAGCCGCCACTCGACGCCAGGCTACGCCCAGCACCGACTCGCTGCGCCCTTGCAACACCACCACGCCGCGCAGCGGTTGATGGGGGGTGGCGATCGGTTGCGCACTGCGCAACCGCACGCCGTACTGCGCCTGCACCGGCGCCGGGCGCTGGTTTTCGTCGCGGCGCACGGCAATCGGCCCGTGGTGGTCGGAGGTCAGGGCCTCCTGGTCCAGATAGGCCACGCCGTTGGCATCGATATCGGTCAGCACCACCGGGATGGCGGCGCGCATCGGGTCATCGGCGATAAACCGCCCGCTCGCCCCCGGCGTCACCCGCCACAGCTCGGCTTCCGCCAGATACCCGCGCAGGCGCGCTCCCTCCTCGACCACTCGCGCCAGCGCGTCTTTAGGCGACAGCCAGCGGCCCACACTCAATTGCGGCAGCACGTCGCGCACGGTGCCGGCATGGGCCGCACGCAACAGCAGGCGTTCGCGCTGGGCGGCAAGCCCGCGGTATTCGGCCAGGGCCTGGGACAGGCGCTGATCGTTGATCCCGGCGTCGGCCGCGGTTTCACTGCGTCCGGCCTGGCGACGCATCTGCAACTGCAGGATCTCCACTTCGCGGCGCACGATGCTTTGCCGCGCATCCAAATCCGGCGATTCCAATTCGATCAGCACCTGGCCCTGGGTCACGACTTGCCCATCCACCACCCGCAACTGTTTCACCCGCGCCGCCACCGGCGCGTGCAAGGCACTGGCGCGCCCGGCCTCGAGCATGCTCGGCAACTCCACGGCACTGCGCCACGGCACCACCAGGGCCAGCACGAACAACAGCAGGCCCAGGCCGCTGAGCAGCACCCGCGGCGCATGGGCCTGGCTGCGGCGACTCCACCATTCGCGCCACTCCTTGAAGATCGGCAGGCCGATGAACCACACCAGTTCCACCAGCATCAGGAAGATCCCCAGCAGCTTGAAGAACAGGTGATACACCGCCAGGGCAATCCCCAGGAACAGCGCCGCCCGCCACAACCAGGCCAGGTAACCCCACCACAGCAGGCGCCGTTGCATGGTCGGCGCCCAGGGTTCCGGCGCCGGTTCGCCGTAGCCGAACAACCACTCGCGCAGGCGCCAGCGACAAAGGGCGAAGGCGCGACCTTGCAGGTTGTCGACGCCCCACAGGTCGCTGATCAAAAAATAACCATCGAAGCGCATGAACGGGTTGAGGTTGATCGCCAGGGTGGTCAGCCACGTCGCACTGGCCAGCATGAACGCCGCCGTGCGCGCCGCGCCGTCCGGCAGCAGCGACCAGGCCAGCAAGGCCACGCAGGCCAGCAACAACTCAGCCATCACCCCACCGGCGCCAATCAGCAATCGCGCGCGCCGATCATTGACCCGCCAGGCATCACTTACATCGGTGTAGAACATCGGCAGCAACACCATGAACGCCACGCCCATGCTTTGCACGCGGCACCCGGCGCGCTTGGCCATAAAGGCATGGCCGAATTCATGGCACAGCTTGGCGAAGAACAGCGCCACGCCAAACGCCAGGGCACCGCCGAGGCTGAACAGGTGCGGGAACGTCGCCAGAAAACGCTGCCAGTCCCGCGCCACCAGAAACACGCCCAGGCCCAGGGTCAGCGGCAAGCCGTAGCGCAACAGCCCCGGCCCGAAGCGCGCCAGCCACGGCCAGGCGCGGTTGAGGAACGCGTCCGGGCGCCACAGCGGGATGCGGAAGAACAAATATTGATGCAGCAGGATTTGCCACAGGTTTTGCTTACGGGCGGCGGCCTTGTAGGCGTAACTGGCACGTTGCTGCGGGTCCAGCGCGGCGATCAGGTCATGGGCGCGCAGGAAGCTCAGCAGCTCATCCACTTCGCTGGCGCCCAGGGGCAGGCCCGGCTCACGGTTGGCGGCTTGCAGGACGTGTTGCGGGTCGCCCAGGGACCAGTGGCGCAGCAGCCGAATGGCGGTGGCGCCGAGCTTGAAGTAACGCCCGCGCACCGGGTCGGCCAGGGTCCAGCGCGGCGAGCCGTCCAGGGCCGCGCCGGCGCTGGACAGTTGCAGGTCTTCGCGCAGTGGGGGCAGGTTCATCAGAGGCCAACGCTCTGGCGCAAGCCGGCCAATGGCCGACGCAACAGGTACAGGGCCAGGGGCGCGCGCTCACCGAAGAGCTTCGCCGTGCCGCGCAGGCCGATGCGTGGCGGTGCCTCATCGAAGCGCGCATCGAGGCGATAGGCGAGTTGCCCGCCGGGCGTGGGCTGCGCCTCGTAGGCGGCGCGTTGCAAGGTGGCGAGGTGGCGCTGCAACGGGTCGCTGTCGAGGAACAGCGCAACCTGGGCGTCGGGCGCCAATGCGATGGCATCGCCCACCGCCAGTTCGATGCGCAACTCTGCCTGGCCGGGGTCGGCAATCTGCAGCAGACGCTCGCCGGTCTGTACCGGTTTGCCGGTCCAGCGTTCGGCGTCGGCAAACACCGCGATACCGTCACGCTCGGCGCGTACTTCGCTGCGCTTGAGCAGTTCGCGGGCGTAGTCGCGCTCGGCGCGTTTTTGCTCGACCCGGGCCGCGAGCAGGTCGATACGCGAACTCGATTCGGCATCGGCAAAGGCGCGCTGGGAATTGGCCTTGAGCTCCGCTTCGGCCACGCCCAGGGCACGCGCGGCCACATCGGCCTGGGCCGTGAGGGTGGTGCTTTCGAAGCGCAGCAGCAGGTCGCCGGTTTTCACCGTCTGGTTGGGCTTGACCAGGAACTCGGCGATCACCCCATCCAGCGGCGCCGCTACCACCTGGCCGGCCAACGGCACCACTTCGGCGGGCGCCAGTACCGATTGGCGCACCGGAATCAGCAGCATCAGCAGTAACGCGACCACCACCAGCACCTGGCGTTTGCGGGTCAGGCGCAGACGCCACGGCTGGCGCGGTTGCAGCGCACGCCAAGCATGGCTGTAGGTGTCGCCCAACTGCGCCAGCAGCACGGGCTCGGCCGGGTTCCAGGGCGTATCCCGCGCCAGCCACACACCGCCGAACACGCGGCCTTGCGGGTCGATCAAGGGCAACCAGAACACATGGCCGGCGGACAGGCTCTGCCAGTCGGCCTGCAGTTGCGCGCTCAATTGCGCGGCCGGCACTTCCCGGGCGGCCTGGCCCAGCCCGTGTTTGTGCAATTGGGCCACGGCCTGCTCGACGAAGGCCACGAACGGCGCGTTCGGGTCGACGCTGCTCACCGCCGTCACCGCCCGCACCTTGCCGGCGATCAACAGCGCCGCATGGCGATAGCCGAACAGCGGTTGCCCATCGTTGACCAGGCTGTAGGCCAATTGCTCAGTGCTGTGGGCGGCGCGGGTCTGGCGTTCCAACTCGAGAAACTGCGCGAATACCCGCTCGGCATTGCCCGTCATCGGTGCGTTCATTGCAGTTGTGCAAAGTGCGCGGTGCCGCTCATGCCGGCCATCAACCCACTGGCATTGGGCAAGGTCGCGACCAGCAACAGGGTCTGGCTGCCTTCGTCGATGCGCGCGCCAAGGCGTTTGACGGTGGCGTTGAATGCCTGGCCGGTTTCGTCGGGGGTGAAGCTGAACGTCTGCCCGGGCTTGAGTTTGCCCATCCAGCGCGACGGCACCAGCAGGTGGATCTCCAGGCTGCGGTTGTCGACGATTTCCAGCAGCGGCGCGCCGGCCGAGACGCTTTCATAACGTTGGACTTTGCGCTGCACCACCTGGCCGTCATACGGCGCCAGCACGCTGCAGCGCTTGACCTGCACCTGATAGACCTGGGACTGGGCCTGGGTTTCGGTGAGTTTGGCTTCGGCGCGGGCCACTTCGAACCGGCCGACCGAATTCAGCGCGGCCAGTTGTTTGTTGTGGGCCAGTTCTTCGCCGGCGCCACGGCTGGCGGCCGAGGCGGCATTGAGTTGGGCCTGGTAGGCCGAGCAATCGAAACGCGCCAGGGTGTCGCCTTTCTTGAACGACTCGCCCTCGCTGAACGGCAGTTCGACAATCCGCCCCGACAATTCACTGGCAAGCATCGCCTGGTCACGGGCGCGCAATACACCACGGGCTTCGCTGTCGGCGCTGACGGCCGCTGCGGGCGCGTGGTCCAACAGCGGATCGTCCGCCATGACCATCGGCGCCAGGCTCACCAAGCAGGAAAATCCCAGTACCGATCTACATAACTGCTTCATACATTCGACCTCCCTGACGATGTGCGCAGTCTAGGGCAGCGGAGTTAAATTGCCACTACCCCCAGTCAGACAAATCAGCATTTTTTGTAGGCCTTTGCCGAAGCCTTCGCCGGATCACGTTATGATTGCCGACCTCCAAGGACTCAGGATCAAGGACACGTCATGCACATTAGTTTTCTGTCACCCCTGGCACTGGCCCTGCTCGCCGGTCTCTCCCTGCCGGCACTCGCCAGCTCCGACGACTCGTGCTACCCCGACTGGAGGGTCTCGCGGGACAGCCTGGACACCTGCAACAACCTGCCGTTCCTGAGCCCCGGCAATGACAGCCGAACCAACCTGCGCCTGTTACTGGCCGACAAAAAAGCCGCGCCCCTGGCACCGAACGCCTTGAGCGAGGACGACCTGTCCCAAGGCTTCGGTCCGGTGCCGTTCCCGGTGTACCGCCTGGTGCCGATCGCCGCCGCGCCGGCCGAAGCGGATAACACATCGCACACCTCGCCCAGCGCCGAACTCGACACCCTGCTCCAGCCTTTGGGCATCAAGCGCGACGAATACAAATCGGCGGGGGCTGACTTCCTGAATGGCGAAGGCAGCCGCTGCCGCAGCAACGACGATGACAGCGCCACCGCGTTTATCCGCCAGGTGCTCAAGGCCGACATGCCGGCAGCCGAACGCGAGCTACTGGTGAAGGCGCGTTTGCAATTGCTCACGGCCTGTTCTTGGGAAGGCCAAGTGCTGGATGCACAGCAGATCCAATCCAGCGAAGGCCAATTGTTCCGCACTTATCTGCAGGCCGCCGCCGACTTCTATAGCGGTCGTTTCAGCGACGCCGAGCGCGGTTTCGCCGGCGCCAGCACCAGCAATGTGCCCTGGCTGAAGGAAACCGCGCTGTACATGACCGCGCGGACGTCACTGAACCAGGCGCAGGCCGACGCCTTCGACGAATACGGCATGCCGCAACTCGAGCATGTGGATAAGTCCGCCCTGAGCGACGCCGAAGAAGGCTTCCTCGGTTACCTGAAGACTTATCCACAGGGTGATTACGTCGCCTCCGCCCGTGGCCTGCTGCGCCGGGTGTATTGGTTGGCGGACGATCAAGCCAAGCTCGCCGAGGCCTATGCCTGGCAACTGACCCAGGCCACCGACGCCCAGCGCAATGTGTCCGTGGATGAGCTGGTGGCCGAAGCCGACGTCAAGCTGTTGATGGTCAACGGCAAGGCAGTCCAGAACCCGATGATCCTGCTCGTCAGCGACCTGATGCGGATGCGCGCTCACACGCCGCCGGCCCTCAGCCGCGCCGATCTCGATCAGCAAAAAGCCGTGTTTGCCGACGCGCCGGCGCTGTTCGACTACCTGCAAGCGGCGTATGCCCTGTACGTCGAGCATCAACCCGACAACGCGTTGAAACACCTGCCCCAGGACGTGCCGTCGAACCCGGATTACTTCGCCTTCAGCCAACAGACCCTGCGCGGCCTGGCCCTGGAAGCCAAGCAAGACTGGAAAGCCGCCGAAACCCTGTGGCTGCAACTGCTGCCGCTGGCCAAGCAACCGCTGCAACGCGACCAGTTGGAGCTAGCACTGGCGATGAATTACGAACGCAGCGGCCAGTTGGCCAAGGTGTTCGCCGCCGATTCGCCGATCAGCGCCAAACAGGTGCGCTACATCCTGCTGCGCCACATCGCCGGGCCGGACTTGCTGCGCCAACAGATCGCCCAGGCCCACGACCCGCTGGAGCGCCAGACCGCCCAATTCGTGCTGCTCTATAAAGACCTGCTGCGCGGCCAGTTCGCCACCTTCGACGACGACCTCAAGCAACTGCCGGCGTCGGCCCCGGACGACAAGCTGGGCACCAGCCTGGGTTATGTCTACAGCGCCAGCCAGACGTTGAAACTGTTCCAGTGGAACGGCGAAAAAGCCGAATCCGGCTACGCCTGCCCGAGCATTGCGCAAACCGCCGCGACCTTGCAGAACGACGCAAAAAATCCCCACGGCCTGAACTGCTTCGGCGAGTTCATCCTGCGCAATAACCTCGACGGCATGCCCCTTGAACAGGCACGCGCCGCCGGCAGCCTGGGCAGCACGCCATCGGACTTCAAGGGTGACACCTTCTCGCGGCTCGACGGCTACCAACAGGTGATCGGCAACCCCAAGGCGCCGAAAACCGACAAAGCCTACGCGCTGTTCCGCGCCATCAACTGCTACGCGCCCGCCGGCTATAACAGCTGCGGCGGCGAAGACGTCGCACCGGCCGTGCGCAAGGCCTGGTTCCGTCAACTCAAGACGGGCTTTGCCGACACGCAGTGGGGCAAATCCCTGCAGTACTACTGGTGAAACCGCTGTGGCTCGGCTTGCTGTTGCTGGCAAGCCCGGCTTTCGGCGCGGTCGACGCCCGCGACTATGACGCCTTCTGGCTGTGGAGCGGGGTCACGCCGCAGCCAGTGCTCAAGCAGGCAAACACCCTGTACATCCTCCAGGGCCAGATCAACGCCACCCGCCGCGCGCCCCAACGCGGCGTGCAATTGATCGCCCAGGGCATAAGCGTGCCGCGCATCACCCAGGGTGACATCTGGCTGGTCTACCGCGCCCACACCCTGCGCTGGCCGGACCGCGTCTACACCCAACTGCTCGGCCAGGTACAACGCTGGCGCGACGCCGGCAACCCGGTGATCGGCATCCAGATCGACTTCGACGCCCGCACCCAGTACCTGCACGAATACGCCGACTTCCTGCGCGACCTGCGCCAGCGCCTGCCCACCGACCTGCGCCTGAGCATCACCGGCCTGATGGACTGGAGCAGCAACGCCGACCCAACCGCCATCGCCCGGCTCAACGGCGTGGTGGATGAAGTGGTGGTGCAGACGTATCAGGGACGCCAGAGCATCCCGGATTACGCCGCGTATCTGCCACGGATGAATCGGCTGGGGCTGCCGTTCAAGATCGGCTTGATCCAGGGCGGGGAATGGACGGCGCCGGGGTATTTGAAGGGGAGTGAGTGGTTTCGCGGGTATGTGGTGTTTTTGCGCAATCCTTGAAGGCGCTTGACGGGGAAACGTCCCCAGTGGGAGCAAGCCTGCTCACACATTGATCAAGCCAGCCTCAGCGCTGCATGCCCCACCGCTTGACGGTCAATCGCTCGAAGGTATCGAACACCAAATTTTCCACCAACAAGCCGATCAGGATCACCACCGCCAGCCCGGCAAAAACCTTATCGGTGTACAGCTCATTGCGGTTCTGGAAGATGTACCAGCCCAGGCCACCTTTACCGCTGGTGGCGCCGAACACCAGCTCGGCGGCAATCAGCGTGCGCCAGGCGAATGCCCAGCCGATTTTCAGGCCGGCGAGGATCGACGGCAGTGCCGCCGGGATCAGGATGAACAGCACGAAGCGCATGCCCTTCAACCCGTAGTTGCGACCGGCCATGCGCAGGGTTTCGGACACGCCGAGAAACCCCGAATAGGTGTTGAGCGCCAACGCCCACAACACCGAATGCACCAGCACGAAAATCAGGCTGTTCTGGCCCAGGCCAAACCACAAGAGCGCCAGCGGCAACAGCGCAATCGCCGGCAGCGGGTTGAACATCGAGGTCAGGGTGCTGAGCAGGTCGCGGCCCAGTTGGGTCGAGACCGCCAGTGTGGTCAGGGCAAATGCCAGCACAATGCCGATCAGGTAACCCTTGATCAGCACCACCAACGAAATGCTGACTTTGCTCAGCAGCTCGCCACTCAGAAGCCCGTCGTAGAGCGCGTGAAACGTCTGCAAGAAACTCGGCAGCAATAGGTCATTGTTCTGGTAGCGCGCAACCGCTTCCCAGAGGAACGCGAGCACGATCAGGATCAACCCTTTGCGCAACCAGCCTTGTTGCCAAACGCGTTGGCGCAGGGGCAGCTCGCGCTCCACGGGGACGCTGAGCAGCGGTTCGAGGGTGACTTCATATTCCTGGCGCATGGGTGGGGCCCTTCAGTAAGCGATGCGGATATCGGCGAAGCCCAACTCACGTTCGGCTTCGGGGGCTTCATCGAACAGCAGGCGATGAATCCTTCGCGCCGAGGCCTGGAATTGCGCACCGCCAAGGCTGTGCAGATCGTATTGATGGCTGTGGATTTCCGCGCGCACACGCCCAGGATGGGGCGACAGCAACAGGATGCGATTGCCCACCACCAGCGCCTCTTCGATGGAGTGGGTGACGAACAGCAAGGTGAAACGCACCTCTTCCCAGAGCCGCAGCAACTCTTCCTGCATCTTGCGTCGGGTCAGCGCATCGAGGGCGGCGAAGGGTTCGTCCATCAACAGGATTTTCGGCTGCATCGCCAGGGCGCGGGCGATGGCCACGCGGGCTTTCATGCCGCCGGAGAGAGTGTGCGGATAGGCGTCGGCAAAGGCGCCGAGGCCGACTTTGTCGAGGTAGTGCAGCGCGCGTTCTTCGGCGTCCCGCCGCTTGAGGGTGTTCGACGCCAGCAGCGGGAACATGACGTTTTGTTTGACGGTTTTCCACGGCGGTAACTGGTCGAATTCCTGGAACACCACGATGCGGTCTGGACCGGGCTGTTCGACCTTCTGCCCCAGCAGGCGGATCTCCCCTTCGCAAGGCTGGATAAACCCGGCGATGGACTTGAGCAAGGTGGATTTGCCGCAACCCGACGGGCCGAGCAACACGTAGCGGTCGGCCGGGTCGATGTCGAAACTGACTTGGTGCGTGGCCCGCACCACGCGCTCGGGGGTGCGGTATTCGAGGCTGACGTTATCCACCGCCAGCAGCGCAGTGGCGGTGGGCAGGTTGCTGGCCGTGTGGCCTTGCAGGGGCGCGTTCATCTCAGCTTCCTTGCAGGGGCTTGGCGTCCTGGAAGAAGTAGTCCTTCCACGATTCCGGCTTGTTCTTGATTGCGCCGACGCGGTAGAGGAACTCCGCCAGCGGGTAAGTGTTTTTCGGCGTGACACTGAATTCGAATTGCGGGTTGTCGATGATTTTCAGCAGCTCGGCACGGTCGATCTTGGCCTTGGTCACGCGGATGTAAGTGTCGGCGGCGGCGCCTTTGTCGTGCTGGGCGAACTGCGCGGCTTCGGTCAGCGCATCGACGAATGCCTTGTAGGTTTTCGGGTTGTCGTTACGGAATTTTTCAGTGGCGAACAACACCGTCGGCGAGTTCGGGCCCAGCAGGTCATAAGTGTTGAGCACCACATGCACATTGGGGTTCGCCAGGGCCTGGTCCTGGAACGGCGGGTTGGAAAAGTGCCCGGTCAGCTCGGTACCGCCGGCGATCAGCGCGGCCGTGGCGTCGGGGTGCGGGACGGCGACGGTGTACTGATCGAGGCGATTGAATTGCTTGTCGCCCCACTGCTTGGCAGCTGCGTATTGCAGGAAGCGCGACTGCACCGACACACCCACCGCCGGTACCGCGATGCGGTCATTATCGGTGAAATCGGCGATGGTCTTGACCTTGGGATTGTTGCTCACCAAATAGTAGGGAAAGTTACCGAGGGAGGCGACGGCCTTGACGTTCTGCTTGCCGCGGGTACGGTCCCAGATGGTCAGCAGCGGCCCGACGCCGGCACCGGCAATGTCGATGGAACCGGAGAGCAACGCATCATTCACGGCCGCGCCGCCGGAGAGTTGGGTCCAGTCGACCTGGATATCGAGGCCTTCCTGCTTACCGTATTTTTCGATGAGGTGCTGGTCGCGCACCACGTTGAGCAACAGGTAGACGATGCCGAACTGCTCGGCGATGCGAATCTCACCTTCAGCCTGCGCCACCGTCGGGGCGACGAGGCTGCCGGCCAACAGGCTGATACCCAGGCCGAACGTGGCGGCCAGCCGCGCAAATGGAATGTTTCTGGACATGGTCATGCTCCGAATCAGAAAGGCGCGTCGCCCTGGATGGTGGTGCGGTACAGCTTGCGGCGCAGATGGCTCGGGCAACCGGTAGCCAGGTGGATCAGCGAGCGGTTGTCCCAGAACACCAAGTCGTGGGGCTGCCAGTGGTGGCGGTAGATATTGTCCGGCAGCACGCTGTGGGCGTAGAGCTGGGCCAGCAGGTCGCGGCTTTCGTCTTCCGGCAGGCCGACGATGCGGGTGGTGAAGCCTTCACTGACGAACAGCGCCTTGCGGCCGCTTTCCGGGTGGGTCCGCACAATCGGGTGGACCACTTCGGCGACCTGGGCGAGCTGCTCGGGAGTCAGTGTCGGGCGCCAGCTGCCTTCGAATTTGGTTTCGCCGTAACGCGCGGTGTAGGAATGCGCAGCGCTGCGGCCGTGTACGGCGTTGCGCAGGTGCTCGGGCAAGTGGTCCCAGGCCTTGTGCATGTCGGCAAACAAGGTGTCGCCGCCTTCGGCTGGCAGTTCCCGGGCATGCAGCATCGAGCCCAGGCTGGGCAGTTCTTTATAGGAAAGGTCCGAATGCCAGAACTTGCCCGCATCGCCCAGGCCGATGGCTTGGCCGTTTTCGATGATGTTGGAGACGATCAGGATTTCCGGGTGGTTGGCCAGCAGGAACTGCTTGAGCACATGGATCTGCAGCACGCCAAAGCGGCGGCTGAAGGCGATCTGCTGGTCGGGGGTGATGCGCTGGTCGCGAAAGACCACCACATGGTGATCCAGGTGCGCGCGGTGAATGCGGGCGAAATCCTCGTCATTGACCGGGCGGGACAAATCCAGGCCGATGATCTCGGCCCCCACGCTGCCGGGGAGTGGACGAATCTCGAAGGTTTGGGCGTTAGGGATCGCTGCTGGAACAGTAGAGGTGGCTGACATGAATTCACTCCCGATCGGACAGGAGAGTGACTTTATAGATATAAGAACTGTATTTTAAATACCGTTAGAGAATATGCATAGACAGGAATGCACCGAGGAAACCCTGCGCTGGGCGGCGGGAATGGAACAACCGATGGCGGTGAAGTGTTCAATGCTGGGCAATCCAACACCACCGCGTAAGACACCGCAAAAGCTCGATGTGGGCACCCAGAGTGGCGTGTTTAGCCGCTTACAAGCCGAAAACCTTGCTCGTTTGACAAGCCTGTAGGCAATCTCTAGTGTGCATTGGATCCAATAAGCCATTGCCATTCTATGAGGAGGCTAGCGTAGCCGTGACGCAAAAGCCGAGCCCTTTGAGCAGTATCAAGGTCAGCGGGCCTATTCCCGCCCATCTTGCTCGTTCCGTAATCGAAGAAACCTTGCGCAACGCCATCCTCGATGGCCGATTGCCTTGTGGTACCGCCATGCGCCAGCAGGAGCTGGCCAGCCTGTTCGGCGTCAGTCGCATGCCCGTGCGTGAAGCCCTTCGGCAGCTGGAAGCCCAGTCGTTGCTGCACGTCGTGACGCACAAGGGGGCGGTGGTTGCACCGCTGATCGAAGACAATTCGGCCGAGACCTACGCCCTGCGCATGCTGCTGGAGTCCGAAGCGCTGCGCTTGTCGATTCCGTTGCTCAGCGCAGACGACATTGCCCAGGCCGATGCCTTCATCACGGCGCTGGAACAAGAGAAAGACTATACCGAGATCGGCCGGCTCAACCGCCTGTTCCACATGGCGCTGTATGGCAAGGCCCCCAACCGGCGGCTACTCACGCTAGTCGAACACGGTTTGAATGAAGAGGAGCGCTTCCTGCGTTTCAACCTTGAGGCGATGGGGCTCGGCGAGACGTCCCAGGAAGATCACCGCGAACTGCTGAGCCTGGTGGCGCAGAAGAAGGTCGACGAAAGTATCCTGACGTTGCGCAATCACTTGATGCGAGGCATGGAGGTCATCAGCACTTACCTCAAGGGCCTTGAGGCGACCGGCACCTGAACTTTTCCAGCCTGCTTCACCGATCAAGCATTGCGGGGCGACCTTCGCTGTTGGCAGAACCTGCATCAAGACGCCCCGGTTAAAACTATTCGACTGCGTAATGCCTGCTAATGCTCGAGAAACTTCCCACGTTTAATAATATAACTTACCCACAATCGGAATCTTTTCGAAAAAACATCTAATACATTTATAAGCTCGCCCAAACGTTTAATCGGCTTATTATCTTTCTTCAATAAACCAAGCACCTCAACAGCCTGCACGAACCCTTGTTTGGGCAGCGCTGCGCGCGCTGCTTGGCTAAACGTTATCTGTCCGCTTTTGGGCTGCAAAAGCCCAGCACTGTTTTCAGAGCAGTCGCAACAACTTATAGGCATCAACTATGTATCAAGGTTTACTTAAACAAAAAAAACTGCAGTTATGCAGCCATCCGTTATTTGAAGAAATAACTTCACTTGGCAAGTTACAAATCTTTATGGAAAACCATGTATTTGCCGTTTGGGACTTCATGAGCCTCACCAAACGCCTGCAACGGGACCTGACCTGTACGCAATTACCCTGGCTCCCGCCGACCGACCCGCAAGCCGCCCGCCTGATCAACGAAATCGTGCTGGGCGAGGAGTCGGACGAACACCCCCGGCGCGGTCATTGCAGCCACTTCGAGCTGTACCGCGAAGCCATGCTCGAAGTGGGCGCCAGTACCCACGCCATCGATACGTTCATCACGCTGCAACGTCGGGGCGTCGAGGCCAATGCCGCCCTGGGCCGGGTCGATGTGCTGCCCGGCGTGGCCCGCTTCGTCGCCAGCACGTTGCACATCGCGTTGAATGCGCCCACCCATTGTGTGGCCGCCGCCTTCCTGCACGGCCGCGAAAGCATTATCCCGAGCATGTTCGAACGGCTGTTGCAGGGCAGTGAGATCATCAGGAACCAGGCGCCAACCTTGGGCGAGTACCTCAACCGCCACATCGAGCTGGACACCCAAGACCATGAGCCAGGGGCTCAGAGGATGCTCCAGGGCCTTACCGACAACGCACCCGAGCGCCAGCAACAGGCGGCTGAAACCGCGGTCAACGCCGTGGAAAACCGCATCAAGCTCTGGGACGACGTACACACCTTGCTGCAACAGGTGCGCCCATGAACATCAGCGCCTACCGCTCCATCGCCGAAGACTGGGAACGCCGCGCCACCATCCGCACACGCCCTCGCCGCCTGCTGGAAAACGACGACAAACTGATCTACCCGCTGTGCCGCCAGCCCCTGGCGCTCAGCGCGACCTTTCTTGAACATTGCCCGCAGTGGCGCGACTTCGTGCTGTTGCAAAGCTTCTACAAATTCATCAATGACGTGGTGATTTTCGAAACCGAGATCGTCGACAAGACCGCGCGCAACATCGCCAAGAACCGTTTCGCCCTGCCCTTCCCCCTTGTGTGTCGCTATGACGCGATGACCGTCGTGGTGGACGAGGACTATCACGCCCTGGTCGCGCTGGACTTCCTGCAACAGACCGTGAAGATGACCGGTATATCACCGCTGGATCTGCCCGGGCAGATCGAACTGAGCCGCGCCCTGCCGGCGGCGCAGGCGCAAGCCCCGGCGCACCTGCGCGATGCGGTGGAATTGATTGCCGTGGCCATTGCCGAAAACACCGTGACCCATGACGTGGCGGCGTTTTCCAGGGACGACAGCGTCAAGGCCTCCATCCGTGGCTTGATGGCCGATCACCTGTTCGACGAAGGGCGCCATGGGCAGTTCTGGACACGCCTGGTGCGCCTCTATTGGCAGGCGGCAAGCCCGGCTGACCGCGACAGCATTGCACCGGTCTTGCCCATCTTTCTGGCGCATTACCTGACCAACGAGCTGCAAAAATCCTTCGACCTGCAACTGATCGATCAGTTGGACGTCAGCGCTGATGTTCGCCATGCGCTGCGGGCCGACATGGCGGCACTGGAGTTCCCCATCACCCGCCACCACCCGCTGATCGGCAACATCATGGGCTTTCTGCAACACAGCGGTTTGCTGCAGACACCGAGCGTGGCCCTGGCATTGGCCGACTATCTGCCGGTGGCCGGGAGAGCGGCATGAGGCGCCTGACAATTGGATGGTTGGGTATCAGCCGTGCCCTGGATGCGGTGAGGCTGGAGCTGGAACAGTATGGTCATCTGTCGGGGCATGACGCTGCCGACCTGGTGATCGAGGACGGTAGCGAGTCACTGCCCGCGCACCTGGCCGCCGCTCCACGCATCAGCCTGCGCCTGGGCGTCGGCCCGCTGACGGAGCATGGGTTGCCGCGGCTGCAGTTACGCGCTTATGCCGCCGGCCAACGCTTGCTGGCCGTGCTGGACCTTGCCGACGCGCCCAGCGGCAATGGCCAGCGACTGCGCCTGCAAGCGACAAGCGCGCTGGTGGAATGGGTCGCCGTGCTGGTCAGCGGCTTCGCCCGCGACCCGGAGTATTGCCCCGCCGCGGCCGGCACCAATGCCTGGCCCGAACACAGCTTGCAAAAGCTGGAGGCACTGGCGTTCGTGCATCGGTTCAATCACACCGCCGATGTGCAATTGCTGCAGGCAGCGCAGGTGCCGATGATCGAACGACTGCAGGCCAGCCTGCTCACCTTCGCCGCACGACCGGCGCTGAACATTGCCGGCCGTGTACTGACCTACCGGCAATTGCACGCTCAAGCACGGGCGATCCAGCAACGCCTCGGCCCACTGCTGGAAGGCCTCGAGGTACCACCGGTGGTCGGGGTGTGCCTGGAAAAAACAACGGCGTTGTATGCCAGCATTCTTGCGGTGCTGGGCTGTGGCGCGGTTTACCTGCCGCTGGCACCGGATCATCCGGCGCAACGCCAACAGGCCATGCTGGACAGCGCGGGAGCCAGGCTGTTGCTGGATGATGGCGGCCACCCACTGCGCGAGTACTTCGTTTCATTGGATGTCAGTGCGCTCGATCAGCACGACACGTCACCGTTGCTGCAGCATCGCCCCTCCCCCGATGCGCCGTGCATGGTGCTCTTCACCTCGGGCACTACCGGCCGCCCCAAAGGCGTGTTGCTGAGCCAGAGCAACCTGGCCCATTTCACCGCCTGGTTCGGCGGTTGCATGGGGCTGGACGAGCAGAGTCGAGTACTGCAGTTCGCTTCGTTGAGCTTCGACGCCTCGCTGATGGATATCTTCCCCAGCCTGATTGCCGG
Organism: Pseudomonas sp. K8; assembly: GCF_014889455.1. Classification (NCBI taxonomy): domain Bacteria; kingdom Pseudomonadati; phylum Pseudomonadota; class Gammaproteobacteria; order Pseudomonadales; family Pseudomonadaceae; genus Pseudomonas; species Pseudomonas sp. K8. The sequence goes on from NZ_VJWO01000069.1 coordinate 20,718, forward strand.
CGCCGAGTTGATTGTTCCAAGCGAGGCGCAACGATGCGACCCGCAGCAGTTGGTAGAACTGATCCGCCAGCAGCGGCTCACCCATGCCTTCCTGCCACCGGCGCTGCTGAGCATCCTGCCGCTGGACCAACCGCTGGGCCTGACGCACCTGCTGACCGGCGGCGATGCCTGTGAACCCTATGTGATCGAACGACTGGCCGGCCAATGCCAGTTGCACAACCTCTATGGCCCCACCGAAGCCACGGTGCTGGTCACCCATCGCACGTTGCGGCCCGGGGACAGCAATCGCAACGTCGGCCGCCCCATCGCCAACAGCCAGGTGCTGATACTCGATGAGCATTTGCAGCCAGTGGACGAACAGGTGATGGGCGAGCTGTACATCGTCGGGCCGGGCGTGAGCCTGGGGTACTTGAACGCAACACAACTGCACGACGACCCTTTTGTCGAACTGGTACTGCCGGGAGGACAACCCGTGTGCGCCTACCGCAGCGGTGATTACGCAAAGTGGACCGGCGACGGCATCGAGCTGGGCGGGCGTCGGGACGAGCAAGTGAAGATTCGGGGGTTTCGAGTCGAACCCCAGGAGATCGAACAGTGCCTGCGTGCCAGCCGCCTGTTCCGCCAGGTGGCGGTGGTGATCGACGGTGATCGCAGGATTCGCGGTGTGGTCGCCCAGCCGGAACCGGGTGCCACGATGGACGACCTCAAGCAGCATGCACGGCAGTGGCTGCCTGATTACATGCAACCCGAGCGGTGGATCGAACTCGCCGGCCTGCCTTACGCGAGCAACGGTAAAGTCGATCGCCAGGCCTTGTTGCAACTGCCGGTGCAGCGCCCTTCGAATCACACCGCAAAGGCCGCGCAAACGCCGCTACAGGTTGAGCTGTTGGGGCTGTGGCATGAGTTGTTGCAGCTTCCCACGGGCACGTTGTCCATCGATGACAGCTTCTTTAACGTCGGCGGCCACTCCATTTTGCTGTCGAGCCTGCTGCTGCGGGTTCGCGAACAATTTGGTCGCAGCCTGCCCCTGAACAGCTTTTTTGAAATGCCGACCATTCGCACGCTCGCGGCGCTGCTGGAGGACGGCCCGCGCGCTGCCGCACCCGTCGGCCAGGCGGTTCAAGACGCACAGCGGGAACCGGCTTGTGAGGTGCTGCCCGAGGACCGCGCCGGTGATCGCCGCAAAGTGATCGTGACGGGGGCCAACAGTTTTATCGGGGTCCACATTGTCGAAGCCTTGCTGGCCGGCGGTGCGACCGAAGTGGCATGCCTGGTGCGGGAACTGCCGAACCAGCCGGCAACGGTACGGTTCACCCAGGCGTTGCAGGAGTACCGCCTGGAACATCTGGACCTGAGCCGGGTGCAGGTGTACGCCGCCGATGTCAGCCAGCCTGGCCTGGGCCTGGCCGCCGAGGTGTACGAGCGCCTCGCCAGGGACTTTGGCGTGCTGGTGCATAACGCGGCGCAGGTCAACCATGTGATGGACTACGCGTCGCTGGTGAAAGACAACGTCGACCCGGTACTCGAATGCGTGCGCCTGTGTGAAACCCACAGCAAAAAGGTCTTCAACTTCATCTCGACACTCTCGGCATGCAGCGCCATCGACGCCGCGGGACAGGTCCTCGAGTCGCCTGCTGCGGCGACACCGCCGATCTACATCAAGAATGGTTACAACCTGTCCAAATGGGTGGCCGAGCGGCTATCGGCACGCGCGCTGGAGCAAGGTGCCTGGGTGAATATCTATCGTCCGGGCAATATCAGTTTCAACAGCCAAAGCGGTGTTTGCCAACCACAGAAAAATCGCCTGATGCTGATGCTCAAGGGCTCGCTGCAGTTGGGCCTGGTTCCGCGGTTAGCGGTGAACTTCGACCTGATGCCGGTGGACTTTTTTGCACGCTTCATCGCGTTCCACTGCGCTCGTTTCGCAACCGGGCGCAGCGTGTACAACCTGCATAACCCACAACCCCTGAGCTGGGAGCAGTACCTCGATGCATTCCGCGACGCCGGCTACACATTCAAGCGGGTCAGTGTCGCGCAGTGGCAACGGCAACTGCGAACGGTGGGCCGCGAAAATGCGCTGTTTGGCGTGCTGGGTTTTTACCTGGACGGGTTGGGTGAAGACATCGGCGATACGTCGATGATCCGTCACGACAACGCACGCCGGGGCGTGGAAGAAATGGGTAAGCCGTACCCCGAGAAAAGCTCCGCGCTGTTAGGCAAAGGCTGCGACTACCTCAAGGCCATCGGCTTTCTCTGAACCGCCTCAGGACAACCTCATGAAACCGTTGCAACCCGATACATTGATCCGCAACCCCCGGGGTACACCAGTGGTGGCCTCTGTCGTAGTCACCTGCGAGGCCGCCAGGCTGTGGGGCTTGGTGGGGGACTTTGCAGGCTTTGATGCGTTCATTCCCGCCTTGTCGCACATCGAAATGACCGGCACCGGCGTAGGCGCTTTGCGCACGAAGTATTTCCACGATGGCCATTGTGCGGTGGAGCAGCTCAACAGCCGCGACGAAGAGGCCATGTTCATGACCTGGACCACGGTCTACAACACCTTGGGCGTGGCCCGCCTGTGGGCGGCAATGCGTGTGGAGCCACTTGGCTGCGGATGCTCCAGGGCGACCTGGACGCTCATCGGCGAACCGGTCGACACCGCGCAGGAAGGGTTCGAACACTTTATGCAGAACTTCGCCGACGGCGCACTGGAAAATGTCCGACAAATGCTCGGCTAAGCAGTAGGAGCGAGAGGCCTCGCTCCTATGCCGTTGAGGTCAGATCTTGAAACTGTCGACCAGTTGTTTCAAGCGGCTGGCCTGTTGAGACAACGCGTCACAGTCCTTCAATGTTTCATTGAGGTTGGCCACGCCTTGCTGGTTCAGCAGGTTGATCTGGTTGATGTCGACATTGAGGGTTTCCACCACCGCGGTCTGCTCCTCGGTGGCGGCGGCGACCGACTGGTTCATGCCGTCGATTTCAACAATCCGCTGCGTCACGCTGATCAGGCGCTCACCGGCCTGGTTGGCGACTTCGACGCTCTCTTCGCTGGAGGTCTGGCTCGCGTTCATGGTGGTCACCGCTTCACGCGAACCCACTTGCAGCGAAGTAATCATTTTGTGGATTTCCTCCGCCGACTCCTGGGTACGGTGAGCCAGGTTGCGCACTTCATCGGCGACCACGGCAAACCCGCGACCCGCTTCCCCGGCACGGGCGGCCTCAATCGCGGCGTTGAGCGCGAGCAGGTTGGTCTGCTGGGAGATGCCTTTGATCACATCGAGAATGTGGCCGATGTTATCGGTGCTGGCGTTCAAGGTTTCGATCTGGGTGCAGGACAGGCTGATCTTTTGCGACAGTTCCGACATCGCCAGGATGGTTTTCTCCACCACTTTTCGCCCATCGTCAGCCTGCTCGCTGGCACCACTGGCGTGCTGGGAAGCGTCAGCGGCGTTACGCGCGATTTCCTGGGTCGCGGCGCCCAGTTCGTTGATTGCCGCCGCTACGCTGTTGGTGCGCGCGCTCTGCTCGTCAGAACCGACGATCGAAGCGTTGGACGACGCCATTACGCGCTGGGACAAGTCATGCACCTGGCGTGTTGCCGAGGACACCTCGGAAATCGAGGCGTGGATACGCTCGACGAACTGGTTGAAGGCACTGCCTACCTCGCCAAACTCATCTTTGCTGGTCACGTCCAGGCGGCGGGTCAGGTCACCCTCACCCTGGGCGATGTCCTGCATGGCAACGCCCATGGTGGTCAGCGGCCGCAGCAGTACTTGGATCAGCAAGCTCAAGAGCACCGCAATCGCCACCACGGCAATCAGCATGGCAATCAGCGCGGAGGTGCGGAATTTACCCAGGGGGGCGTAGGCTTTGTCTTTATCAATCGACAAGCCGATGTACCAGTCCGCACCTGGCAAGCCGGCGATAGGGGTGAAGGACAGAATGCGATCCTGACCGTTGAGGACAACATCCTGGTTAAGCTTCTCGATGCGGACGCTGGTGCCTGGGTAGATGTCCTTGAGGTTCTTCATCACCTGGCCCTGATCGGGGCTGACGATGACCTGACCGTCGCCGCTGACCAGGAACGCATGGCCGATGCCGCCGAAGTCTACCGAGTTGATGATCTTCACCAGCGTTTGCAGGCTCAGGTCACCACCGACCACGCCCAGCAACTCGCCGTTCTTTTTCACCGGCATGGCGATGGTCACGATCTGCCCACCCACGGCTGCCATGTAAGGCGGGGTCAGCATCGGTTTGTCAGCCGCCACGGCTTGCTTGTACCAAGGACGCTGGCGCGGGTCATAGCCATCGGGCATTTTTGCGTCGGGGCGTTGGGTGAACACGCCGTTGGTTTGGCCGACGTAAGTGAACTGGAAGTTCGAGGTGAGTGCGGGCTGATCAACCAAGCCTGGAAGATCTGCAGCACTGCCCTGGTGAGCCATGTTTTGTGCCAGGTTTTCGAGTATCAGCACACGGCCACTGAGCCAGTTCTGCACACTGCTGGCGGTGAGTTCTCCGGATTGCTGGATGGACGACTCCAGGTTTTGTTTGATGGCGCTGCGCTGTAAGTAATCGTTGTACAACGTGAATAACGCGAAGGCCAAGACCACGACGCCTGACGCGGCCAACAGAATTTTATGACTGAACTTTAGATTCATTTCATCGACTTCTTTTGCCAAAGGGGGGGAGCGTGCTGGGTGGAACATTCCATGTAACGCCTGGGCAGACGCTTGATCTGCTCCAAATCGGTGCACGCATGGCTCGTCAGGCTTTCGGCCAAATGAAGTGGAATCTTAAGGATTTGTCAGAAAGATCCTCTTTTTGAGTGGGAAACAGACCGGCGGTACAAACAAGGCGTTCGAAACTGCAAAGTCTTGCAGTTTTCCAGGACGGATGAGCATCGATCAGATGCAGGGAGTCAGCTGAGCAGATATGCGACCGAAGCAGACCTCTTAAACGACAAAACCCCTGTCTGCGCAAGCAGACAGGGGTTTCGGAATTTAATCTTGACGATGACCTACTCTCACATGGGGAAACCCCACACTACCATCGGCGATGCATCGTTTCACTGCTGAGTTCGGGATGGGATCAGGTGGTTCCAATGCTCTATGGTCGTCAAGAA
>NZ_VJWO01000006.1:0-206099 GCF_014889455.1 Pseudomonas sp. K8
AATCCACCTCGGTCTACTGCTTTTTCTTCGGCTTCAAATACTTGGTCAAGCCCTGGAACCAGATCACCAGCGCCGGGTTGCCCTTGATCTGGATCGACTTGTCCTGAATCCCCGTCATGAACGCCAGTTGCTTGTTCTTCGCCTGCATCGTGGCGAAGCCATAGGCGGCGTCTTTAAAGGCAATGGCGAAGGCCGGCGCAGGGTGGACACCCGAGCGGCTGGTGATGCGCTGGTCTTTGACGATGAAGTGACGGGCAACCTTGCCGTCGAGGGTCTGCAACTGGAACGCCAGGTCTTTGTCACCCAACTGCTGCTGGAACGCAGGGTTGGTGCGGCTGGCTTTGCCCATCATCAGGCCCAGTACCCAGAGGAGAAGACGAAATTTCATGCACACGGCCTCGGTGTAATTATTGAGTGGCCGCAGCAGTGTAACGAATTACCGAAAGAACGCCACCGATCTCGCGCTTTAGCCGGAGATCGGTTGGCGTTTACCGCTTATAGCAACAACTTGCTTATACGTTAGGGCACGGTACCGGCGCCCAGTCGGCCAGGTTCGGATCGCGGCAAGTGCCTTCGATCTGTGCTTTACCGGCGCTGGCGACCTTCTTGCTCTCATCTTGCTTGGTCTGGGCAGTCTGGAAGGTTCTTTCGGTGGAGACCGCTTCTTTCGGCACCACAGGCAGCGGCGGACGCTTGGTCACGACTTTGCTGGTCGACTTACCTTTCTTGGCCGGTACAACCGCCGGAGTGGCATCCGCTGTCGCCACGGTGACCACGTCGTTGCGCTGCACGCCCACCTGTTGCAGGTCTTTCTCGTAAGCCTGGGTGTAGTTGTTCAGGTCTTCGCTGGCCTTGCCGTTGACCGCGACGATCAGGTCATTGGATTCCTTCAGGCCGGAGACGATTTCCGCCAGGCGCTTGCGGCCTTCGGTGTCGTTGACGGTCTTGGCCTTACGGTCGGCCACCAGCTTGGTGAACGCGCTCTGGTAGCACTGCTGGGAGGCCTTGGCGTAGGCGGTGCTGCGGTCGATGTCGGAGGCGCTTTTATTGACGTCGGCTGCGTAGGAGCCAATACGCTGGTTGTCATCGGCGATCTGCTTCTGACGCTCGGTGTAGTAACCCGCCGCGCCGCCAGCCAGGGCGCCGCCCGCGGCACCGATTGCGGCGTTACGGCCGCGCTTCTCGGAGTCGCCGGTCAGGGCGCCGAGCAATGCACCGCCGGCAGCGCCAATGGCCGCGCCGGTGACGACCGACTTGGTCATGTCCGAATCGGTCGCGCGCAGGTGCTGCACCGGCTCGTAGCAGTTCGGGTAATACTCGACCTTGGTGCTCGACGCGACTTTGGACGTCGGCGACGTGGCGCAACCAGTCAACACGGTGCTGAAACCGGCTGCGATCAGCAGCAAGTGACGCTTGGAAACCGCCTTACGGGGAAAAAGCATAGGTGTGTTCTCTTTTAAGTTTGACTTGCCCAGCACGGCCCACCGCCGCCTGAGTCCCTTCCAAGCTCGCTCTATAGCCAACGATCAAGACCGCTGACCACTGGCTGCGAGCAATTCCTTCAAGATCGTTGCCGGGTCGGCCCGCTGTTGCTTGCGGTAGTTGCCGACATGGCGAACGAACAGTGTCGCGCGCGTCACCAGGCTTTTGCCGAGCACTGGCTTGCGATCCAACTCTTCCTTGATCCGTTGAAACTGCGCCTGGATCACCGCATCGGTGTAACGCGTGCCGGTGGCCAGGTTGTCGATATAGATCGCCACTGCGCCGTCGAGGGCGCTGCGCCCGTTGGCAATGGCTGCGGCAAACAGCTGCGCGCTGGCCTCGTCCTTGGCGTCCACGGCCTGCTGGCGGCTCTTCTGCAGATTGGTCAGGCGGATGTTGTAGTTATTGATGGTCTCGGCCACCAACGCCGCCGACTGAATCAGGTTGCCCGCCGCTTCTTCGCGTTGCTGGGCGATCAGCGAGACGTTGCGCTTGAGCTCTTCGTTGACCAGCCCCAGCTCGGCTTGCAGGCGTGGGTCGACGCTGGCGGCGATGATGCTGTCCAGGCGCTTGGTCGGGTCCTGGGCGTCATCGATGGCATCGGTCAGCGAGGCCAGGCGGCCTTCTTTCTGCCACTGCGCGAACAGCTCCTTGTAGCGCGAACGCGGTGCCGACAGCGCGCCGATCGCCACGCGAAAACCGGTGGTCTCGTTGCTTTGCTCGGTGCCGTCGGCGGCGAACAACGGGTACTCGCGGCGCATGCCGGTGAACAGCGTGCCCTCGCCCTCCAGGTAATTGCCGCCCTTGACCACAAAGCCGCCATAGGCGCCCTGGCGACGCCCGGCGTGTACCAGCTGGAAGGATTCCTGAACCATTTCCGCCGCGTTGCCGATCACATCGAACAGGCCGATCGGGTTGGGCAATTTGGTGCCGATGGGCAGCAGCCGCGCGGCCTGGCCGGTGCCGCCGGCGACTTGGTTGAACACCGCCCAATCGGCCAGCGGGCCGTCGCTTTCGCTGCCTTCGATGCGCCGCGGGAACAGGCGCCCTTCCAAGTCCTGGCGGCTCACGGCCTGGGCCCCGCGTGCGGCGAACTCCCATTCCACTTCGGTGGGCAGGCGCACAAAACCCAGGCCGCCGTCGTCCGCCGAAGCACCACGCCCGCTCACCGGCAGCAACTCGCGGTGGTATTTCATCAGCCAGGCGCTGTACACCGCCGAGAAGCGTTCGGCTTCAAAGCGCGACAGCTTGACCTTGGGCAAACGCCCGGCCATGCCACTGGGCGCATCGCACGCGGGCGCCGGTTCGCCACTGGCCAGCGATTGCGCCTGGGACATCACCAGGGCGTATTGGCGCGCGGTCACTTCGTACTTGCCGATGAAGTAGAGCATCGGCTTGAGCGGGGTCTTCGCGTCGGTCTTCGGCATCAAGGGCGTGATGACGTTGTTCCAGTCTTTCGGCAGGTCCTTGAGGCTGAACTGGCCGTTGATGAAGTCGCGGCGATAACCGGAAATGAACGACTGCTGATAGCCCGCCTCGCCTTCGGCAAAGGGGTAGCCGAGGCTGATCTCGCGGTCGTCCAACGTGCCTTGGGCCAGCACATAGACGTAGCGGAACACCATGTTGCCTTCGCACGGCAGCGGCAGGCTGACGTCGTCCGGCAACGGCTTGGGGTTGTCGAGCTTATCGCTTGCCTCATCGGCCCACGCCAGCGAGGCCAGGCTCAGCGCCAAGGCGGCGCCCAGTAACTTATACATCTCGGATTCCTTCAGAAGCCTGGATACGCGCCACGCGCCAACCGCCACAGGCTGCCGCCACGGCGCTGACGCCGAGCACAGCCACCAGGGCCAGGCCGTAATGACGCGCCAGCAGGTGGCTGGCGTGTTCGCCCGGCACCTGCACGAATAATTGATTCAAGCCCGCCTCGGCCAGGCCATACAGACCCGCACTGAACACGGCGGCCAAGCCGGCGCTGTAGAGCGCCTGCAGCACCACAAACAGCAACAGCGCGGCGGTGGAAAAGCCCAACAGGCGCAACACCGATAACTCCCTGCGCTTGCGCGCCACGGCGGCCAGCGCCCCGGCGAAGATCGCCGCGAACGCCCCCGCCAAGGCCAACCCGGCGATGATCCAGAACACGATCGACAGGTTGCGGCTCAACGACTGCACCTGGGCGATGCTCAATGCCTCGGTCGCCACCAACAGATTCTGCCCGGCGAAAAACACCCGCAGCGGCTCCACATCGGTGAGGTTGCGCGCATACAGGCGAAACGCCGGATACACCCGCTGCTCGCCCGCGCCGACCGCGTCGCCGTCCCAGCCCAGCGCTGGCACGGCACGGCCATCGCGGTAGTCTTCCACCGCTTCCAGCAGGCTCAATTCAGCAAACAGGCCGTCGCGGGGGAAGGCTTCCAGCGGCAGTACCGCGAGTACCTGCAAACGCGCGCGCCGGGTTTCGACGCGCCCCGCGACCTGGCGCGCAAAGCCGGTCTCCAGCCAATCCCCGGGCCGCGCCGCGAGCTTCTCGGCGGCGGTGTGGCTCAGCACGATCTGCGCCAGACCCTGGGGCATCGGCAAACCGTTGAGCAGTGGATCGCCCGGCGCAGTCGGCAGCATTTCCAGGGTCAATGTGCCCACCTGCGCGGTCGCCGCGATCTGCCGCGTGCGCGGGATGGCGAACGCCACGTCGTCGCGCTGGCCCAACTGCTCGACAAAGGCGCGGCTGAATCGACCACCGCCCAACGGAATAATTTCACGGGTGGCCGGGTCGTTCTCCAGGCGCTCGGTCAGACTGCTGACCAGCCCGAACTTCAGGCCGAACAACACCAGCAACGGCGCGACGACGGCAACCAGCGCCAGCACCGCGCAGGCCGACAGCCACGCATCGTTGCGGTAATCCTGCCAAGCCAGGGAAGCCACCAGGCCGAGGCGCATCAGCACACCTCCCCGAGGGTGGCGGTGATGCCGCCATCAGTGTCGCGACGGCAAGCGATACGGCGCACCTGCAAGCCGCTGGCGCGAGCCAGGGGTTCGTCATGGGTGGCGATCACGCAAGCGGCGCGGTGTTCGCGAGCGCGGGCCAACAGCGCTTGCATCACCCGTTCGGCGTTAAGCGGGTCGAGGGACGCGGTCGGCTCATCGGCCAAGACCAATTGCGGCGCATGGGCCAGGGCGCGGGCGCAGCTCACGCGCTGCCGTTGGCCGACCGACAGCGCCGCCGGCTTCTTGGCCAGTTGATCGCTGATTTCCAATTGCTCAGCCAGGCGCGCCACGCTGCCATCGTCCTTCAACCCCAGCAGTTGCCGGGACAAGGCGATATTGCTGCGCACATCGAGAAAGCCCAGCAAGCCGCCGGTTTGCAGGACATAACCGAGGTGCCGGCTGCGCAGCTCGGCCAGGGCGGTCTGCCGATCGGCGCGCCACAACCCGCCGATATCGGTCTGATTGAATTCGAAGCGGTCCACCTGATCCGGCGCGAGCACCAGGGCCAGCAGGTCGAGCAAGGTGCTTTTGCCGCACCCGCTCGGCCCGACAATCGCCACTTGCTCCCCCGTGCGCAGGTGCAACGCCGGAATCACCAGGCTATAGCGCTGGGCACCGACGCCCCGGCTCTTGTGTACCGCGTTCAGGTTCAGCATTACGGCAGCGTCGACAAAGGGACGCGGTACAACGCATCGCCCGGCTCGGCAGCGCCGAAACGGACCCAGTTGGCCAGGTCATTGTGGAAGGTTTCATAGAGGCGGATCTTCGAATCCAGCTCGTCGATAAAGTCTTCCTGCTCGGCCACGCTCAACGACAGCCACAGGTCCTGGGTCATGTTCAGCGACTTGCTGCGGTACGGCAGGCCTTCCAGGTATTCGCCGAGAATGCCGCCATCGGCCAGGTTGCCGCCCTTGCGCAAGGCCTGCGGGTCGCGGCTCATATAGGCCGAGGCGCTGGCGATTTCCTGGAAGAAGTCTTTGGGCGAGGTCTGGGTTTTGCGGGCGGCGTCGACGATCAGTTTCAGCGACTGCTGCAGGTCGTTGAGCTGCAATTTGGTCAACATCACGCACACCTGGAACGCCGGCAGCGCCGGGTTGGTCAGGTCGCGGTCGGCGGTCCAGGCGCTGACCAGTTGCGGCGCCTGGCTCGCAGCTTTGCGCCCGAGGAAGTCCATGTGCATGGCGTAGCCGATGGCGGCGGATTTATCCGCCAGGCTTGGCGCGGCGCTCAGCAAGGGCAGCGGCTGTGGCGTGTCATTGCGTACCTGATGCACCAGGTTGGCGAACACCGTACCGATCTCATCGACGCGCTCGCCCAGCTTGCGTACATCGCCACCCGGCACCTTCGTATACAGGTCGCCGATCTGCGGGTTGGCGTCGGCGGTGAGGATGCGGTACTGGCTTTCGGCGCCGGCGTGGGTTTTCTTGCCGGCGTCGGTGCGCAGGTGCAGGGCGTAGATCTTGATCTGCTTGCCCAGCGCCGCCTGGCGCACTTCAGCTTCGTTCATCTGGGTGGCGGCGAACGGGTCGTTCTTGCGCAGCGCGCCAGCGTCGGTGACCAGCAGGATGATACGACCGCCGTAGCCGGACCAGTCCATGCCTTCGACAGCCTGCATCACTCCGGCAAACGCGTCCTCGTTGAAGGAGTGACTGGACACGGTCGACGCCTTGACCCCGCGCGCCAGGTCGAGGAAGCGCTGCGGGTCGCGGCCCTGGTCGAGGGTGATCAGGGTCTTGGCCACGTATTCCAGGCCCGGGGTTTTCTTGATGCTGTTGCGAAAACCCACCAGGCCGAAGCTGACGCTGTCCAACTCGCCGCGTTCGGCGATGCGGGTTTGCAGCTCGTGGACCACATCGCGGACCTGGTCGATATACGGCTGCATCGACACGGTGGTGTCGACCACCAGCACCACCGCCGTGCGGAAGGCATCGGCATTGGCGTTGATCAGCGCGGTCGCGGGCTTGGCGACCGCGCTGCTGCCAGGGTCGATGGACGCGACGTTGAGCAACTGCACCGGCTGGCCGTTGTCGTCGAAGCTCTCTTTGGAATCGAAGATCGGCAGCAGGTAGAACTGGTTCTGCGGCACCGCGCTGGCGGCCGGCTCCAGAGCCAGCACCTGGCCGTTGTCGTCGCGGTTGTTCTGCGCCTTGGCCAGCACGTCTTTCGCAGCGGCGGGGTCGGCCAGCAGCTTTTCCACTTCGCCGGATTGGCGCAGGAACATCACCGGCGCCCGGCCGGAGCGTTCGGTGAACTTGAGCACCAGGCTTTGCTTCCAGTCGCTGACCTGGGCGGCCGGCAACCAACCGTCGCTGCGCCCATCGGTGGCGGCACCGACGCGCAGCCATGGGCTGCCGTCGACGTCCTTGCGCTGATACACATAGAGCACGGAAAACGCCGGCAGGGCTTTGCCTGGCGCGCTGCCGGCAGCGCTGGCGAGTTTCGCGCCGGGCTTGCTGAGCACGCGCTGGAACAGGGTTTTCTTGCCCGCCATCAGCAAGGGCCGTTGACCGCCGTCCACTTCGGCGACCGCCACCGGTGGCGTCACCTTGGGCACTGTCGCAGCCGGTGGCTTGGCAGGCTGATCACTGCCGCTCAACCACCAGTAACCCGCGCCACCTATGGCCAAGGCAACCGCCACCGCCACGGCGGCCAACGCCAGTACCGGCCCACGGCGCTGCTCGGACACCGTGTGCCGTGGGGTTGGCGGCACCACCGGCTGGCGCGCCGGTTGCGGCTTGTCGGTCGGGATCTCGATGGATTGCGGAGTGATGCCGGCCAGATCGAAACTCAGCGGAATCGGCAACGGCCGCACCTGCGTGGCGTCCGGCGACTCGGTCGGCAGTTGATCCAGCGCCAGCAGCAACGCCGCCGCATCCGGGAAGCGCTCATTCGGGTCCTTGGCCAACAGCTTGCGCAGCACGTCCTGATAACGCCCATGATGCAGCGGCAGTTCCGGCAGCGGCTCGGTCAGGTGGGCCAAGGCCGTGGAGAGCGCGTCGGTGCCGTTATAAGGCAGCTTGCCGACGAGGATTTCATAGAGCACCACGCCCAGCGCATACAGGTCTGCGCGGCCATCGATTTCCTGGCCACGCGCCTGTTCCGGGCTCATGTAGCTCGGCGTGCCCACGGCGAAACCGGCCTGGGTGAACTGGGTGCGGTCGTCCAGGGATTTGGCGATGCCGAAGTCCGACAGCACGGCGGTGCCGTCGGCGCGGAACAGAATGTTCGCCGGCTTGACGTCGCGGTGGACCAACCCCTGCGCATGGGCATAACCCAGCGCCGAAGCGATCTGGCGGATCAGCGTGAGGCCCTGCTCCGGAGTGAGGCCGGCGGCGATGCGCTCCTTGAGCGTGCCGTTGGGCAGGTACTCCATGGCCATGTAATACAGCTCGCCGACATTGCCGATGTCATGGATGGTCACCGTGTGCGGGTGCGACAGCCGCGCCAGGGTCTTGCCTTCGCGCAGGAAGCGCTCGCAGAAACTCGGGTCCGCCGCCAGCGCCGCCGCCATCACCTTGAGCGCGACCTTGCGCTCCAGCGAGCGCTGGGTCGCCAGGTATACGCTGGCCATGGCGCCTTCGCCGATCTCGCCTTCGATGTCGTAGCCCGGGATCACGATGTTCATGCCGATACCTTCACGACGATGGCGGTGATGTTGTCCGGTGCGCCGCGGTTCAGCCCCAGGTGGACCAGGCTGCGCACGATTTCATCCGGGGCGTCATGGTTGAGCACTTCACGGATCTCGTGGTCCTCGACGGTCTTGTTCAGGCCATCGCTGCACAGCAGGTAACTGTCGCCGGGGGCGATCAGCAGGTCGACCACCGCCAGTTCCAGTTGGGCTTCCACACCGATGGCGCGGGTGACGATGTTGGCGCGCGGATGCACGCGGGCATCGGCCTCGCTGAGCAGGCCGCTGTCTTGCAGGTCTTGCACGTAGCTGTGGTCGCGCGAAATGCCGTCGAGCACGCCGTCGCGCAGGCGATACAGGCGACTGTCGCCGGCCCACAGGCACACGCCGCGCAAGCCGCGTGCGGCGAACACCACCACGGTGCTGCCCATCATGGTCACGCCACGGTTGGCGGTTTCTTCACGCACGGCCGCGTTGATACGGATCAGGTCGTTGCGCAAGGCCGCCGAGTATTCCTCGAGGGAACGCCCCAGCGGCACACTGCGCAGGCTGTCGACGATCAGGCTGCTGACGTAATCCCCCGCGGCGTGCCCACCCATGCCGTCGGCCACCACCCACAGGCGATTCTCGGGCAGGTCCAGGCACGCGTCTTCATTGACCTGGCGAACCATGCCCACATGGCTTTTGCTCGCGGATTTGTACGTCGACCCCATCTACATCACACCTTCTTGTCCGAGCAAAAACTGCGCAAAATCGCTGGTGGCGGGCAGGCCCTGACACCGCAATAAACCAGGGGAAATCGTCTGCGAACCCCGCCCCCACCACAGGCTGGCGCCTTCGCAGGCCTGTTCGGCGAGTGCGGTCATGCGCGCATGGGGTTCCGTGGCGGCTACCCGCTGCAGCCCGGCGAAACGGCTGTCCACCGCGCGCGGTTCCGTCGCCGGCAAGCCCAGGCTGTCGAGGCCGGCGTTGAAATTCTCGAAGGTGGCACCGGCATCCAGGGTGCCGAGCAACAGCTCTTCGGCCTCTTCAAACCAGCGGTCCGGGCCACCCACCAGGGACGCCGGGTTGGTGTCGTGATCGAGCAACGCAACCACGGCCAGCGGGAAATACCGCCCGACCCGGTCGATGCTCGGCATCACCACGCCCGCCGCCGCGTTCGGCCCGCACACGCCGGGCGCCAGCACAAAGCGCCACAGCGGGCTGACCAGATACACGTTGAGCCAGCCGGCGCCGAGGCTGTGTTGACTGGCGAGCAGGCCCGCCGCCAGCCAGCTGTCCCACGGGCCGATAAAGCTCTGCGGCAAGGCGCGACTGACAAAATCGCCGCGACTGGCCAACTTGCCGTAGAAGCCCAACGTCGTCATAACCGCTCCGGCAGGCTGAAGCCACTGAGCACGCGGCTCTTGAACGGGTTGAAGGCGCTGTTGGCACGCAATTCGTAGGCGATGCTCGCACCGTCGACCCGCAGGCGCAGGCTGAAGCGGTCCGGCGCATTGCCGGGCGTGAGGTCCGATTGTTCCAGCAGGCGGAACCAGGCCCACGGGCCGTCCAGGGTCACGCCGGAGCGACCGCTGGCCGACGGCGGCATGATCGAAATACGCACCACGCCAATGCTGCCGGGGTTCGGCCATTGCATCGCCACCGGGCGGCTCGGGCCGTGGTCGTAGCTCAATTGCTGGCCATCGAGGTCGAGCAGGAACTGGGTGATGCTGGCGTCCATCGCCACCGGCTTGAGCTCGAAACGCACGATCGGCTGAGTACCGCCTGAGCGAAAGAACGCATCGCGGATCGTCGCCGCGCGCTGGAAGGTTTGCAGCACACCCGGCGCAATCCCGAGTTTCTGCGCCGCGCCCGGCTGCCAGCGCCAGGTCTGTGCGGAGGTATCGACGTAGGGTTGCAGGTATTTGCGGAAGTAGTTATCCATCACCCCGCCCACGCCGAAGAACTGGCCGAAATCATCCAGCGTGGCGTCACGGGCGCTGCCCGGCGACATCGGATAACGCCCGGCCAGGGACTGGCGATACACGTTCACCACTTCGCTGACCCAGGCCGCGTTCAGTTGGTTGCGCACCCCGCCCATCATGCTGTTGGTGGTCGAGTTGACCACCGACTTGACCATGCCCTGCACCAGCGGCGGCTGGCGCTCGGCGTTCAGGCTGACCCGCGTGGCCGCCGCTGCAGCCTGGTTCTTGGCCTCACCGAGCAAGGCATCGCCGCTGGCGCCGACCATGGCGCTGACTTGCACGTACAGCGCGTTCATATCCGCCAGCAGGCCGTCGATGGCCGCCGGTTCGCCTTCGTTCTTGCTGACGATGCTGTTGAGCTCGGCGAAGTGCGCGGTCACCGGGTCGTCCGCAGCGGCCGGCGCATCCGCGTTCGGTTGCGCCTGGCCGAGCAGGTTGCCCAGGCGTTCCTTGAGCTTGTCCACGCCGCCTTCGACCGGCACGCCCTTGGCCGCCAACTGGCGTTCCTCTGCCTGCAAGTCGGTTTCCCTGGCCACCGCCACCAGCAGTTTTTTCAGCGGCGAGGTCGGCCCGGAAATCACCCGCAGCACGTCCGCCGCCTGGGCCACGCTGGTGATCGGCACAAAGTCGATGTCGGCGAGCAACGCATCCCACTGGCGCTGGTAGTCCTGGAAGTACAGGCGGCGCACGTCGGCGGCCAGGCTGACCACGTTCTGCTGGTCGGCCTGCTCATGGCCGAGCACCCATTGCTCTTCGGCCAGGGTGCCGGTCTGGTTCAGGCTGCGCAGCAGGAACGCCTGGCGATAGCCCTTGGCGGTGAAGAAACCACTCAGCGGCTCGCCCAACGGCTTGCCGCTTTTGCGGCTGAACACCAATGCGGCGTCGCGACCGGCGGCTTCGTTGAGGCGGAAGTCCGGAATGCCGTCGGGCAGTTTCTGGCGTTTGACCCGGTCATACACACGCTGAGCCACCGGCAGTTGTTGCAACTGCCGACGCAGGTCGTCGATCAAGCGCGCATCGAGGCGTGCGCTCGGCGGGTGACGTTCGAACAACGCCTGCAAGTGTTCGGCCAGCGCCTGGCGCTGATCGGCAGGCAGGTCGCGCGGCAGGTTGCGGTCCCAGTCGAGGGCGATCCAGGCCTTGATGAAGTCCGCGTCGTAATGCTCGGTGTCGGCGAGCATCAGGTAGGCCTTGAGGCCTTCGTAAAGGAAGTCGGAGTTACCGCCGCCGTGCAGTTGCTCCTCGATGCGCGTCACCAGGCGCGGCGCGAAGACGGCGATCAACAGCTTGCGATAGACGCTGGCGGATTCGGCTTCGAGCATATCGCCCTGATACAGGCCCAGGCCCTCGGACCAACTTGGCGAATCCCCGGCGAGGTGTTTCACCGCGTTGAGCAACGGCAACACGGCGAGCACTTCGCGCTGTGCCGGGCTGAGGTTCTGTACGGCCTGGCCCAGGGGCGCGACCTTCTGGTCGACCTGGGCGATATACGCCTGGTTGGCGCGATAACTGACCCACCACAGGCTGCTGACCACGATCACCAGCGCCACGGTGGCCGCGAGCACGCCGCGTGCGATCCATTTGCGCCGCCGCTCGACCTGCGGGTTGACGCCCACCAGCCCGCGCTCGGCAAAGGCGACCGCGCTGAACAGTTTCTCGATGAAGTAACTGCGCCCGCTGCCGCTCTGGCGTGCCAAGTGCTGGCGGTCCAGGTTCATGCTCTGGGCCATGGTGCCGATCAAGCGATCGATCGGGCTGCCTTCCTGGGTGCCGCTGGTGAAATACACGCCGCGCAGCAAGACGCGCTCTTCAAAGGCGTTGGGTTTGAACACGCCTTCGAGGAAGCTTTGCAGGCAATCTTTCAATGCGCCGAACTGCTGCGGGAAGCCGTAGATCAGGTCGCGCCGCGCCGGGTCGCGTTCCTGTTGCAGGCG
Source organism: Pseudomonas sp. K8 (assembly GCF_014889455.1). Taxonomy (NCBI): domain Bacteria; kingdom Pseudomonadati; phylum Pseudomonadota; class Gammaproteobacteria; order Pseudomonadales; family Pseudomonadaceae; genus Pseudomonas; species Pseudomonas sp. K8. Next base: position 11,994 of record NZ_VJWO01000006.1, read on the forward strand.
TTCGACCAGGCGTTCGTTGAGGCGCTGCTCGAGGCCGGCGAATTCGCTTTGCAGGTGCGCCAGGGGGCTGTCGCTGTGCTTGCCGTCGTCCAGGGCAAAGGTCATGCCCCACACCTGGGCGCGTTCTTCCTTGCTCAGGTTGTCGAAGAACTCCATGAAACCCGGCACCAGGTCGAGCTTGGTCAGCATCAGGTAGATCGGGAAACGCACGCCCAGCTGGGTGTACAGCTCCTGGATACGCAGGCGAATCGCCGCCGCGTGGGCAGCGCGTTCGGCTTCGCTGCCCAGCAGCAGGTCCGACAGGCTGATGGCGATAAAGGCGCCATCGATCGGGCGGCGCGAGCGCTGCTTTTTCAACAGGTCGAGGAAGCCCAGCCAGGCGGCTTTGTCCACCGGGGAGTTGCTGTCCTGGGTGGTGTAGCGGCCGGCGGTATCGAGCAATACGGCCTGGTCGGTAAACCACCAGTCGCAGTTGCGCGTGCCGCCGACGCCCCGCACCGCCCCGGCGCCCAATTGGGCAGCCAGCGGGAAATGCAGCCCGGAATTGACCAGCGCGGTGGTCTTGCCCGAACCCGGCGGGCCGATGATCACGTACCACGGCAGCTCGTAGAGGTTGCGCCGCTCATCCCCGCCGAGCTTGGCTTTTTTCAGCAGGGCCAGGGCTTCGTCCATGCGCTGGCGCAGGCTGGTGAGTTCTTCGGCGGTGGCGACGCTGTTGGGGTCGGCCGGGGTTTGCGCGGCCAGGCTGCGCATCACTTCGGCGGCCTGGCGACGGGCCTGGAGGATGCGGAACACACGGTAGGCGAGCCAGGCCGCAAACAGCAGGACGATCAGCGCCCAGCGCCGCCCTTCGGGCACCAGCACGTCGAGCAGGGGCCCGACAAACCAGATGATCAGGCTCAGGGCGATCAGGCCCAGCAACGGGATCACCCAGCGAATCATGAAACTGAAAAACGCCTTCACTCGACGCCCTCCGCGAGTACGGTGATTTCAACCCGACGATTGCGGGCACGGCCTTCGGCGGTGGCGTTGGTCGCCACCGGCTCGGTGTCGCTTCTGCCCTCGGCACTGAAGCGATCGCCCTGGCCGGTCTTGGCCGCGAGGATCTCCAGCACCGACTTGGCCCGCGCTTCGGACAAGGCCCAGTTGGACGGGAAGCGCAGCGTGGCAATCGGGCGGTTGTCGCTGTGCCCGGTGACGCGCACCTGGCCCTTGACCTTGCGGATTGCGTCGGCGATGCGCAGCATCAGCGGCTGGTAGTCGTCGACGATGCTGGAGCTGGCCGACGCAAAGAGCTCATCACCGCGGATCGTCACGACGGAACGGTCGACCTTGTCTTCCACCGCGACGCGACCGGCCTTGATGTCTTCCACCAGAAAACCGGCCAGGCGCGGGCGCTCGATCACTTTCGGCTGCGCCACGGGGCGGTCGATGGCCTGCACCGGGATCTCGCCCAGGGCATGGATATTCTTGAACACCGGCTCGGCGTCTGCGGCCAGCTTCAGGCGCAGGCCGAACAGCAACGCCAGCAGCAGCGCCAGGCCGATGGCCACGGCGATCCACGGCGGCATGAACTGCGCCAGGCGATCGCGCGCCACGGTCACGCCGCGCCAGTGCGGCGACAGCTCGCGCTCGTGGTCGCCCCGGGCGCTGCGAATCGCCGCGGCGGTACGTTCACGCAGGGCTTCCAACTGGCTGCGACCATCGTTCATCACGCGGTAGCGGCCTTCGAAACCCAGGCACATGCACAGGTACAACAGTTCCAGCAGGTACAAGCGCTCGCGTGGGCTTTGCAGGCAATGGTCGAGTAGCTGGAAGACCTTTTCGCCGCCCCAGGCTTCGTTGTGAACGGTGATCAGCAGGCTCTGCTTGCCCCAATCGCTGGTGCTGCCCCACGGCGTGCTCAACACTGCCTCATCCAGTGCGGTACACAGGGCGTAACGCGCCAGCAGCACTTCGTTGCGCGCCACGCCAGCAGCTTCGGCGCGCTCTTCGAACTGGCGCAGATAGGCCAGCAACTGCGCACGCAAACTGGCCGGCGCCGGGTGGGCGATGGTGTTGCGCAGGCGTGTCAGCAAGGCCAGCAGCGGGCCGGCGGCGCTTTCCAGCGGGTTCAGGCCGTGGCTTTTGCCGGTCAGGATCGGCGCGGCCGGCATCGACAGCGGCGCCGGTTCTGCACGCGCGGGTTCGGGCGCTCGGCCACCCGGGCGCGGCATGAACTGGGTGCGATCATCATCATTGGGGTGCATCGCGGATTATCCTCGGATCGCCCAGAAGGCCAGGTTCAAGCCCGGGAACTGCCCGGCGATATGGAAGGCAAAGCCGCCGGAATTGCTCAACTGCTGCCAGTGCTCGCTGCCCCGGTCCAGCTCGTAATAGGTCGAGCCTGCGTGGTACGGCAGTTGGCGCGGCGCCACCGGCAACGGCAGCAGGCCAATGCCGGGCAGTTGCAGGTTGACCAGGTCGCGAATGTGCTCCACCGAGCCGACTTTGCTCTGCTGGCCGAAGCGCGCGCGCAGGGTCTCGCCGGGCACATCGGCGCGTACCACGAGGATGAAACTGGCGCTGTCGATCAGGGTTTTGTCGGCGAGCATTGCCACGTGGATGCCGTAGGCTTTCTCGACGATCGGGATCGGCGTGGCCTTGCTGTCGATCAACATCGACAGCGCTTCACGCAGGGCCTGCATCACCGGGGCAAAACTCAAGGCCAGGTCGTCGTGCTGGTACTGCGGGTATTCCTGGGGGCGCCGGCCGGTGGTGGAGAAGGTAGCGAACTCACCGGCCAGGCTGACCAGTTCGCTGAACAACCGCTCCGGGTGCAGCGGGCTCAGTTGGCTGAGGTGCTGGATCAGCGGCTGGGCACGGTTGACCAGTTGCAACAGCATGAAGTCGGCAATCTCCGACGCGCCGCCCGCGCCCGAAGCGACCACGCGCCCGGCCAGGGCTTCGCCGCGCTGGTGCAGCAGGCCGAGCAGTTCGCTGCGAAACGCGGTCAGCGGTTTGCTCGCGGCCACATCGAGGGCTGGCGGGATGTAGCTGTCGTCGAGGACCAGCGCACGGTCGGCGCGTTTTTCCTTGATACGCACCAGGCCGATGGCCGCGTAATCGCTGATGCCGTCCTGCGCGGTCAACAGGCGCAGCGCACGGGAGCCGACGGCCACCGGGGCGCGGTTCTCGAACGGTGCGTTGTCGTCACGCACTTCGCGCACCTGGCTCACGTAGCGGGCGGCGCCAAGCGCTTCGCCGTCGTCGACGGTGTCGCGGGCCCCTGCGCGCTTGAGCGGCAAGGCCAGGTAGACGAGACCGTCGCGCAGGCTGTCGTCGATATTCAGCGGGCTGGGCGCCAAGTCATCCTGGGGGATATTGAACGGCGTGCCGTCGGGCAGCAGACCGCGTGCCGACACAATCGCCAGCTTGCCCTGGGCCAGCAGGCCCTGATCGATCAGCAGCTCGGAAAACCCCCAGGCCCCGGCCGACAACGGGCGACTGCGGGCGTCGATCAGGTTTTCCAGGTAACGGTCATGCTGCTGGAAGTGCTGCGTTCCGATGAACATGCCTTCCGACCAGACCACGCGATTGTTCCAGGACATGGGGGCTCCGATTGCTTGTTATTGGGCTGGGCTGGATGGGGAAACCACGACGTCCGCACGCACGGCGCGCACATCGAGGCTGATCTGGTATTCGGTGTATTGGCGCGACGGCACGTTGAGCACCGTGCGCCATTGCGCGCGGTCCAGCTCGCGGTAGCCCACCAACAGGCCGATCTGGCGGGTGGACGGGTCGAGGTCGCGCTGGATGCTCAACTGCTGGCCGGGCTGCACCATCACTTCGTCCTGGTCCAGCAGGTCGAGGCCGAGGGTGGATTGCGCATGGTCAGCCAGGGCGAAGTAATCCGAACGGCCGAAGGTGGCGGCGTTTTTCAGTTCGAAAATCCGCACGCGCACCGGGGCGGCCTGGCCGTTGGCGCCGGGGTTGAGCCCGGCAATCGCGTGAAAGTGCAACTCGACGGCAGCGCTGTTCGCTTCAACCTCGGCGGCGCTGGCCTGGGGTTCGGCGACATCCTTGGTACATGCCGCCAGCATCAGCAGGCTGGCCACTGCGAGTAAAAACCTGGGAATCATCCTTCGTCCTCAATGACGTACTTAGCTTTCCGTTTTATCCATGTGTTGCGGCTCAGCGACGCTGGCGTGCGCTGTGCTCTTCGTAGGCTCGGCTGAATTCGCGGCCGAACAGGTCCTGGAAATCGTCCTGGGCCTCGCGGGAAATATTGCTGTAAAGCTCGGTGAACTGCTGCCAGTACTGGGCCTGGCGCGAGCCGCTGAACAGGCTCGACAGCCCGCCGGGCTTGCCCATGCGTTCTTCCAGCTGCGCCGGTTCGAAGCGGCTGAGCAGGTGTTTGATCGCCGCTTCCACACCGGCCATCACCGCCAATTGGTGAGCGCGCAGGTCGTCGAAACTGTCGCGCACTGCGATGTCCGGTGCCATAAACGCTTGGTTGCCATGACGCAGCAGCAGCTGTAGCGCTTCGTCGGCATTCGGGGCGAATTTCAACGGATTGTTTTCCGCGGGCTGGATCATCGTCTGCTGCATGCGGAATTCGCCCTTGAGGCTGGCGCGGGCACGCAACACGTCGATCAGGCCTTCGACCATCAGCCGGTAGCTGCGGCCGATGCTTTCCATCTGGGCTTCGGCCTGGGCCTTGTCCAGGCGCAATGGGTCCAGGCCGGCGCCGCGCAGGAAGGCGTGCAAAAGATCGGGTTGCTGGGCGGCGGCCACCGGGAGCACAGGCTCAACCACAGGTGGCGGCGCGATCACCGGCGCAGGCGGTGGCGGTGCGCTGACCACCGGCGCCGGTGTGTCACCAAACAGGTCCCAATCCTCGGGGATGACCGAACCCGACGCGGCCGGCGGCACGGCCACCGGGGTCGGTGGGCGGAAGTCGTGTTGCTCGGACGGCACATGATCGGCCACGGTCGGCGGCGGCACGGCGGTCGGGCTGAGAAAATCGAAGAGGTCCGGCAAGGTGTCCATCGACGACGCGCCCTGGAACTGCGGCGCGATCACCGGCGTGGCTACCGGCTTGCTGGCGACGGCGCCCATCAGCGCTTCAAAACTGTTCGGGGAATCCCCGGCAAACGCCTGGCTATCCGCAGCCTGTACGTTGAAATCGATGCGCGCCTGGATTTCGTAATCACCGATGCGGATCAGCTCGCCATCCTGCAACGGCTCGCTATTACCCCGGCGCAGACGGATGCCGGCGTTAACCAACTCCACACCGTTTGTACTGTTATCGGTTAAATAATAACGACCATCTTTGTATTGAATTACGCAATGTTTCGAGGACACCAGACGCTCGGGATCAGGCAATACCCAGTCATTATCCGAGCTGCGGCCGATAGCTATCGAGCCCTGGTTCAAGGACTTTTCGGCACACTGCCCAGGGGTAATCTTGTGATAACTAGTGATAGTCAAACACAGCGACATCTTGCCTCCTTGCTGATACTTCGCGCGCAATCGATTCCCGGCGAGCGCCTTTCCCGAGAGATCGCGCCAGGCGACGCGAACCACGGTCATAATCTGCTTTTTGCCAGCATGATCGCAGATCTTAACTGGCCTCAATGACAAAAACCCTGTCGCGGAACACCTCTCGACTCACCAGTCGCGCAGGTTGTTAAGTACCGCACATCTGTCACAGAGGGCGAATAGCTTACCTTGACAAGCCACAACTACTACACCAAAAATGCACAACTTCTTGAATACCAGTGATGGCACATTAGTGGCGCCACATGTATATGACCAAGAAAACATGCAAAGTTCATCACGCAACTAATGCATGAATTGCCCGTCATCTAACGGGCCGATAGGGAGATCGATTTCAGTGGATGTGCCGTTGCTGCTCGCCGCCGTTTCCGCGACTTCGCCATGTGGCGAAGACATGGAATATGACGCGCAATTTCTACAACTGGAGCGTGATGCCAAGGGGCAGCCCGAGCGCAGCATGGGCGACGCCATCCTGCCTGCCGAACCGCCGGACTGGCGCAGCATCCAGCAGCAAAGCCTCGACCTGTTGCAACGCAGCAAAGACCTGCGCATCACCCATTTCCTGCTGCAAAGCGCCCTCGCCCTCCAGGGTGTGGCCGGGTTGGCCGACGCGCTCACGCTGATCAACGCGCTGCTGCGCGAATACTGGGCCGACCTGCACCCGCGCCTGGATGCCGACGACGATAACGACCCCACCGTGCGTATCAACGCCCTGTCCGGCTTGACCGGCGACGCGACGATCCGCCTGCTGCGCGAAAGCATCCTCACGCGCTCGCGCACCTTCGGCGCCGTGAGCCTGCGCGCCGCGCTGAACGCCAGCGGCCTGATGAGTTTTCCCGATGAACAACTCGGCGCCCAGCAGCTCAACGCCGCGTTCCTCGACAGCGACCCCGAGCAACTGCAAGCCACCCGCGACGCCTTGAGCACCGCGCGTGCCGCCTGCGAAGCCATCGAACAACAGGTCAGCGACCAGGTCGGCTCGGCCCAGGGCGTCGACCTCAGCCTGTTGAAGCAACCGCTCAAGCAGGCGCTGCAGATCCTCAGCCAATTTGTACCGAACGGTGAGACCGGCAGCCGCGAACCCGAGGCCGTCAGTGACGACAATGCCCCCTCGGCCGACTTCGCCGCCGCCCCCACCGCACCGCGCCCCAGCGGCGACATCGCCAACCGCGATGACGTGCTGCGCAGCCTCGACAAGATCCTTGCGTACTACACCCGTCACGAGCCTTCGAGCCCGCTGCCGGTGTTGTTGAACCGCGCAAAGCATCTGGTGCACGCCGACTTCGCGGCCATCGTGCGCAATCTGATTCCCGACGGCATGTCCCAATTTGAAAACCTGCGTGGCCCGGACGGCGAGTAAGCCGCCCGACTGCGCAGTAACAACACCGTCGCTCAAGCGACCAGGAGCAGCAACGTGGCGAAGCAAAGTTCTCAGAAATTCATCGCGCGCAACCGCGCGCCTCGAGTGCAGATCGAGTACGACGTCGAGCTCTACGGCGCCGAGAAAAAGGTCCAGCTGCCCTTCGTGATGGGTGTGATGGCCGACCTCGCCGGCAAACCCGCCGAGCCCCTCGCGCCCGTGGCCGACCGCAAGTTCCTTGAAGTGGACGTCGACAACTTCGACTCGCGCCTCAAGGCCATGCAACCGCGCGTAGCGTTCCACGTACCCAACGAGCTGACCGGCGAAGGCAACCTGAGCCTGGACATCACTTTCGAAAGCATGGACGACTTCAGCCCGGCCGCCGTGGCCCGCAAGGTCGATGCGCTGAACAAGCTGCTCGAAGCCCGTACCCAGTTGGCCAACCTGCTGACCTACATGGACGGCAAGACCGGCGCTGAAGAAATCATCATGAAAGCGATCAAGGACCCGGCATTGCTGCAGGCCCTTGCGAGCGCGCCGAAGCCGGCAGGGGAGCAGTAATCATGACCGAGAATACCGTGCGCGAAAGCGCTCAGAACCTGGGCGCCACCGAAGAAACCAGCGAGTTCGCCTCGCTGTTGCTGCAAGAGTTCAAACCGAAGACCGAGCGTGCCCGCGAAGCCGTGGAAACCGCCGTGCGGACACTCGCCGAGCAGGCGCTGGCACAGACTGACCTGGTGTCCAACGACGCGATCAAGTCGATCGAATCGATCATCGCCGCCATCGACGCCAAGCTCACCGCCCAGGTCAACCAGGTCATCCACCACCCGGATTTCCAGCAGCTGGAAAGCGCCTGGCGTGGCCTGCACTACCTGGTCAACAACACCGAGAGCGATGAGCAACTGAAGATCCGCGTGCTCAACATCTCCAAGCCGGACCTGCACAAGACCCTGAAGAAATTCAAGGGCACCGCCTGGGACCAGAGCCCGATCTTCAAGAAGATGTACGAAGAAGAATACGGCCAGTTCGGCGGCGAACCTTACGGATGCCTGGTCGGCGACTACTACTTCGACCAGTCGCCACCGGATGTCGAGCTGTTGGGCGAATTGTCCAAAGTCTGCGCCGCCATGCACGCCCCGTTCATCGCGGCCGCTTCGCCGACCGTGATGGGCATGGGTTCGTGGCAGGAACTGTCGAACCCGCGCGACCTGACCAAGATCTTCACCACCCCGGAATACGCCGGCTGGCGCTCGCTGCGTGAATCGGAAGACTCGCGCTACATCGGCCTGACCATGCCGCGCTTCCTCGCACGCCTGCCGTATGGCGCCAAGACCGACCCGGTGGAAGCCTTCGCCTTCGAAGAAAACACCGACGGCGCCGACAGCTCCAAGTACACCTGGGCCAACGCCGCTTACGCGATGGCGGTGAACATCAACCGTTCGTTCAAACACTACGGCTGGTGCTCGCGCATCCGTGGCGTGGAGTCCGGCGGTGAAGTGGAAAACCTGCCGGCCCACACGTTCCCTACCGATGACGGTGGCGTGGACATGAAGTGCCCGACCGAAATCGCCATCAGCGACCGTCGTGAAGCGGAGCTGGCGAAGAACGGTTTCATGCCGCTGCTGCACAAGAAGAACACCGACTTCGCCGCGTTCATCGGCGCGCAGTCGCTGCAGAAGCCGGCCGAGTACGACGATCCGGACGCCACCGCCAACGCCAACCTGGCCGCACGCCTGCCGTACCTGTTCGCCACCTGCCGTTTCGCGCACTACTTGAAGTGCATCGTGCGCGACAAGATCGGTTCCTTCAAAGAGAAGGACGAAATGCAGCGCTGGTTGCAGGACTGGATCCTCAACTACGTCGACGGCGACCCGGCGCACTCCACCGAAACCACCAAGGCCCAGCACCCACTGGCGGCAGCCGAAGTGATCGTGGAAGACGTCGAGGGCAACCCGGGTTACTACAACTCCAAGTTCTACCTGCGCCCGCACTACCAGCTCGAAGGGATGACCGTGTCGCTGCGCCTGGTATCGAAACTGCCTTCGGCGAAAAGCGCATAAAAAATCGGGACTGGCTCGCTCCCTGTAGGAGCGAGCTTGCTCGCGAAAAACTTGAAGGCGCTGCGTTCATCCAGGATGCCCGCGTCACCGTTGACGACCTTCGCGAGCAAGCTCGCTCCTACAGGGGTCGGCGGCGTTAACAAATACAGTGGCTGAGTCCACACAGGGAGAAAACATGGCTGTTGATATTTTCATCAAGATCGGCGACATCAAGGGCGAGTCCATGGACAAAGCCCACAAGGACGAAATCGACGTGCTGAACTGGAGCTGGGGCATGTCCCAGTCCGGCAACATGCACGTAGGCGGTGGCGGCGGCGCGGGCAAGGTGAACATCCAGGACCTGTCGCTGACCAAGTACGTCGACAAGGCCTCGCCGAACCTGATGATGCACTGCGCCAGCGGCAAGCACATCGACAAGGTCAAGCTGACCGTGCGCAAGGCCGGTGGTGAAAGCCAGGTCGAATACATGGTGATCAACCTGGAAGAAGTGCTGGTCACGTCCCTGAGCACCGGCGGTTCGGGCTCCGATGATCGCCTGACCGAAAACGTCACCCTGAACTTCGCCCAGGTGATGGTCGACTACCAACCGCAGAAAGCCGACGGCACCAAAGACGGCGGCGCGATCAAGTTTGGCTGGAACATCCGTTCCAACACCAAGCGCTGATAGCCCTGGCGGCCGTGGACCAGCGCCACGGCCCCAGGCACTTTGTCCCTCTCGCAACCCGTCCGTGGAGCTGCTTTGGTGGTAACTGAAATCGCTTCCCGCGACCGTCTGCAACCGTCCCTGTTGGACCGGTTGACCGACGACGACCCAACCAACCCGAAGGAAAGCGCCGACAAGCGCGTGCTGTCCCTTACCCAATTGAAGGCCTCGGTGCTGCGTGACCTGGCGTGGCTGCTCAACACCACGTCGTTGCTCGACGCCGATGCCACCCTGCACACCCCGGCCGGCACCTCGGTGGTCAATTACGGCCTGCCGGCGCTGGCGGGCAACAGTGTTTCCAGCGTCGACATCAAGGCCCTGGAAGCCCTGATCTACCAGGCGATCGCCACCTTTGAGCCACGTATTCTGCGCCACACCCTGCGCGTCAAAGCCCGTGTCGGCCATGGCGAGATGAACCACAACGCCCTGAGCTTCGAGATCGAAGGCGACCTGTGGGCGCAGCCGGTGCCGTTGCGCCTGCTGCTGCAAACCGACTTGGACCTGGAGTCGGGCCATGTACGCGTGGTCAACGCCGACCAGCGGAGACGCCCATGAACCCGCGCCTGCTGGAGCTGTACAACCAGGAACTGCACCACGTGCGCGAAAGCGCCGCCGAGTTCGCCAAGGAATACCCGAAGATCGCCAGTCGGCTGAGTCTGTCCGGCATGGACTGCGCCGACCCCTACGTCGAACGTCTGCTCGAAGGCTTTGCCTACCTCACGGCCCGCGTGCAGCTCAAGCTCGACGCCGAGTACCCGACCTTCACCCACAACCTGCTGGAAATCGCCTACCCGCACTACCTGGCGCCGACCCCGTCGATGACCGTGGTGCAACTGCAGACCGACCCGGATGAAGGCTCCCTGGCCAGCGGTTTCCCGTTGCCGCGCGACAGCGTATTGCGCGCCGCGTTGGGCCGCGAAACCCAGACCTGCTGCGAGTACCGCACCGCTCACCCGGTGACGCTGTGGCCGTTGCAGGTCAGCCACGCCGAGTACTTCGGCAACCCCGCCGCCGTGCTCGGGCGCCTGGCGGCCAGCGAACCGAAAGCCAAGGCCGGTTTGCGCCTGACCCTGCGCACCGGCGCCGAGTTGCCGTTCAACAGCCTCGCGCTGGACAACCTGCCGCTGTACCTCAGCGGTGCCGATGAGCAACCGTTCCGCCTCTACGAACAATTGCTGGGCAATGCCTGCGCGGTGTTTGCGCGCAAGCCGGGGGGCGATTGGGTCGAGCGCCTGCCACCAGACGCGCTGCGCTCGCGCGGTTTCGACGACGCCGACGCGGCCATGCCCGTGGTGGCGCGGGCGTTCCAGGGCTATCGGTTGCTGCAGGAATACTTCGCCCTGCCCCACCGCTTCCTGTTCGTCGAGTTCGCCGAACTGGGCCGTGCGGTCAAGCGTTGCGACGGCCAGGAACTGGAACTGATCGTGCTGTTCGACCGCCACGAACCGAGCCTGGAAGGCAGCGTCGGTGCCGCGCAGTTCCTGCCGTTCTGCACCCCGGCGATCAACCTGTTCCCGAAACGCGTGGACCGTATCCACTTGTCCGACCGGGTCAACGAACACCATGTGATCGCCGACCGCACGCGGCCGATGGATTTCGAGATTCACTCCCTCGACGGCATCACCGGCCACGGCACCGGGCCGGAGCAGCCGTTCCTGCCGTTCTATGCGGTGCGCGACCCCTCGCGTTATGGTCGCGACCAGGCGTACTACACCGTGCGCCGTGAGCCGCGGGTGCTGTCCAGCGACCAGCGGCGCAACGGCCCGCGCTCCACCTACGTGGGCAGCGAAACCTTCGTCAGCCTGGTGGACAGCCAGCAAGCGCCCTATCGCCACGACCTGCGCCAACTCGGCGTAAGCGCGCTGTGTACCAACCGCGATTTGCCGCTGTTCATGAGCGTGGGCAATGGCAAGACCGACTTCACCCTCGCCGACAGCGCCCCGGTGCTGGCCGTGCGCTGCGTCGCCGGGCCCAGCCGCCCGCGTGCCAGCCACGCCCATGACGCCAAGGCCTGGCGCCTGATCAGCCAGCTGTCGCTCAATTACTTGTCCCTGAGCGAACAGGGCCAGGGCGCGGGCGCCTTGCGCGAACTGCTGCGCCTGTATGGCGACAGCAACGACGCCGCCCTGCAATTGCAGATCGAAGGCCTGCGCGAAGTCAGCAGCAAAGCGGTGACCCGGCGCCTGCCGATGCCCGGCCCGATCGTGTTTGGACGCGGCCTGGAAATCACCTTGGAATTCGATGAAAACGCGTTTCGCGGCACCGGCGTGTTCCTGCTCGGTGCGGTACTGGAACGTTTCCTGGCACGCTACGTGTCGATCAACAGTTTTACCGAGACGGTGATCCGTACCACCGAACGCGGCGAGATCATGCGATGGAAAGCCAAGCCCGGACGTCGTCCGACCCTGTGAGTACCCTGGATGCGATGCACCAGGAGCCCTGGGAATACGATTTCTTCCAGGCGCTGCGGCGTATCGAGTGCGAATCGCCGGACCTGCCGCGCCTGGGCCAGTCCCTGCGCCTGGCGGACGACCCGCTGCGCCTCGGGCAACAGGCCGACTGCACCTTCGCCCCGGCCACCCTGGCCTCGGTCGACCCCGCTGGCGACGGCAAGCCAGCGCGGCTGCAGCAGTACTTTTTCGGCCTCGGCGGACCCAACGGCCCGCTGCCGCTGCACATCACCGAGTACGTGCGCGAACGCCAGCGCAACAATGCCGACAGCACCAGCAAACAGTTCCTGGATATCTTCCACCATCGCCTGTTGAGCCTGTTCTACCGGGCCTGGGCCGAGGCGCGGCCGACCGTCAGCCACGACCGCCCGGACGATGATTACTGGTCGGCGCGCCTCGCCGCCTTGAGCGGTCGGGGCATGCCGAGCCTGCTCAACCAGGGGCTGATCCCCGACACGGCAAAGCTGCATTACAGCGGCCACCTGTCGGCGCAGACCCGCTACCCGGATGGCTTGAAGGCGATCCTTGGCGAGTACTTCGGCTTGCCGGTAGAGATCGAAGAATACATCGGCCAATGGCTCGAATTGCCCGAGCGCAGTCGCGTCGGGGTCAGCGCCAACCGGCTCGGCGTGGACTTCTGCCTGGGCAGCCATGTGTGGGACCGCCAGCACAAATTCCGCATCCGCCTGGGCCCGCTCGCGCTGGACGACTACATGGGCATGCTGCCCGGCAGCCAGCCGTTCAACGAGCTGGTGGCCTGGGTGGCCGAGTACCTGGGCCATGAATTGGACTGGGACTTGAACCTGGTTCTGCAACAACCCGAAGTCCCGGCGCTGCAACTCAACGGCCGGTTCCGCCTGGGCTTCAACACCTGGCTCGGCCGCCCTGCGGTTGATGCCAACGACCTAATCCTGGCCCGGCATTACGCCGATCACGCCACCACCTCAAGGAATCCAGAGCATGGGTGAAATCAGTCGCGCCGCACTGTTCGGCAAACTCAACAGCGTGGCCTACAAAGCCATCGAAGCCGCCACGGTGTTCTGCAAGCTGCGGGGCAATCCGTATGTGGAACTGGCCCACTGGTTTCACCAGTTGCTGCAACTGCAGGACTCGGACCTGCACCGCATCATCCGTCAGTTCAACGTGGAACCGGCGCGCCTGGCCCGCGACCTGACCGAAGCCCTCGACCGCCTGCCGCGGGGCTCGACTTCGATCACCGACCTGTCCTCCCATGTGGAAGAAGCCGTAGAGCGCGGCTGGGTCTACGGCAGCCTGATGTTCGGCGAAAGCCAGGTGCGTACCGGTTATCTGCTGCTGGGCATTCTGAAGACGCCGAGCCTGCGCCATGCGCTGTTGGGTTTGTCGGCGGAGTTCGACAAGATCAAGGCCGAAGCCCTGAGCGAACGCTTTGACGAGTACGTCGGCGACTCGCCGGAGAATGCGTTGACGGCCAGCGACGGTTTCAACGCCGGCGCCGTTCCGGGCGAAGCCAGCGGTGCGATGGCGCCGAGTGCGATGGGCAAGCAGGAAGCGCTCAAGCGTTTCACGGTCGACCTGACCGAACAGGCACGCAGCGGCAAGCTCGACCCGATCGTCGGCCGCGACGAAGAGATCCGCCAGTTGGTGGATATCCTCATGCGTCGACGCCAGAACAACCCGATCCTCACCGGTGAAGCCGGCGTGGGCAAGACGGCCGTGGTCGAAGGCTTCGCCCTGCGCATCGTCGCCGGCGACGTGCCGCCCGCGCTGAAAGACGTGGAACTGCGCAGCCTCGACGTCGGCCTGCTGCAAGCCGGCGCCAGCATGAAAGGCGAGTTCGAACAGCGCCTGCGCCAGGTCATCGAAGACGTCCAGGCCTCGCCGAAGCCGATCATCCTGTTCATCGACGAAGCCCACACCCTGGTGGGTGCCGGTGGTGCCGCCGGCACCGGTGACGCAGCCAACCTGCTCAAACCGGCCCTGGCCCGCGGCACCTTGCGTACCGTGGCCGCGACCACCTGGGCCGAGTACAAGAAACACATCGAAAAAGACCCGGCCCTGACCCGCCGTTTCCAGGTAGTGCAGGTGGCCGAACCGTCGGAAGACAAGGCGCTGCTGATGATGCGCGGCATGGCCTCGACCATGGAGAAACACCATCAGGTGCAGATCCTCGACGAAGCACTGGAAGCCTCGGTGAAGCTGTCCCACCGCTACATCCCGGCGCGCCAGTTGCCGGATAAATCCGTCAGCCTGCTGGACACCGCCTGCGCCCGCGTCGCCATCAGCCTGCACGCGGTGCCGGCCGAAGTCGACGACAGCCGTCGCCGCATCGAAGCCCTGGAAACCGAGCTGCAGATCATCGCCCGCGAGCATGCGATCGGCATCGCCATCGGGGCGCGCCAGAGCAACAGCGAAGCCCTGCTGAGTGCCGAGCGCGAGCGCCTGGCCAGCCTGGAAAGCCGCTGGGCCGAAGAGAAAACCCTGGTCGATGAGTTGCTCGCCACCCGCGCGACGTTGCGTGAAAAAGTCGGCGTGGTCGACAGCGGCAACGATGAGTTGCGTGCGCAATTGGTCGACCTGCAGCAGCGCCTCACCGCGCTGCAAGGCGAAACCCCGCTGATCCTGCCGACCGTGGATTACCAGGCCGTGGCCTCGGTGGTCGCCGACTGGACCGGCATCCCGGTCGGCCGCATGGCGCGCAACGAACTGGAAACCGTGCTCAACCTCGACCAGCACCTGAAGAAACGCATCATCGGCCAGGACCACGCCTTGCAGATGATCGCCAAGCGCATCCAGACCTCCCGCGCCGGCCTCGACAACCCGAGCAAGCCGATCGGCGTGTTCATGCTGGCCGGCACCTCCGGCGTGGGCAAGACCGAAACCGCCCTGGCCCTGGCCGAAGCCATGTACGGCGGCGAGCAGAACGTCATCACCATCAACATGAGCGAGTTCCAGGAAGCCCACACCGTGTCGACCCTCAAGGGCGCGCCACCGGGCTACATCGGCTACGGCGAAGGCGGCGTGCTGACCGAAGCGGTACGGCGCAAACCCTACAGCGTGGTGCTGCTGGACGAGGTGGAAAAAGCCCACCCGGACGTACACGAGATCTTCTTCCAGGTGTTCGACAAGGGCGTGATGGAAGACGGCGAAGGCCGGGTCATCGACTTCAAGAACACGCTGATCCTGCTGACCACCAACGCCGGTACCGAGTTGATTTCCCAGGTCTGCAAAGACCCGGCGAACATCCCCGCGCCGGAAGACATTGCCAAAGCCCTGCGCCAGCCGCTGCTGGAAATTTTCCCGCCCGCACTGCTCGGCCGACTGGTGACCATCCCGTATTACCCGCTGAGCGACGAGATGCTCAAGGCGATCACCCGCCTGCAACTCGAGCGCATCAAGAAGCGTGTGCGGAACACCCACAAAGTCGCCTTCGATTACGACGACGCGGTGGTCGATTTGATCGTCTCGCGCTGCACCGAGACCGAAAGCGGCGGGCGCATGATCGACACGATCCTCACCAACAGCCTGCTGCCGGACATGAGCCGTGAATTTCTCACGCGCATGCTCGAAGGCAAGGCGCTGGCGGGTGTGCGGATTAGTAGCCGGGATAACGAATTGCACTACGACTTCAGCGACGCCGAATAACGACTGTTGGAATGCGGTTTAAATGTGGGAGGGGGCTTGCCCCCGATGGCGGTGAATCAGTCACCTGATACATCAACTGACACACTGCTATCGGGGGCAAGCCCCCTCCCACATTTGCAGCCGGTTTCTTCAGCTATTACGCAATTTACGGGTTAACCGATGCTATTCAACCAAACCTCACGCCTGGCCAAAATCACCAGCCCCCTCGGGCCGGACGTGCTGTTGCTCAATCAAATGGGTGGCGGCGAAGAGTTGGGCCGGCTGTTCGCCTATGAGCTGCAACTGACCTCCCTGGACGCCAACATCGACCTCAACCAGTTGCTGGGCAAGCCGATGAGCGTCGGCGTGCAATTGGCGGACGGCGGCGAGCGGCACTTTCACGGCATCGTCGCGCAGTGCAGCCAGAACATCGACCAGGGCCAGTTCGCCAGCTACCAGGTGACGCTGCGCCCGTGGCTGTGGCTGCTGAGCCGCACGTCGGACTGCCGGATTTTCCAGAACCTGAGCATCCCGCAGATCATCAAGCAGGTGTTCCGCGACCTCGGCTTTTCCGACTTCGAAGACGCCCTGAGCCGGCCGTACCGCGAGTGGGAATACTGCGTGCAGTACCGCGAGACCAGCTTCGATTTCGTCAGCCGCTTGATGGAACAGGAAGGCATCTACTACTTCTTCCGCCATGAACAGGACCGCCACGTGCTGGTGCTGGCCGATGCCTACGGCGCCCACGCCACGGTGCCGGGCTACGCGTCGATTCCGTACTACCCCAAGGACGAGCAGCAACGCGAACGCGACCACCTGTACAACTGGCACCTGGCCCAGCAAGTGCAGCCGGGCTCGCTGGAGCTCAACGACTACGACTTCCAGCGCCCCAGCGCGAGCATCGACGTGCGCTCGGCGATGCCGCGCCCGCACGCCGCCGGCGACTACCCGCTGTACGACTACCCCGGCACCTACGTGCAAAGCGCGGACGGCGAACACTACGCGCGCACCCGCATCGAAGCCCTGCAAACCCTGCATGAGCAAATCGAATTCAACGGCAACGCCCGCGGCCTCGGTTCCGGGCACCTGTTCAGCCTCACCGGCTTCAGTCGCCAGGACCAGAACCGCGAATACCTGATCGTCGGCTGCCGCTATTACATCGTTCAGGAAAGCCTGGAAAGCGGCGGCGGCTCCAGCTCGGCGCAGTTCGACAGCAGCCTGACCTGCATCGACGCCCAACAAAGCTTCCGCCCGCTGGCCAACACTTATCGCCCCATCGTCAAAGGCCCGCAGACCGCGCTGGTGGTCGGCCCCAAAGGCGAGGAAATCTGGACCGACCAGTACGGCCGCGTGAAGGTGCATTTCTACTGGGACCGCCACGACCAGTCCAACGAAAACAGCTCGTGCTGGATACGCGTATCGCAATCCTGGGCCGGCAAGAACTGGGGCTCGATGCAGATCCCACGAATCGGCCAGGAGGTGATTGTGAGCTTTCTGGAAGGCGACCCGGACCGGCCGATTATTACTGGGCGGGTGTACAACGCGGAGCAGACGGTGCCGTACAAACTGCCCGAGAATGCCACACAAAGTGGTATGAAAAGCCGCTCCAGCAAGGGTGGCTCACCCGCCAATTTCAACGAAATCCGCATGGAGGACAAAAAAGGCGCCGAGCAACTCTATATCCACGCGGAGCGTAATCAGGATATTGCCGTAGAAAATGACGAAGGCCATTGGGTGGGGCATGACCGCCACAGCACTGTGGATCACAACGAGACGGTCAGAATCGGTAATGACCGCCTGCGCGCGGTGTTGGCTAACGATGCTTTGCATGTCGGCGGGGCCAAGAGCGACAGTATCAACACCCAATACCTGATCGAGGCAGGATCGCAAATTCGACTGGTCTGTGGAAAGAGCGTGCTGGAGTTCAATGCCAATGGCGAGATCAACATCTCGGGTACCGCGTTCAATATTTACGCCAGTGGTAACGGCAATATCGATACAGGCGGCCGGCTGGACCTCAATGCGGGCAATGCTTGTGCCGTGGATAACAAGGGTAAAGGCATCAAAAGCGTTATTGATGCAGCGGTGAAAGCCTTCTTTCCCAAGCGCTGACAAGGCAGACAGAGCGCCTGCCGAGTCGATCAGGTCGACAGCAAAAGATAGCGCAGCGCTTTGTGATATTTGGCGATCCGTTCCAGGTCCTTGGCCTCTAGGGTGGGCAATCGCGTGAGGTTGAGGTTGTCCCGGATATCTTCGATTTTCACCTTGCGCGCCAACTCGTCAGGCCGAATCCGCGCGATAAAGTCTTCGTAGACTTCGCCAGGACGCTTTGAGAGACAGTCGATGGCACGTATCACGTGCTCGCTGAGGCCTAATTGTCTTAATTCATCCAGGGTGACATCACTGTCTTCGACAACATCGTGCAGAACGCTGACAACCTGCTCATCCAATGTCTCGAATTTCAACATCAAGCGCAGCGGATGCAGAATGTAAGGCTTGCCAGACTTATCCAGCTGCCCAGCATGAACACGACAGGCCAGCGCAATGACGGTGTCGAGAATACTCATTGACGTGTAAATCCTTTTTCATATTGCTCACGAGTGATTTCCCGGCCCGAGCACAACGCTTCCCGATACAGACGATGGTCAGGAGCAACCGGCTCAGTACGCTCTTGTGCGCCATAGAACTTGACGTATATTTTTTTCTCTCGATGATCCCAGCGATACATGACTTCTTCGAAGTTGTAGTCGATGAACACATCCCGGGGCAAAAGCGCTTCAAAATCAATTGCCACTGCTCCCCCTTATCGCGTCGTAATAGGCTTTGCTCTTATTGGCAATGGCTTTTGCTTCGGCACTGTTCGGGTCCAGCACTCGCCACGCCTCATAGTACTTGTGGCCCAGCCCATCTTCGACGTTGGCTTTCGCCGCTACCGCATTGTAGGTGCCATCACCCAACAACCTACCGAGCGCGTCAGCACTCCTTTCCATAGATCCTTTCAGAAGTGTGGGTAGACGATGTTGAAACGTCAGATCGCCGTGCCTCGGTTCGTTCCCGGCTGAATCAGCAACAGCTCGTCCAACTCGCGCTTGCGACAACGCATGACGAACGGTAGAGCAGCGTTCGGGTCACGCTTGAACAGTTCAAAAGTTGCCCGATCAATTTCATAATATTCCTCGTAATCGACCATACCGTTGCTGACCGGTATGGATACGTAAAAACGACCCGACTCCTTTTCGATGCCAACGGAAAACATGTGCTCCCGACTTACAAAAACATCCTGAAATTTCATGATCACCTCTAAAATCCTAATGGCGTCCAACTGAAGTCAGTGGGCGCAATACTGCCTGCGTCAATGACTGCCTCACTGCTGCCCGTAGGCAGTTTACCGCCAGGAATCCATAACTCATTCGCCCCGGCCTCATTCCCGGAGGGAATCCGTAGATTCAAGTCTTTCGGGGCGGGGATATCGATGCGAACCAGAGTGCTGTTATCCAGCGTGTTTTTCGGTAATCCAAGCGCCTGCTCCAACGCTCTCGGGTCACCCTTGGCGTTGGCCAGCAATTGATCCGCCTCGTGCTTGGGCATAATGAAGGAGGTGCCATCACGCTGAGCAATTCCGTACTTGTCGAGGTTGGACTTTGTCATGAAGCGCGAGGCGCCTTTATCGAACTGGGCTAGATGTTCGCTTACGTACTTAGGTGAGAGGTAGGTATCGGCATTGGGTCGGCTTCCCTTCGGCATTGCCAGGATATCAGCCTCAGTCACGCCAAGTTTGTACTTAGGCGTCGCCAACCTTGCCATCTTCGGACTCAGCCCTAGCATCGCCATACCTGCCACGCCTTGGAGCAGATCTCGATAGCCCGGCCCAAGCCGGTCACCCAATTCACCCAGTAGGGTCATGCCGCCTAAAACCAGGCCGCCGATCACGACAAACTCGACAAGTACCGCAAGACCCACCATGGCGGCCATTACCAGTGCAGCGCCGGCTGCCAGCAGCCCCATAAGCTCCAGCCCGGAATGCATCCAACCTTCGATATCAAGAACAAACGCAACCGAAACTGTCGGCCCACCGATAAACGTATTGGGGCTGCCACTCTTGATATGTGCACCGCAGACCATTTTGCTATGCAAGCGGGCCGCCGGCTTGCCGTTGATAAAGACCGTGGCACTGCCTTCGGCGATCAATACCGGAAACGGCCACATTGGGTGACTCATCGGAAAACCGGTACAGGACGAGGCGATGTCCTCTCCCGCTCGCATCGCATTGAGGCCATTGATATAGACATTGAAACTGCCCTTCAACAACTTCCCCGTGGTAGGTTCGGGTAGGTTGAAAAGCGTATTTAGACCTTTGACGATTTGGAACATCGACAAACCGCCCGCAGCGACCGAGCCTGCCATGATCGCCACCGCCACTCCACCTGTGGCAACGGTGGCAGCGATGACTGCAGCTCCAATCAATGCGCCCGCCACAGCGCCGGCGATCATCGACATGACCCCAAAACCGTGGGCTATTTCATCACCCAAGCGTGCTGCTGCTTGCGCATCCATTGCGTCTATCTGCCGTATTGGTTAAACCGCTGCCGTGTATGAATCAGATGCCTGACACAAGGGGTTTGAGGCTGCTCATGGCAATTTTCCAGGCAGTCTCGTGATGAGCCAGATCACTCGGCGTGGTCGTCAATGTGGTGATCAGCACGGCCGGTTTTCGTTCGATAAACATCTGGCGCAACATCAGTTCGCGCCCTTCACGCTTCCAGGTGTAATCCAGCAATGTGGCGGCATGTTCATGCAGCACCGTGTCCCATCGTTGGACCAACTTGAACTCAGGCAATTGCTGCTCTGCGCTCTTCACTTGCTTGTCGATGTAATCCGCGAAGATCGCGTCGCCTTGGGAGGCATCACGACTGATGACAAAACTGGCTTCCTTGGCGCCGCCAACGGCCGGCAGCTTGAAGATATTGATACTCTGGTCCTGCCAGGCATCAGGGATGTCGAGGTCCGCTTCTTGAATTCTGTAGAGGGTCACAGTGATCGCTTTCCATGGATGTGAGTGACTCGGGAAAGCGCAAATACTCGGGTAATGCGCCACAACAATCAAGCCGAGGGAGATTCCCTGGTCCCGTCCCACCAAAAATGGGCACCCAACCCAGTCGGCATGCCCATTTTTCCTACCGTCCCGCAGCCCTTCGAGACCGCACCGCTATTAAAATTTTACGGACAGGGCGGACTTGCCTAAACAAATCCGCCACTCTCCACTCTTGAATCAAGAGTTTATCAAGACTACGTTACATCCGATTCTACAAGCGTTATCAATCTTTTAATCATTCTGTTCATGTGCTTGTGGCGCAGTTCAATCGCATCCATACGAGACTTGTCAGTCGGTGCATCCGACGACTTCGGCGCTTCATACGGTTTATAAACAAGGTCGTATCGTGTACCCAGGTCTTGCAACTGGGCTTCTATGCCATCCATGGTTTTTTCTTGATTGGTCAAGCGCCCGGCTGTGTCTTTTGGTGCCTCCGATTTTTTACTAACCGCATTAGCCTCAGATCCTTCGTTAATGGAAAGGATCTGGTTGACCATCAACTCTGTTTTTATTTCACTGTCTTCGAGGCGCGCGTCTATTTTTTGCTTTTCTGTTGCAGCCGGGTCTACGGTCGTGGTCGTGCCGTCCGCGTTCTTTTTTGCCGCGCCTGGCATTGCAGCTTGCGCTTCGATTCTATCGATGATGGCTTTGGAAGCCATATGTTCCCCCACACTCAACGGGATATTCACCAGTGAATTTACCCCCCCACTGATAAGTGAGTTGCGCGCGCTGGACGCCAGTTCAGAAGAGAGCGGCGGGAACCCATTTTTATCGTGTAGATCGTTAATATTTTGCGTGGTCTTTAAAGAATCCTTAATACCAGGTGACGCGGCTTTGGGGTTTGGCAGAGGATGGGAGCCTCTTTGTTTATTTGACCGAGGATTGGAGCCCCCTGATCCATTTGCCTGAGGATTCGGACCTCCTTGCCCATTTGGCAGAGGATTCGAACCTGGATTCGATCCTGGATTCGATCCTGGATTCGATCCTGGATTCGATCCTGGATTCGAACCTGGATTCGATCCTGGATTCGATCCTGGATTCGAACCTGGATTCGAACCTGGATTCGATCCTGGATTCGAACCTGGATTCGATCCACTTCCGGAACCTCCACGTCCACTTGACCCTCCCCCCCTGCGTCCTCCGCCAGCCTTAGTAGCGCCACTTAACTCAGAAGCACCTATTTTCTCATTACTCGCCGTGGGATATTCAATACCCCCTCCGTTACCCGCATTCGAACCATATACAATCTTCGAGGAGTCAGCCGTTTGCTGCCCATTACCCGACGTCAACGGAACTGAGTTTCCTGGCACAGTTGGCTGAGGTGATGGAGTATTTGGAGGAATATAAGTTAGATCAGTGAGTTTCATTGAGACACCTCTTTAAAATAGTCTTGAGCGCGTCCCTGCAATCTCGACTAATAGGTGGCGCCTCGTACCCATTAAGTTCCAATGCGTAAGTAATCGTCCTTTACAAACAATAAAAAACTCTGCCCCGCTAATACTAATAACTGTATAAGCCGTGAGCCCCCTCCTTGCGCCTCGATTGCTTTTCCACGCGCACAAAAAATGGGCACCCGACCCAGTCGGCGTGCCCACTTTTTCTACCTCCCCGCCCCCTTCGAGACGATACCGCTATTACGGGTTGACGCTGTCTTTGAGCGACTTGCCCGGCTTGAACGCAACGGTATTGCTGGCCTTGATTTTCACAGGCTCACCGGTTTGCGGGTTTTTGCCGGTGCGGGCGCCGCGGTGGCGTTGCAGGAAGGTGCCGAAGCCAACCAGGGTGACGCTGTCCTTGCGGTGCAGGGCGCCGGTGATTTCTTCGAGAACGGCGTTGAGGACGCGATTCGCCTGTTCTTTGGTGAGGTCCGCTTTTTCAGCGATGGCGGCTGCGAGTTCTGGTTTACGCATAAGTGAAGCCTCTTTGACGGTTTTTTGTTGTTATGTCCGTGCTGCTCTCTAATGGAGCAGCGCCCAAGGCGCCGCAGGCTCTACTCTGCGGCAGACGGGAGTGAGGATGGCATGCCCTCGGACGCCGCGCCAGTCTCGTGGCGACCTTTCTAGGGTGAAAAATAGGGTTATTCCGACAGAACGACCGGTATTTACGCCAGCAGCGGCGGAAGTTCTTTGTTCAACGCCAGTTTTTCCATCACGGCGCTGCCGGTCAGCGCGTAGCCCAGCAGGCGGCCGCTGGCATCGCGGCACAGGGCCTTGATGTCGGCGCCCTGCCCTTCGACGCTCCACACGCCTTCGGTGCCCCGTGGCGGTGGCGAAACCACCAGCGGGCAGACCGGGGTTTTCACGGTGACCGGCATCGGCCCGTAGCTGACGGCCGTGGCGTTGCCCGCCAGCGTCTGGGCCAAGGCGCGGGCGCAGCTCATCAGCGGCATGACGTACAGCAGGTTCAGGCCATCGACCTCGGCGCAGTCGCCCAGGGCATAGATGTTGGCGTGGGAGGTCTTGAGGTGGCGGTCGACCACGATCCCACGGTTGACCTGCAAGCCGGCAGCCGCGGCCAGGTCGACACGCGGGCGCAGGCCGATGGCCGAGACCACCAGGTCGCACTGGATCACTTCACCGTCCGACAGGTGCGCTTCCAGACCTTCGGCGCTGCGTTGCAGGCGGTTGAGCACCGGGCCCAGGTGGAAGCGCGCCCCAAGGCCTTCCAGCCCGGCTTGTACCGCTGCGGCCGCCGCTGGGTGCAGCAGGGTCGGCATGACTTGCTCGCACGGTGCCACCAGGTCGATTTCGTAGCCGCCGAGGATCAGGTCGTTGGCGAATTCGCAGCCGATCAGGCCGGCGCCAAGCAGCAGCACGCGGCGTTTACCGACGGCTGCCGCGCGAAAGCGGGCGTAGTCTTCAAGATCGTTGATCGGGAAAATCAGCTCCGCGGCGTCGCCTTCGACCGGCACGCGCACGGTTTCCGCGCCCCAGGCCAGGACCAGGTCGCGGTAAGTCACCGCTTCTTCGCCGATCCACAAGCGCTTGTGGCCCGGGTCAATACCGGTGATACGGGTATGAGTGCGTACCTCGGCCTTGAGTTGCTCGGCCATGGCGCCGGGTTCAGCCATGCTCAGGCCATCGGCTTCCTTGTTCTTGGCAAAGCCGGTGGAGAGCATGGGCTTGGAGTAGGAGCGCCCATCATCCGCGGTGATCAGCAACAACGGGGTATCGCTGTCGAGCTTGCGAAACTCGCGGGCCACGTTGTAACCGGCGAGCCCTGTGCCGATGATCACGACAGGTGCGTTCATTCCTTTCTCCTTGTAGTACGTTTCTTAAATTCGCGATTACGCGATTTCAATCATTTCGAAATCCACTTTGCCCACGCCGCAGTCCGGGCACAGCCAGTCTTCCGGAACGTCCTCCCACAGGGTACCCGGAGCGATTCCGTCGTCCGGCCAGCCGTCTTTCTCGTCATAGATCAGGCCGCAGACTATGCATTGCCACTTCTTCATTTACTTGCTTCCTCAGGGTCCAGGCAGGTTGGCCGACGGTCGATAGATCCCGCGTTGCCGCGCGGCTCAGCGCGTTTTGTACTGATCGGGACCTGCAGATGCAAGTACGATCGACACAAGGCACCGGTTCAGCCCGGCAAAAGAGCCGGACGCCATGGTAAGCTCGCCGCCTCTTTTGCTGCCAATATTGACGCACCGTGCCGCACTCAATCGCCCTTCCCGATGCTTGCCAATGGCTGACCCAGAGCCTTCTGAGCCCCCTGCCCGCGCCGTTGACCCTTGACTGGCTGTTCGACGAGGGCTCGCTGACGCGGCGCCTGACGGGGCTGTCCAGCGACAGTTTCAGCGTGACGCCGCTGTGCGAAGGCTGGCAACCGTTGCGCAACGATGAGTGCGCGGCACTGGACCTGCCCCAGGCCAGCATCGGTTGGGTGCGCGAGGTGTATTTGCGCGGGCATGGCCAGCCGTGGGTGTTTGCCCGCAGCGTGGCGTCGCGCAGTGCGTTGCAAGGCGACGGGTTGCATATGGACGAGCTGGGGAGCCGCTCCCTGGGCGAGCTGCTGTTCTGCGACCGCGCCTTCACGCGCCGGGCGATCGAGGTCTGCCATTACCCGCGCCCATGGCTGCCCCCCGCGGATCAGCTCGACGGGCTGTGGGCGCGCCGCTCGCGGTTCGATCGCGGGGCGCTGAGCGTGCTGGTCGCCGAAATTTTCCTGCCGAGCCTGTGGCACGCGGTGCATGACCACCCGGAGAACCGCTGATGTATCAACGCCTGCTCAAATCCTTGAACCGTCTGAACCCCAGGGCCTGGGATTTCATTCAGTTGACGCGCATGGACAAACCCATCGGCATCTACCTGCTGCTGTGGCCGACGCTGTGGGCGCTGTGGATCGCCGGCAAGGGCTCGCCGTCCTTGATCAATATCCTGATTTTCGTGCTCGGCGTGGTGCTCACTCGCGCCGGCGGCTGCGTGATCAACGACTGGGCCGACCGCAAGGTCGACGGCCACGTGAAGCGCACCGAGCAACGCCCACTGGTCAGCGGCAAGATCAGCTCGAAAGAGGCGCTGGTGTTTTTCGCGCTGCTGATGGGCGTCAGTTTCCTGCTGGTGCTGCTGACCAACGCGACGACCATCCTGCTGT
Organism: Pseudomonas sp. K8; assembly: GCF_014889455.1. Lineage (NCBI taxonomy): Bacteria > Pseudomonadati > Pseudomonadota > Gammaproteobacteria > Pseudomonadales > Pseudomonadaceae > Pseudomonas > Pseudomonas sp. K8. Next base: position 37,399 of record NZ_VJWO01000006.1, read on the forward strand.
CCCTCGGCGGCCTGGCGCTGGCGGCGAGCTATCCGTTCATGAAGCGCTACACCTATTACCCGCAAGTGGTGCTGGGCGCGGCGTTTTCCTGGGGCATGCCGATGGCGTTCACCGCCGAAACCGGCAACCTGCCTGCCGCCGCGTGGCTGCTGTACATCGCCAATGTGCTGTGGACGGTGGGCTACGACACCTATTACGCCATGACCGACCGCGACGACGATTTGAAGATCGGCGTGAAATCCACCGCCATCCTGTTTGGCGACGCCGACCGGGCGATCATTCTGACCCTGCAAGGCCTGGCGCTGGCGTGCCTGTTGCTGGCCGGCGCGCGGTTCGAGCTGGGCGGCTGGTTCCACCTGGGGTTGCTGGCGGCGGCGGGCTGTTTTGCCTGGGAATTCTGGTACACCCGGGACAGGGACCGGATGAAGTGCTTCAAGGCGTTTTTGCACAACCACTGGGCCGGGTTGGCGATCTTTGTCGGGATTGTCGCGGATTACGGCTTTCGATGAGGGGCCAGGCCCCTCATCGCGAGGGCCCAACTAAGGCTTGGCGACTTTCCAGGCCCCGTCCATCTTGCCGTCACCGGTCATGTCGCCGGCCTTCTTGTCCATGACGAAGGTGTAGAGCGGCTTGCCGCTGTAGGCCCACTGACTCTTCTGGTCGTCACGGGTGATCACGGTCCACTTGCCCATGGGCTTGTCGGTGGACGCCGCCATCAATGGCGGCCAGTTGGCGGCGCACTTATCGTTGCACAGGGATTTGCCATCGGCGTCCTTGGCAAAGGTGTAGAGCGTCATGCCGTTGTGATCGACCAGTATCCCGTCTTTGGTCGTCGCGGGGTCCGCCGCGAATGCCAGGGTCGGCAGCGTCAACGCCGCCGTGACCAGCAAGGCCTTCCAAGAAAAAGTACTGTAAGTCATCGGAACCTTCCTTTTGTGGTTGTCAGGATTCGGACCCAAAGCGTAGTCCACGCAGGCGGGAATTGCGCGAGCAGCTAAATTACTGTCACACGACTGCAATAATTCCGTTATCTAATGCGGCGCAAGACAGTTAAATGACAAGAGGACTTTAGGCATGGTTGGCAGGAGCATTCTGATCGTCGACGACGAAGCGCCCATTCGCGAGATGATCGCCGTCGCGTTGGAAATGGCCGGCTATGACTGCCTGGAGGCGGAGAACTCGCAGCAGGCCCATGCCATTATCGTCGACCGCAAACCGGACCTGATCCTGCTCGACTGGATGCTGCCCGGCACCTCCGGCATCGAACTGGCGCGGCGCCTCAAGCGTGACGAGCTGACCGGCGATATCCCGATCATCATGCTCACGGCCAAGGGCGAAGAAGACAACAAGATCCAGGGCCTGGAAGTCGGCGCCGATGACTACATCACCAAGCCGTTTTCCCCACGGGAACTGGTCGCACGCCTGAAAGCCGTACTGCGCCGCGCCGGCCCGACCGATGGCGAAGCACCGATCGAAGTCGGCGGCCTGTTGCTGGACCCGATCAGCCACCGCGTGACCATCGACGGCAAGCCCGCCGAGATGGGCCCGACCGAATACCGTCTGCTGCAGTTCTTCATGACCCACCAGGAACGCGCCTACACCCGCGGCCAGTTGCTGGACCAAGTGTGGGGCGGCAATGTGTACGTGGAAGAGCGCACCGTGGACGTGCATATCCGTCGCCTGCGCAAAGCCCTGGGCGATGCCTACGAGAATCTGGTACAAACCGTGCGCGGCACCGGCTATCGGTTTTCCACCAAGGGCTGAGCCAGCCGGTTTCTGAACGCAAGAGCCTGACTTAACAGCTGACAAGGACGCATGTTCAAGTGAACCAAAACTGGCATGGCACGCTGATCCGCCACCTGCTGCTGTTGATCACCGGCTGCTTGCTGGTAGGCCTGATCAGCGGCCAATACGGCTGGAGCCTGGCCGTCGGCATTGGTCTGTACCTGGGCTGGACCCTCAAGCAATTGCTGCGCCTGCATGAATGGCTGCGCCAACACAAACCCGATGAAGCACCACCCGACGGCTACGGCCTGTGGGGCGAGGTGTTCGACAGCATCTACCACCTGCAACGCCGCGACCAACGGGTACGCGGGCGCCTGCAAGCGGTGATCGACCGGGTGCAGGAGTCCACCGCCGCGCTGAAAGACGCAGTGATCATGCTCGACAGCGACGGCAACCTCGAATGGTGGAACCGCGCCGCCGAGACCCTGCTGGGCCTCAAGACGCCCCAGGACAGCGGCCAACCGGTGACCAACCTGGTCCGCCACCCGCGCTTCAAGGAATACTTCGAGCAGGAAAACTACGAAGAAGCCCTGGAAATTCCCTCGCCCACCAACGACCGCGTACGCATCCAGCTGTACCTGACGCGCTACGGCAACAACGAACACTTGATGCTGGTGCGCGACGTAACCCGCATCCACCAGCTGGAACAGATGCGCAAGGACTTCGTTGCCAACGTCTCCCACGAGCTGCGCACCCCGTTGACGGTGATCTGCGGCTACCTGGAGACGCTGCTGGACAACGTCGACGAGATCAACCCGCGCTGGAGCCGCGCCCTGCAGCAGATGCAGCAGCAAGGCTCGCGCATGCAAACCCTGCTCAATGACCTGCTGTTGCTGGCCAAGCTGGAGGCGACCGATTACCCGTCGGATAACCACCCGGTGGCGGTGCAAAGCCTGTTGCAGACCATCAAGAACGACGCCCAGGCCCTCTCCGGCCAACGCGGGCAACAGATCACCCTGGAAGCCGACCCGTCGGTACTGCTCAAAGGCAGCGAAGGCGAATTGCGCAGCGCGTTTTCCAACCTGGTGTTCAACGCCGTGAAGTACACCCCGGACAAGGGCAATATCCGCATCCGCTGGTGGGCCGACGCCCAGGGCGCGCACCTGAGCGTGCAAGACTCCGGCATCGGCATCGACGCCAAGCACCTGCCGCGCCTGACCGAGCGCTTCTACCGCGTCGACTCCAGCCGCAACTCCAACACCGGCGGCACCGGGCTGGGCCTGGCGATCGTCAAGCACGTGCTGCTGCGCCACCGCGCACGCCTGGAAATCAGCAGTGTGCTCGGCCACGGCAGCACCTTTACCTGCCATTTTCCGCCGCCCCAGGTAACCCGTTCGCGGATGGTCGTGAATGATGAATAACCCGGGCACAATACAACACTAAATGTGCGAGCAAGCCCCCTCCCACATTTGGAATTGCATTGTTGCGACGCAGGTATTCCTGGCTCCATCAGGCAGCAACCACTAGGCAAGCGCTGCGCCAGCCGCTACATTGGCCGACTTGTGTCCGCCTTTCAGGCGCTCCTGTCACCCCTATTGAACATACGGAACCCGCAAAACCCCATCATGGACCCTTCCCCAAGTATCACCCTCGCCACACTCTTCGCCGATTTCGGCATGATTCTTTTTGCACTGATCCTGGTACTGCTCAACGCGTTCTTCGTTGCGGCGGAGTTTGCCATGGTCAAACTGCGCTCCACGCGGGTCGAGGCCATCGCCCACACCAACGGTTGGCGCGGGCAGATCCTGCGCACCGTCCACCGCCAGCTCGACGCCTACCTGTCGGCCTGCCAGTTGGGTATCACCCTCGCCTCCCTGGGCCTGGGCTGGGTCGGCGAGCCGGCGTTTGCGCATATCCTCGAGCCGCTGCTGGGCGCCGCTGGCGTCGAGTCGCCGGAAGTGATCAAAGGCGTGTCGTTCTTTTCCGCCTTCTTCCTGATTTCCTACCTGCACATCGTGGTCGGTGAACTGGCGCCCAAGTCCTGGGCCATTCGCAAGCCGGAACTGCTGTCGCTGTGGACGGCGGTGCCGCTGTACCTGTTCTACTGGGCCATGTACCCGGCAATCTACCTGCTCAACGCCAGCGCCAATGCCATCCTGCGGATCGCCGGGCAAGGCGAACCCGGCCCGCACCATGAGCACCAGTACAGCCGCGAAGAACTCAAGCTGATCCTGCACTCCAGCCGTGGCCAGGACCCCAGCGACCAAGGCATGCGCGTCTTGGCCTCGGCCGTGGAAATGGGCGAACTGGAAGTGGTCGACTGGGCCAACTCGCGGGAAGACCTGGTGACCCTGGACTTCAACGCTCCGCTCAAGGAAATCCTCGCGCTGTTCCGTCGCCACAAATTCAGCCGTTACCCGGTGTATGACGCCCAGCGCAACGAGTTTGTCGGCCTGCTGCACATCAAGGACCTGCTGCTGGAACTGGCGAACCTGGACCATCTCCCCGAGTCGTTCAACCTGGCCGAACTGACCCGCCCGCTGGAGCGCGTGTCGCGGCACATGCCGCTGTCGCAGTTGCTGGAGCAGTTCCGCAAAGGCGGCGCGCACTTCGCCCTGGTGGAAGAAGCCGACGGCAAGGTCATCGGCTACCTGACCATGGAAGACGTGCTCGAAGTGCTGGTGGGCGATATCCAGGACGAACACCGCAAGGCCGAGCGCGGCATCCTCGCCTACCAGCCGGGCAAACTGCTGGTACGCGGCGATACGCCGCTGTTCAAGGTGGAACGCCTGCTCGGCGTCGACCTCGACCACATCGAAGCGGAAACCCTGGCCGGGCTGGTCTACGACACCCTCAAGCGGGTGCCGGAAGAGGAAGAAGTTCTCGAGGTTGAAGGCCTGCGGATCATCATCAAGAAGATGAAAGGGCCGAAAATCGTGCTGGCCAAGGTCCTGCTGCTGGACTGACCGTAAATTGCCCAAGGCAAAATTGGGCAATACCCCCACGGGCTGGTTGAACTCATACGGGATCGATACCAGCCCCGCCTCGGTCCGCTGCTGCACCACAAAGTGCAGGTGCGGCCCGCTGCTGTTGCCGGTGTTGCCCGACAACCCCAGCGCACTGCCCACCGCCACCCGCTGCCCCGGCCTGACGCTGACCGACCCTTGCTTGAGGTGCAGGTACACGCCCTGGGTGCCGTCATCGTGCAGCACCCGCACGAAATTCCCTGACGCATCGTTGCCGCGCCCGGCCTGGTCATTCTCGATCTTCACCACCCTGCCGCTGCGCGCCGCAATGATCGGCGTGCCTTCGGGCATGGCAATGTCCATGGCGTAGCGGCTTTTGGCGTCGGTATGACTGAAGCTGCCGTTGGGGCCTTGGCTCAGGCGAAACGGCCCGCCGCGCCAGGGCAAGGGGTAGCGGTAGGCCTGCTGGGGATAACCGGGCCTTGGCCGGTCGAGCACCGGCCGTTGCACGCGCACGGCCCCCCGCTCCCGGATCACAAACGCCTGGGCGCCGGGGGTTTGCCGGTCGCTGAAAAACACCTCGCCATTGGCGTCGGTGGATTTGTAGAGGGTCATGGCCGGGGTCGACGTGGCAACCGTGGCCAATACGCAGAGCAGCAGTAGGCGAATGAGCATGGCGCGAACCTGCCGGGGAGACTGAATGGCAGGCTAGCAAGGCTTGATGACAAGACCGTGTGAGATTTACCCGATACTGAAAACAACGAACTTCACATGTAGGAGCGGGCTTGCTCGCGATTGCGGTAGTTCAGCCAACGAAGATGTTGAATGAAAGACCATCGGGAGCACGCCCCCTTCCACAGGGGACAGGTGGCGTTCTGTGAATCAGGCACCCGGCACAAAATGCTTCTGCGCCGTACCCCGCGCGATCAACCGCGAGATGTAGTCCAGTTTCTGCGCATCCTGGTCGATAAAGCGGAAGGTCAGTTGCAGCCAGTCGCTGTCGGGCTTGGGCTCGAAGGCGACGACGGCGTGCAGGTAGCCGTTGAGGCGTGCGACTTCGGCGTTGTCGCCTTGCTCAAGGTCGAGCACCGCGCTTTCCAGTACCTGAGGCAGGACCTCACTGCGACGGACCACCAGCAGCGCTTCCTTGATGCTCAGGCCCTTGATCACGCATTGCTGGGTGCCGCTGGACAGGCGCAACTGACCCTGCCCGCGACCACTGGCGGGCGCAGCGGCGGCAGCCGCCTTCACGGGCGGGCTGTTGAGCAGGCCTTTGCTCGGTGCAGCCGCCGCGATAGGAGCGACCTTGACCGCTTCGGGCTTGCCACCGGTCAGGGCGCTCAGGGAGTCGTTGCCGAACGCTGAGTTCATCTTGGTCGGTGCGCTGGCGACCAGGGCGTCGAGGCGCCCGACCTTGTGCAGGGCGTGCTTGACCTTGGTCAACAGCTGTTCGTTGGTGAACGGTTTGCTGACGTAGCCGGAAACCCCGGCCTGGATCGCCTGCACCACGTTCTCCTTGTCGCCGCGGCTGGTCACCATCACGAACGGCATGGCTTTGAGCTGCGGTTGCTCACGGCACCAGGTCAACAGCTCCAGGCCGGACATCTCGGGCATTTCCCAGTCGCACAACACCAGATCGAAGGTTTCGCGCATCAGGATGGCCTGGGCCTTTTTGCCGTTCACCGCATCTTCAATCTTGATCCCGGGGAAGTAATTGCGCAGGCACTTCTTCACCAGGTCGCGAATAAACGAGGCGTCATCCACCACCAATACACTGACTTTACTCATCGACCCTTTATCCTATAAAAACGCGGCACGCAGAACGCCTGACTGGTGGCATTTTGCCAAAACTCTGTAGTCGTGTTGGGACTTTCTTTCACCCCACGCACAAAAAAATCAGCGCCCACAAACGAAAACGCCCGACCAAAGGCCGGGCGTTAATATCTCGGGCAACCTTACTTATCGTCAGATTCGCCCGGAACATTAGGGATTTGATCGGTAGATCCTTCAACTTCGGCTTTCATGCGCTTGAGGCCCATGTGCCGCACGTCGGTGCCACGCACCAGATAGATCACCAACTCCGAGATATTGCGCGCGTGGTCGCCGATCCGCTCCAGCGAACGCAGCACCCAGATAATGCTCAAGACCCGTGTGATAGAGCGCGGGTCTTCCATCATGTAGGTGGCCAGCTCGCGCAGGGCGGTCTTGTACTCACGGTCGATGATCTTGTCGTACTGGGCCACCGACAACGCCAGTTCGGCGTCGAAACGGGCAAACGCGTCCAGGGCATCGCGCACCATGTTGCGCACCTGGTCACCGATATGCCGCACTTCCACATAACCGCGCGGCGCTTCACCTTCTTCGCACAGTTGGATGGCGCGGCGGGCGATCTTGGTGGATTCATCGCCGATACGCTCAAGGTCGATCACCGACTTGGAAATACTGATGATCAAGCGCAGGTCGGAAGCCGCCGGCTGGCGACGGGCGAGAATGCGCAGGCATTCTTCGTCGATATTGCGTTCCATCTGGTTGATCTGGTCATCGATCTCGCGCACTTGCTGGGCCAGGCCCGAGTCGGCCTCGATCAGCGCGGTGACCGCATCGTTGACTTGCTTCTCCACCAGCCCGCCCATCGCCAGGAGGTGGCTGCGCACTTCCTCAAGCTCGGCGTTGAACTGCGCGGAGATGTGGTGGGTAAGGCCTTCTTTGCTAATCATGTTGGCGTCCTTGGAGCGTCCGGAAAGGTGCGGAGAACCGCAGCGTCAATGCAATCTGAACCACAGCTTCCTAGCCGTAGCGACCGGTGATGTAGTCTTCGGTCTGTTTCTTCGCCGGATTGGTGAACAGGGTATCGGTATCGCCGAACTCCACCAGCTTGCCCATGTACATGAACGCGGTGTAGTCGGAAACCCGCGCCGCCTGTTGCATGTTGTGAGTCACGATGACGATGGTGAACTTGGACTTGAGCTCGTAGATCAGTTCTTCGACTTTCAACGTCGAGATCGGGTCGAGTGCCGAGCAAGGTTCGTCGAGCAGCAGCACTTCCGGTTCCACGGCGATGGTACGCGCGATCACCAGGCGTTGTTGCTGGCCGCCGGACAGGCCGAGTGCGGAGTCGTGCAGGCGGTCCTTGACCTCGTCCCACAGCGCCGCGCCTTTAAGCGCCCATTCGACCGCTTCATCGAGGATGCGCTTCTTGTTGATGCCCTGGATGCGCAAGCCGTAGACCACGTTTTCGTAGATGGTCTTGGGGAACGGGTTGGGCTTCTGGAACACCATGCCCACCCGGCGACGCAGCTCGGCCACGTCTTCACCCTTGCGGTAGATGTTGCTGCCGTAGAGGTTGATCGCACCGTCCACGCGGCAACCGTCGACCAGGTCGTTCATGCGGTTGAAGGTGCGCAGCAGCGTGGACTTGCCGCAGCCCGACGGGCCGATGAAGGCGGTCACGCGCTGCTTGGGGATGTTCATGCTGACGTCGAACAGCGCCTGTTTGTCGCCGTAGTACAGGCTCAGGCCCGGCACTTCGATGGCCACGGTTTCCTGGGCCAGGCTCAGGCTCTGCTTGTCACGACCCAGGGCAGACATGTTGATGCCATGGGAATGGGTTTCTTGTTGCATGGGATGCTCCCTGTGCTACCAATTCGTGTTGTTGAACCGCCGGGGACGGTTTACTCAAATTCTGCGTATATCGTGGTCTAGTGTGGGAGGGGGCTTGCCCCCGATAGCAGTGTGTCAGCCAGCATATGTGTTTCTGATACGCCGCTATCGGGGGCAAGCCCCCTCCCACATTGAGTCCGCGTTTACTTCAATTAACTGTCCAACGCCTTGTACTTCTCGCGCAGGTGGTTACGGATCCACACCGCCGACAAGTTGAGCGTGGCGATCACCAGCACCAGCAACAGTGCGGTGGCATATACCAGCGGCCTTGCGGCCTCGACGTTGGGGCTCTGGAAGCCGACGTCATAAATATGGAAGCCCAGGTGCATGATCTTCTGGTCAAGGTGCAAGTAAGGGTAGTTGCCGTCCAGCGGCAGCGACGGGGCCAGCTTGACCACGCCCACCAGCATCAGCGGCGCTACTTCACCGGCGGCACGGGCCACGGCGAGGATCATGCCGGTCATCATCGCCGGGCTGGCCATCGGCAGCACGATCTTCCACAGCGTTTCCGCCTTGGTCGCGCCGAGTGCCAGCGAGCCTTCGCGCACAGTGCGAGGAATCCGCGCCAGGCCTTCTTCGGTAGCCACGATCACCACCGGCACCGCCAGCAGCGCCAGGGTCAGCGACGCCCACAACAGGCCCGGCGTGCCGAAGGTCGGGGCCGGCAGGGCTTCGGCGAAGAACAGGCGGTCAACCGAGCCACCCAATACATACACGAAGAAGCCCAGGCCGAACACGCCGTAAACGATGGCCGGTACGCCCGCCAGGTTGTTCACGGCGATGCGGATGATCCGCGTCAGGGCGTTCTGCTTGGCGTATTCACGCAGGTACACCGCCGCCAGCACGCCGAATGGGGTCACGATCATCGCCATGATCAGGGTCATCATCACGGTGCCGAAGATCGCCGGGAAGATCCCGCCTTCGGTGTTGGCTTCCCGTGGGTCGTCGCTGAGGAACTCCCAGACCTTACTGAAGTAGAAGCCGATCTTGGTCATCGTGCCCATGGCGTTCGGCTGATAGGCGTGGACCACTTTGCCGATGCCGATTTCGACTTCCTTGCCGTTCGCATCGCGGGCAGTCAAGGCGTCGCGGTTGAATTGGGCGTGCAGGTCGGCCAGGCGCGCTTCGATGTCCTGGTAACGGGCATTCAGTTCGGCGCGGCCCGAGTCCATGTCGGCCTGGGCGGCGGCGTCGAGCTTGCCTTCCAGTTCCAGCTTGCGACCGTGCAGACGGATACGTTCAAGACCGGCGTTGATCGCGCCGATGTCGGACTTCTCAAGGGTCTTGAGCTGGGCCGCCAGCTTGTTCACGCGGTCGACCCGAGCCTGCAGCTCCGGCCACGCAGCCTGGCCTTCGGCGATGACCTTGCCATCCTGCTTGACGTTGACCAGGGTGCCGTAGAAGTTGCCCCACTCACGGCGCTCGATGGTCATCAATTCCAGCGGTTTGGTCTGGTTCTTCAGCCATTCGCCGACGATCCATGTGAAGTCGTTGCCATTCAGATCGCGGTTACCGACTTTGATCAGCTCGCGGGTCATGAATTCCGGGCCCACGTCGGGCACGGGCAGGCCAGCGCTTTTCAGGCGCTCGCGCGGCACTTCTTCTTTCTGTACCACTTCGCCGATGACGATATGGTTGGCCTGGCCCGGGACATCGTAGTTGGCCTGGATCAGGTCAGCCGGCCAGAAGTGGCCCAAACCACGCACCGCAATCACAGCCAGCAAACCAAGGGTCATGATGACCGCGATGGACACCGCGCCACCGCTGATCCAGACGCCGGGGGCGCCGCTCTTGAACCATCCATTCAGGGAGTTCTGTTTCACAGACTTCTACCTTTCTTAAAGCGACGAGTATTTCTTGCGCAGACGCTGACGAATCAGCTCGGCGAGGGTGTTCATGATGAAGGTGAACAACAGCAGCACCAGCGCCGAGAGGAACAGCACGCGGTAGTGACTGCCGCCCACTTCCGACTCGGGCATTTCCACCGCGACGTTGGCCGCCAGGGTGCGCAGGCCTTCGAACAGGTTCATCTCCATCACCGGAGTGTTACCGGTGGCCATCAGCACGATCATGGTCTCGCCCACGGCGCGGCCCATGCCGATCATCAGCGCCGAGAAAATCCCCGGGCTGGCGGTCAGGATGACCACGCGGGTCATGGTCTGCCACGGCGTGGCGCCCAGGGCCAAAGAGCCCAGGGTCAGGCCGCGCGGCACGCTGAACACGGCGTCTTCGGCGATGGAGTAGATGTTCGGGATCACCGCGAACCCCATCGCCAGGCCGACGACCAGGGCGTTGCGCTGGTCATAGGTGATGCCCAGGTCATGGGAGATCCACATCCGCATGTCGCCGCCGAAGAACCAGGTTTCCAGGTACGGGCTCATGTACAGCGAGAGCCAGCCCACAAACAGGATCACCGGGATCAGGATCGCGCTTTCCCAGCCATCGGGAACCCGCAGGCGAATGGACTCAGGCAGGCGGCTGAAGATAAAACCGGCCACCAGGATGCCAATCGGCACCAGCATCAGCAGGCTGAAAATCCCCGGTAGATGCCCTTCGACATACGGCGCGAGGAACAGGCCGGCGAAGAAGCCGAGGATCACCGTCGGCATCGCTTCCATCAGCTCGATCACCGGCTTGACCTTGCGGCGCAGGCCCGGCGCCATGAAGTACGCAGTGTAGATCGCTGCGGCAACAGCCAGCGGCGCGGCCAGCAACATGGCGTAGAACGCGGCCTTCAGCGTACCGAAGGTCAGCGGCGCGAGGCTCATCTTGGGTTCGAAATCGGTGTTGGCGGCGGTCGATTGCCAGACGTATTTAGGCTCGTCGTAGTTTTCGTACCAGACCTTGCTCCACAGCGCGCTCCACGACACTTCCGGGTGCGGGTTGTCCAGCAGCAACGGTTGCAGCTTGCCGTCGGCTTCGACGATCACACGGTTGGCCCGTGGCGACAGGCCGAACACGCCCGGGCCATCGACCACCGGGTCCACCAGCAGGGTGCGGTGGGCGGTGCTGTGGAACACGCCGAACTTGCCGGAAGCGTCGAGGGCGGTGAAGCCTTTGCGACGTTCTTCGGCGGTGATTTCAACGATGGGCGCAGTGCCCATCTCGAAGGTGCGGATCTGCTTCAGGCGCTGTTCGCCATCCGGGTCACGGGCCATGAACCACTGGGCCAGGCCGCCCTTGGAGTTACCGACGATCAGCGAGATACCGCCCACCAGTTGGGTGCTGGCGGTGATTTCGGCGTCGCCGTCTTCCAGCAGTTTATAGCGACCGTTGAGGCTCTTGTCGCGCAGGCTGAACACATCCGCCAGGGCACGGCCGTTGATCACGTACAGCCATTGCTGGCGTGGGTCGATGAAGATCGCCTTCACCGGCTCGGTCATCTGCGGCAGCTCGATACGCTTCTGCTCGCTGGTGACTTCGCCGGTCATCATGTTTTCTTCACGGCTCAGGGACAGCACGTTCAAGTGCGAACCGGCCGAACCGGCCACCACCAGCGAGGTGTCGGTGACGTTCAGCGCGACGTGTTCCAGCGGGCGACCGGCGTCATCCAGCACGATCGGCGTTTCGCCGTAAGGGTATTCGATGGCCGGGCTGATGGTCTTCTTGCCGTCCGGGTAGGACACCTTGTAGGTGTGGCGGAACACCAGGGACTGGCCATTGGACAAACCGAGGATCACCAGCGGGCTGCCCGGCTGGTCTTTACCAATCGACACGACGCTGACGCCGGCCGCCAGCGGCAGGTCGATGCGCTTGAGTTCGGCGCCGGTGCTCACGTCGAAGAACAGCGCCTGGCCTTTGTCGGAAACCCGCATGGCGACTTGGTTCTGTTCTTCCAGCGAGATCATCAACGGCTTGCCCGCGTCTTGCATCCACGCCGGTGTCAGCGCGGCTTCCTTGGTCAGCGAGGCGCCCTGGAACAAGGGCGCGACCACGTAGGCCAGGAAGAAGAAGATCAGGGTGATAGCGCCGAGGACGGCGAGGCCGCCGATCAACACGTACCAACGGGTCAGGCGATCCTTGAGCGCGCGAATGCGGCGCTTGCGTTGCAACTCAGGCGTATTGAAGTCAATACGCTTGGGGGGAGAAGTCGTCGTCATAGTGGAATTGGCCAGATCATTCATGCGCACACCCTAGCGGTCCTGTATGACAGAAAGATGACAATGCAGTGACGCAAGAAATCCGCCGCATGGCAGAGCCGGCAGCGGACTAAAAATTAGGAGTTTCTGTAGGAGCGAGCTTGCTCGCGAAGAGCGTTAACGATAACGCGCCGCTTCTGAATAAACGCGGTGCTCTATCATCTTTCGCGAGCAAGCCCGCTCCTACAGAACGGCCGGTTTTACCCGGCCCAGCAACTTAGTTGCCTTCTTTCAGACCCAGGTCAGCCAGTGCCTTGGCGGCAACTTTGGCTGGCAGTGGGATGTAGCCGTCCTTGACCACAACTTCCTGGCCCTGCTTGGACAGAACCAGCTTCACGAACTCGGCTTCCAGCGGCGCCAGCGGCTTGTTCGGGGCTTTGTTGACGTAAACGTAGAGGAAACGCGACAGCGGGTATTTGCCGTTCAGGGCGTTTTCTTCGCTGTCTTCGATGAAGTCAGTGCTGCCTTTCTTGGCCAGGGCCACGGTCTTCACGCTGGCGGTCTTGTAGCCGATGCCCGAGTAACCGATGCCGTTCAGCGAGGAGCTGATCGACTGCACGACCGAAGCCGAGCCTGGTTGTTCGTTCACGTTAGGCTTGTAGTCGCCTTTGCACAGGGCTTCTTCCTTGAAGTAGCCGTAGGTGCCGGATACCGAGTTACGACCGAACAGTTGCACTGGCTTGTTGGCCAGGTCGCCGGTCACACCCAGGTCGCCCCAGGTTTTGACGTCGGCTTTGGCACCGCACAGGCGAGTCGAGGAGAAGATCGCGTCGACTTGTTCCATGGTCAGGTGCTTGATCGGGTTGTCCTTGTGCACGAACACGGCCAGGGCATCCACGGCAACCGGGATAGCAGTTGGCTTGTAGCCGTACTTCTGCTCGAAGGCCGCCAGTTCGGTGTCCTTCATCTTGCGGCTCATCGGGCCCAGGTTGGAGGTGCCTTCAGTCAGCGCAGGTGGCGCAGTGGCAGAACCAGCAGCTTGAATCTGGATGTTGACGTTCGGGTATTCCTTTTTGTAACCCTCGGCCCACAGGGTCATCAGGTTAGCCAGGGTATCGGAACCGACGCTGGACAAGTTGCCCGACACACCAGTGGTCTTCGTGTAAGCCGGAATAGCCGGGTCAACACCAGCGGCCACCGCGTGGGCAGTCGCAACGCCAGCAGCGACAAAAGTCATTGCCGCCATCAAACGCTTCAGTTTCATGCCTTACTCCTAGCAGATAGGGATAGTTGGATCGGGGCCAAGTATTGATAGGCCGTGTGAACACTCTATGTCTGGAATATGACAATTAGATGAAAGGCCAGTATTGGAAAGGAACCAGGCTAAGCGCGAGAAATATGCGGAACAACTGGAGTGTGCGGGGCGGCAACGCTCATGTTGCTTGAATTTAGAAACACTTTGTAATCGTTGCTTCATCAACGCTGCCTGCAGCCTGACCAGCGAACGGCGAGTCCCAGGTTGACAAAACAAAACCAAAGCATAGTCTTGTCAACCTAAGGAGATCGCACATGATCAATGACCGGATTCGCCGCGCAAGGCTATTGCGTGGCATGTCGCTGGAAGCACTGGCGCTCAGTCTCGGCGATATAACCAAGCAAGGCCTGAGCAAATATGAAAAAGGGTTGAGTACCCCGAACTCGCGGCGCCTTCTACAATTGGCAAAGGCGCTGGAGGTGAGCCCTGAGTATTTTTTCCGCCCCCAAGCACTGCCACTCGCGCCGCTGGAGTTCCGCAAACTGGCGAAAATGCCCAAATACCGCCAAGTACAGGTTGAGGAACAGATCCGCGAGCATCTAGAGCGGTACATCGCCCTTGAAGAGTGCTTCGATCCGTTGGATATCCAGACTGCCAAAACTCCCGCACAAATGCTGTCGGTGTCCTCAATTGACGACGCTGAACGAGCCGCAGATCAGCTCCGCAAATATTGGGGCATCGGTGAAGATCCTATCGCCCATCTGACTGAGCAATTGGAAGAGCATGGCATCAAGGTAGTAATGCTGGCGGGGCCCGATGATTTCGATGGTGCCTGCGCAGCCACTAATGAGGGAGAACATGTACTGATCGCATTGAATGCCCAGCGGCCAGGTGAGCGTATCCGCTTCACCGCAGCCCATGAATTGGGGCACTGGGTAATGAAACTGCCCGACGATATGCCCGAGCGAGATAAAGAAAACTGCTGTCACCGCTTTGCGGGGGCTTTTCTATATCCAGCTAAAAGCGTCACCGGCGATTTTGGGAGCCATCAACGTTCACGCGTCCACCCCCGTGAACTCTTGATAGCCAAACGCCAATATGGGCTCTCAATGCATGCAGCACTCCGTCGATTGAAGGACCTCAATCTACTGGGGGAAGGTGGTTACAAATCCCTAACCATCCAATTCAGTAGCAACGGTTGGCGCAAGGCGGAACCCGAACCGCTACCTTGCAAGCCGCCCCAGCGTTTCGAATCACTGGTGTTCTGGGGATTGGCGGAGGGCCTTATCACCAAATCAAGAGCGGCAGAGTTACTGCGGCGCCCAATAAAGGCTCTAGACCCCAATTTTTTGGGCTCACTGGAGAGTGCATGAGCCTGATCTATATCAGCGACACCAATATCTGGATTGACTTCAGAAATGCGGGATTGCTGGAGCATATGTTCAGGCTGCCATTCACTCTGTGCTGTACCGATTTCGTGATGCACGAACTTGAGGACTTCCCCCACGATGAACTGCTCGCTCGGGGGCTGGTTGTCGAGGCATTTGACGAAGGCGGTGTGCAGAAGCTCTTAACGCTTAAAGTCGAACACAACAACAGTTCCTTGGCTGACGTTTCCTGCTACTTGCTCGCACAAGCAACCGGAAGACCGCTACTCACTGGAGATGGAAAGCTCCGTCGCCAGGCCATTCGGGACGGACTGCAAGTGCATGGTGCGCTTTGGTTACTCGACCTAACGGTCGAATATCAGGTCATCAATAATGCCGTTGCAGCAACGGCACTAGAAAATATGCTGACCGGGGGCGCGCGCTTACCCGTATCAGAATGCCAAACCAGACTCTCGACTTGGCGCGTGATATAGAAAGTCAGCATGGACATTGGATAACCAATGAAACGACACCCCATCATGACTAAAGCTATCTACCGCCCGCGCTTCCACAGATACCCACCCACCCCCATCCCCATCACGCACAGGACGGCAACGTAGTAGGCCGGGCCCATCGGGCTTTCTTTCATCAGCAGCGACACCGCCAACGGCGTCAGCCCGCCGAACACGGCGTAGGCCACGTTGTAGGAGAACGACAACCCGCTGAAGCGCACCACCGGTGGGAAGGCTTTCACCATCACGTAGGGCACCACGCCGATGGTGCCGACAAACAGGCCGGTCAGGGCGTACAGCGGGAACAGCCAGTCAGGGTGGTCCAGCAGGCTGTGATACAGCGTCCAGGAGGTCGCCAGCAACAGTGCGCAACCGACCACCAGTATGCGGCCGGCACCGAAGCGGTCGGCCAGGGCGCCGGAGGCAATGCAGCCCAGGCTCAGGGTCACGATGGCCAGGCTGTTGGCTTGCAGCGCAACGGTCGGGCTGAAGTGGTAGAGGGTCTGCAGCACGGTCGGGGTCATCAGGATGACGACTACCACGCCGGCCGACAGCAGCCAGGTCAGCAGCATCGACAGCACGATGGCGCCACGGTGGTCGCGCAGCACCGCGCGCAGCGGCAGTTCGGCGGCCAGAGCCTTGCGTTGCTGCATCTCGGCGAAGATCGGCGTTTCATGCAGCCAACGGCGCAAGTACACCGACAGCAGGCCGAACACACCGCCGAGCAGGAACGGGATACGCCAGGCGTAATCGGAGACCTGCTCCGGGCTGTAGAGCGTGTTGATGGCGGTGGCCACCAGCGAACCCAACAGGATGCCGGCGGTGAGGCCGCTGGTCAGGGTGCCGCAGGCGTAGCCGATGTGGCGTGGCGGCACGTGTTCGGAGACGAACACCCAGGCGCCCGGGACTTCGCCGCCGATCGCCGCGCCCTGGATCACGCGCATCAACAGCAACAGGATCGGCGCCCACAGGCCGATCTGCGCGTAGGTCGGCAGCAGGCCCATGATCAGGGTCGGCACGGCCATCATGAAGATGCTCAGGGTGAACATTTTCTTGCGCCCCAGCAGGTCACCGAAGTGCGCCATGATGATGCCGCCCAGGGGCCGCGCCAGGTAACCGGCGGCGAAGATGCCGAAGGTCTGCATCATGCGCAGCCACTCGGGCATGTCGGCGGGGAAGAACAGTTTTCCGACCACGGTGGCGAAAAACACGAAGATGATGAAGTCGTAGAACTCCAGCGCCCCGCCCAAGGCAGACAGCGACAGGGTTTTGTAGTCGTTGCGGGTCAGCGGGCGCGACGGTTGCGCACTGCTTGCGGGCACGGAGGACATGGCAAGGCTTCTCTTATAGTAATCAGCGTAATAAAGACGGCACGCCCTGGACTTGCGGCGGTCTGGCAAGATAGCAAATCGCCGGAAAAAGCACAGCGTCGAACGGTTGATAGCGCAGCGCGGTGAACTATTCACGGCGCAGGGAGTCGGTCAACCAGGGCAGGAGAACAGTTGCCGGAAAAAGCTCCGTTACAGCGTCTATTTACCGACCAAATGAGCGCCGAGAGGTCGTCGCGACGCCAGCGTCTCGATATACTCGGCCCTTGCAAGCGCCAGACCCGCAGTCTTGAGGGGCTGCTGTGCCAAAACGCCGTTGGGTGCCATCCAGCCGGTTTGGCAGAGTTTCCCTTTAGTACGCCTTACGAGAAACACAGCTCGCGTCGTGCGTTGGTGCTGAAATGTTTTTCTACAAGACGGCTATCCATTTGAAACACCCATGAAGCGTCACGGCTCAGAGGCACCCTCGGCATGATCGAACTCGAACAAGAAGATCCCATCCCACAAGGCGATCTCGCCCTGCAAATCACCGCGCTTCCGCGTGAAACCAACGGTTTCGGCGATATCTTCGGCGGCTGGCTGGTCTCGCAGATGGACCTGGCCGGTACGGCCATGGCCAGCAAGGTCGCAGGCGGGCGTGTCGCCACCGTGGCCATTGATCGCATGGCGTTCCTGGTGCCGGTGGCCGTGGGCGCGCAATTGTCCTTCTATACCCAGGCCCTGGAAATCGGCCGCAGCTCGATCCAGATGATGGTCGAAGTGTGGAGCGACGACCCGCTGTCCAGCGAATGGCGCAAGGTCACCGAGGCGGTGTTCGTGTTCGTCGCCATCGATGGCAGCGGCCGCACCCGTTCGGTACCGTCGCGAGCGCGTTAAACCTCGCCGGGTTTTGACGGTCAATTGCCCCATTGCCTGCTATTAAGAGTGCTTTGTTATGCCGACGCCCCACGTTGAATCCGTGAAAATCGACGAGCTGGACTGCTGGCGCATCCGCCACAACGGCGCCGAGCTGATGGTGGCCCAACAGGGCGCGCACCTCTTCAGTTACCAACGCGCAGGCGAACAGCCGCTGATCTGGCCGAACAAGGCAGCCGTCTTCAAGGCCGGCAAAGGCATCCGCACCGGCGTACCGGTGTGCTGGCCGTGGTTCGGCGTGTTCGATCGAAACCCGCACAGCGTGCAGGCCATGCGCCAGAGCGACCAGCCCGCGGGCGCCCACGGTTTCGTGCGTACTGCACTCTGGGAATTGGCCGCCACCGAACTCGAAGGTGACACCCTGCGCGTCGACCTGGTGCTCCCCGTGCCCGCGGGCGGCTTCCCCGGCTGGCCGCATCAGGTCGACCTGAAGCTGAGCCTGCGCCTGGACGATCACCTGCACATCGGCCTGACCAGTCATAACCGTGGCACCGACACCGTGACCCTCAGCCAGGCGCTGCACACCTACTTCGCCGTGAGCGATGTGCGCAACGTGCAGGTCGAGGGCCTGGACGGGCTTGCGTATATCGATACCGCTGACGGCTGGGCCACCCGGCAACAGGCTGGGCCGCTGCACTTCGGCGCCGAGACCGATCGCATCTACCTCGACACCCCCGCGCAGTTGCACATCGTCGATAACGACTGGCAGCGGCGCGTCCGGCTCAGCAGCGAAGGCTCCCACTCGACCGTGATCTGGAACCCCTGGACCGAACGTGCCAAAGCCTTCGACGACATGGCCGACGACGGCTGGCAGGGCATGCTGTGCATCGAGACGGCGAATGTGCTGGATGACGTGGTGACGCTGGCGCCGGGCGAAAGCCACACCTTGGGCGTGAGCATCACCAGTAGCGCTTTGTAAACCCAATCAAAATGTGGGAGGGGGTGTTGCTCCCTCCCACATTGGTCGGTGTTGTGGTTTAGAGATCCGACTCCTTCACCACCCGCACCTTGCCCGCATCCAGCGCATACGCCGCGTTGGCCAGGTCGTTATTGACCGTCTCCACCTTCAACGTGCCCGTAACCCACAGCGGCGTGTAGATATCATCCAGCTTCAACCCCTTGGGGTAACGCACCAGCACCAATTGGTTCGGCGGCGGTGGCGGCACGTGGATGCACGCGCCTGGGTACGGCACCAGGAAAAACAGGGTGCTGCGGCCCTTGGCGTCGGTTTCCAAAGGCACCGGGTAACCGCCGATGCGGATGTTCTTGCCGTTCATGGCGGCCACGGTCTTGGTGGAATACATCACCGCCGGCAACCCTTTGCTCTGCTTCAAGCCACCTTTGTCGGTAAAGGTGCCCTGGGCTTCGGGAGAGTTGTGGTCGATTTCCGGCATTTGTTCGAGGGCTTTCTGGTCCGACAGCGGCATCAGGTCGAGCCAGTCGGTTTCCGGCAGTTCGCCAGCATGAGCCAGGCCTGGGCCCAGCAGGAGAAACATCAAGAGGAGACGGCGCATGGAGGAGCTCGACAAGGTAAACAGTGCCGGCATTCTAGCCCTCTGCGCCTGCGCAGCGCAGAGGACTTTGTCGCTCGATTAGTTCTTTTTGATCAGGCCGTAGATCACCAGCAGCACAATGGCGCCCAACAATGCGCCGATGAAGCCAGCGCCCTGGCCTGCCTGGTAGATACCCAGTGCCTGACCGCCGTAGGTGGCGGCAAGGGAGCCAGCGATACCCAGCAGGATGGTCATGATCCAGCCCATGCTGTCGTCGCCGGGCTTGAGGAAACGCGCCAGCAGGCCGACGATCAGGCCGATAAAGATGGTTCCGATGATACCCATGGCATTTCCCTCTGATTGAATGTGAGTCATGAAAAAGCCTAGCCAGGCTTTATCATCCTGCAATCAGAGAGACGGCGGCCGCCAATGGTTCCCGCCGTTCCCGGGATTATTGCTCGGCGATCAACGCTTCGACCTTGAGGATCTGCGCTTGCAGCGTCGCGCGGTCCTGGCAACGCAGGTTGGCGTGGCCGACCTTGCGCCCGGTCTTGAAAGCCTTGCCGTAGTGATGCAGGTGGCAGTCGTCGATGGCGATGACTTTTTCAACCGGCGGGACCACGCCGATGAAGTTGAGCATGGCGCTCTCGCCCACCTTGGCTGTGGAGCCCAGCGGTAAGCCCGCCACCGCGCGCAGGTGGTTCTCGAACTGGCTGCACTCGGCGCCTTCGGTGGTCCAGTGCCCGGAGTTGTGGACGCGCGGGGCGATTTCGTTGGCCTTCAGGCCACCGTCGACTTCAAAGAACTCGAACGCCATCACGCCGACATATTCCAGCTGCTTGAGCACACGGCTGGAATAGTCTTCGGCCAGGGCCTGCAATGGATGGTCGGTGCTGGCCACGGACAGTTTGAGAATGCCGTTGTCGTGGGTGTTGTGGACCAACGGGTAGAAGCGGGTCTCGCCATCGCGGGCACGCACGGCGATCAGCGAAACTTCGCCGGTGAACGGCACGAAGCCTTCCAACAGGCAGGCCACGCTGCCCAGTTCGGCGAAGGTGCCGACCACATCGGCGGCGGTGCGCAGGACTTTCTGGCCCTTGCCGTCGTAACCCAGGGTACGGGTTTTCAGCACGGCCGGCAGGCCGATGCTGGCGACGGCGGCGTCCAGGTCCGCCTGGGACTGGATATCGGCGAAGGCCGGGGTCGGAATGCCCAGGTCCTTGAACATGCTCTTCTCGAACCAGCGGTCACGGGCGATGCGCAAGGCTTCGGCGCTCGGGTAGACCGGCACGAACTGCGAGAGGAAGGCCACGGTTTCGGCCGGGACGCTTTCGAACTCGAAGGTCACCAGGTCGACTTCTTCGGCCAGTTGGCGCAGGTGGTCCGGGTCGCTGTAGTCAGCGCGCAGGTGTTCACCCAACGCGGCCGCACAGGCATCCGGCGCCGGGTCCAGGAAAGCGAAGTTCATCCCCAGCGGCGTTCCCGCCAGGGCCAGCATGCGACCCAGTTGGCCGCCACCGATTACACCGATTTTCATCGTCAACAACCTCAGGCGATACGTGGGTCTGGATTGTCCAGCACGCTGTCTGTCTGCTCAGCACGGAATTTTTTCAGCATCGCGTGGAACTGCGGGTGCTTGGCGCCCAGGATGCTGGCGGACAGCAAGGCGGCGTTGATCGCGCCGGCCTTGCCGATCGCCAGGGTCGCCACCGGGATACCGGCCGGCATCTGCACGATGGACAACAGCGAATCCACGCCCGAGAGCATCGACGACTGCACCGGCACGCCGAGTACCGGCAGGTGGGTCTTGGCCGCACACATGCCTGGCAGGTGCGCTGCACCGCCGGCACCGGCGATGATCACCTCGATGCCACGGGATTCTGCTTCATCGGCATACTGGAACAGCAAATCCGGGGTGCGGTGGGCAGAGACCACTTTCACTTCATACGGAATGCCGAGTTTTTCCAGCATATCGGCGGTGTGGCTAAGGGTGGACCAATCGGACTTGGAGCCCATGATCACGCCAACCAATGCACTCATCGTCGTGCCTCTTCTCTCTGGGCGCCCGCAGGCGCGTCAAAAAACAACAAGCCACGCGGGAAATCCGGCGTGGCTTGGTGTACGAAATTTGGCCGGTTGGACCGGCCGAAGGCCGCGCAGTATACCGTAATAACGCAGATAAACAGCCCCTGGAATGACCATCTGTCTAGCGGCGCAAACCGGCGGTTTTATTGACTTAAGAGTCAGCGAAAACCCCACAAAACCCCTCCCACAGTTAAGCGGTGTTGGACTCACGTATTCTGCGCGGCTCCACCTTCCAGCTTGCGCCACAACAACCGCACGTTTGCCTTACGCACCAAGGCACAGCGGTACAAACGAATCTCCAATGGCACATGCCACTGCGGACCGCCGCAGACCACCAGCTCACCTCGGGCCAACTCGGCACGCACGCTCAGTTGCGGCACCCAGGCGATGCCCAGGCCTTCCAGGGCCATGCTTTTGAGGCTGTCGGCCATCGCGGTTTCGTAAACCGTGGTGAAGCGCAGGGCACGTTGGCGCAACAGCAGGTTCACCGAACGCCCCAGAAATGCCCCGGCGCTGTAGGCCAGCAGCGGCACACTGCCTTCACCTTCCAGATCGAACAGTGGCTTGCCCTCGGCATCGGCGGCGCACACCGGGAGCATTTCGGTATTGCCCAGGTGCAGTGACGGGAAGATCTCCGGGTCCATCTGCATTGCCGCGTCGGGGTCGTAGAACGCCAGCATCAAATCGCAGCCGCCTTCGCGCAGGGCATGCACGGCATCACCGACGTTGGTGGCGACCAGCCGGGTGGCAATGTTCAGGCCTTCGTTGCGCAACTGCGCGATCCAGCGCGGGAAGAAGCCCAGCGCCAGGGAGTGGGCCGCCGCCACTTGCATGACTTCGCCCTGCCCGCCTTCCAGATGGTGCAAATGGCGCAGTACTTCACCGAGCTGCTCGACCACCGTGCGCGCGGTCACCAGGAATAACTGCCCCGCCGCCGTCAATTCCACCGGCGTGCGCGAGCGGTTGACCAGGGTCAGGCCCAGCGCGGCTTCGAGGCTGCGGATACGTCGACTGAACGCCGGCTGGGTGACAAAGCGCCGCTCAGCAGCCTGGGAAAAGCTGCGCGTCGCCGCCAGGGCGCTGAAGTCTTCCAGCCATTTGCTCTCAAGGTTCATCAGTTCCTCCCACGGGTATGCACCATTTTGGCACACACGCCCGCCATGATAGCCGGGTCACACGCCTATTATGCCGTTTGTGCATAGGCCAGTGTTTAACAGCATTGGCCCAAAAACTTCCACAAGCCTAGCATTCACAGCGTTCCGGCCAGTTCCGGGTCCATATCGAGATGATTTCCGTCATGTCCTCCGCTGCATCATTCCGCACAGAAAAAGACCTGCTTGGCGTACTCGAAGTACCTGCTCAAGCGTATTACGGCATCCAGACCCTGCGAGCGGTGAATAACTTCCGCCTCTCGGGCGTTCCGATTTCGCATTACCCGAAATTGGTGGTCGGCCTGGCAATGGTCAAGCAAGCCGCCGCTGACGCCAACCGCGAGTTGGGCCAGCTCAGCGAAGCCAAGCACGCTGCAATCAGCGAAGCCTGTGCCCGCCTGATCCGCGGCGACTTTCACGAAGAATTCGTGGTGGACATGATTCAAGGCGGCGCCGGCACTTCAACCAACATGAATGCCAACGAAGTCATCGCCAACATCGCGTTGGAGGCCATGGGCCACAACAAGGGCGAGTACCAGTACCTGCACCCGAACAACGACGTGAACATGGCGCAGTCGACCAACGACGCCTACCCGACCGCGATCCGCCTGGGTCTGCTGTTGGGCCATGACGCGCTGCTGGCCAGCCTCGACAGCCTGATCCAGGCGTTCGCCGCTAAAGGTGTCGAGTTCAACCATGTACTGAAAATGGGCCGTACCCAATTGCAAGACGCCGTGCCGATGACCCTCGGCCAGGAATTCCGCGCCTTTGCCACCACCCTCAACGAAGACCTGGCCCGCCTGAAAACCCTGGCGCCGGAGCTGTTGACCGAAGTGAACCTGGGCGGCACCGCCATCGGCACCGGCATCAACGCCGACCCGCGCTACCAGGCCCTGGCCGTACAACGCCTGGCCACCATCAGCGGCCAGCCGCTGGTGCCGGCGGCGGACTTGATCGAAGCCACCTCCGACATGGGCGCCTTCGTATTGTTCTCCGGCATGCTCAAGCGTACCGCGGTGAAGCTGTCGAAGATCTGCAACGACCTGCGCCTGCTGTCCAGCGGCCCACGTACCGGCATCAACGAGATCAACCTGCCGGCCCGCCAGCCTGGCAGCTCGATCATGCCCGGCAAGGTCAACCCGGTGATCCCGGAAGCCGTCAACCAAGTGGCCTTCCAAGTGATCGGCAACGACCTGGCCCTGACCATGGCAGCCGAAGGCGGCCAACTGCAGTTGAACGTGATGGAACCGTTGATCGCCTTCAAGATCTTCGACTCGATCCGCCTGCTGCAACGGGCCATGGACATGCTGCGCGAGCACTGCATCGTCGGCATCACCGCCAACGAAGCCCGCTGCCGTGAGCTGGTGGAGCACTCCATCGGCCTGGTCACCGCGCTGAACCCGTACATCGGCTATGAAAACGCCACCCGCATCGCGCGTATCGCCCTCGAAAGCGGCCGCGGCGTGCTGGAACTGGTGCGCGAAGAAGGCTTGCTCGACGACGCTATGCTCGACGACATCCTGCGCCCCGAAAACATGATTGCTCCACGTTTGGTCCCGCTGAAGGCCTAAGCGTTTGTTGCACCGCTCACCAGGTTGAGGGACTAGACACCTCTCACCTTTTGAGGGCCTGAAGGCTCGTTCTTCAGGCCCTTTTTTTGTCTCAAGGTTGTGAAATGACGCCCATAAAAATTCCAATATCGCCCCTGCCCGCCACACCCTGGCTGAAACCTTTAATCAGCCCAGGCAGACGGATCACGTTCGCCTAGGTATAGTGCCGCCCCTCTTCGCGCCAGCGGCCATCGGTAACGATGGCCCGGACACACGCGAAAACGCATGAATAACAACACCCGCAAAAGGATCCGGTCGAACCGTCGCGCACTGCCTGGTGCCAAGTGACAGCGTCGAACCGTCCTGCGTTTGCCATTAGAAAAATCAGCGAGGAACACTCCATGCTCGAAGTCATCAACGACTTCCTCTCAGGGAAAGTACTGATCGTGCTCATTGTCGGGCTCGGCGGTTATTTCACGATCCGCTCGCGTTTCGTTCAGTTGCGTCACTTTTTCCACATGTTTTCGGTGTTTCGCGACAGCCTGAAAAACAGCTCCGACCAGCTCAGTTCGTTCCAGGCGCTGATGCTCAGCCTGGCCGGCCGCGTCGGTGCCGGGAACATCGCCGGTGTCGGCATTGCCGTGACCCTGGGCGGCCCCGGTGCCGTGTTCTGGATGTGGGTCACCGCGTTGGTGGGCATGTCCTCGAGCTTTATCGAGTGCTCCCTGGGCCAGTTGTACAAGCGCACCGACGCCGAAGGCACCTTCCGCGGCGGCCCGGCTTATTACATCCAGCACGGCCTGCACAAGCGCTGGCTGGGCATGGTGATGGCGTTCCTGCTGCTGGTGACTTTCGGTTTTGCCTTCAACGGCCTGCAAGCCCATGCCGTGACGCATTCGCTGAACAACGCCTTCGGCCTCGACACCACCTACACCGGCCTGGCCCTGGCGGCATTGCTGGGCCTGGTGTTCATCGGCGGGATCAAGCGGATCGCCTCGATCGCCGACCTGCTGGTGCCGGTCAAGACCCTGGTCTACATCGCAGTGACCCTCTACGTGATCGTGCTGCAATTCGACCATGTGCCGGCCATGCTCGCGACCATCGTCAAGAGCGCGTTCGGCCTCGACCAGGCCTTCGGCGGCCTGGTGGGCAGTGCGATCATCATGGGTGTGAAGCGCGGCGTATTCGCCAACGAAGCCGGTTTGGGCAGTGCGCCTAACGTGGCGGCGGTCGCGTCGGTGGAACATCCGATCGCCCAAGGCGTGGTGCAAGCGTTCAGCGTGTTCCTCGATACTTTCGTGATCTGCACCTGCACCGCCTTGCTGATCCTGCTCTCCGGTTTCTACACCCCGGGCTTTGAAGGCGACGGCATTGCCCTGACCCAGAACTCCCTGGCGGCCGTGGTCGGCGACTGGGGCCGGATGTTCATCTCGGTGGCCCTGGCGTTGTTCGTGTTCACCTCGATCATGTACAACTACTACCTCGGCGAGGGCAACCTGCGCTTCCTGGTCGGCAACAACCGCAAGGTGCTGATGGGCTACCGCGCGTTGGTGCTGGTGCTGATTTTCTGGGGTTCGATCGAGAACCTGAGCACCGTGTTCGCCTTCGCCGACATCACCATGACGATGCTCGCGTTCGTCAACCTGTTCGCCCTGGCGTTCCTGTTCAAGATCGCCATGCGTATCCTGAATGACTACGACAACCAGCGTGCAGCGGGGATCAAGACCCCGGTGTTCGACTCCAGCCAGTTCCCCGACCTGGACCTGGACCGCAAGGCCTGGCCGGCCAACCCGGTGAAACCGGAGCCTGCCGCTAAAGCGCCTGCTGAATCGATCGCACTGTCGCAACGCTAAGCGCAGATGACACGCCGCCTGGCCTTGGGCATGCTCTGGGCTTGGCGGCGTTTTTCGTTCAGGAGATTTTCGATGCAAGCAGCTAACAACGTCATGGTGCTCTACACCGGCGGCACCATCGGCATGCAAGCCAGTGCCAACGGCCTGACCCCCGCATCCGGTTTCGAAGCCCGCATGCGCGAACAGCTCGCCAGCCAGCCAGTGCCTACATGGCGCTTCCGGGAAATGTCGCCGCTGATCGACAGCGCCAACATGACCCCGGCCTACTGGCAGCGCCTGCGCACTGCCGTGGTCGAAGCCGTGGACGACGGTTGCGACGCGGTGCTGATCCTGCACGGCACCGACACCTTGGCCTACAGCGCAGCCGCCATGAGCTTCCAACTGTTGGGCCTGCCGGCGCCGGTGCTGTTCACCGGCTCCATGCTCCCGGCCGGCGTACCCGACAGCGATGCCTGGGAAAACGTCAGCGGTGCGCTGCTGGCCCTGGGCCAAGGCCTGGCGCCGGGCGTGCAGTTGTACTTCCACGGCACGCTGATGGCGCCGACACGCTGCGCGAAAGTCCGCAGCTTCGGGCGTCACCCGTTCGCCGCGTTGCAACGCCAGGGCGGCGTGGCCCGCGCCGCGTCGATTCCTGCAGCGCTGGACTACCGTCAGCCCAAGGCCCTGGCCAATGTCGGTGTGCTGCCGTTGGTGCCGGGTATCGGCGCGCCCCAACTGGACGGTTTGATCGGCAGCGGCCTGCAGGCGCTGATCCTGGAATGCTTCGGCAGCGGCACCGGGCCCAGCGATAACCCCGAGTTCCTCGCCAGCCTCCAGCGCGCGCAGGCGCAAGGCGTGGTCGTGGTCGCGATCACCCAATGCCATGAGGGCGGCGTGGAACTGGACGTGTACGAAGCCGGCAGCCGTTTGCGTGCAGTGGGCGTGCTGTCCGGTGGCGGCATGACCCGTGAAGCGGCGTTCGGCAAACTCAACGCGCTGCTCGGCGCCGGGCTCGACACCCAGACCATCCGGCGCCTGGTGGAACTCGATCTGTGCGGTGAACTGGCCTGAATCGTACAGCCGAACCCGCGTAAAAACCCTCGGCCAACTATATAGTTAGTCTCCTCCCTGCCTTGCCGCTTTCTAGCATGCCGAAGCTGTTCTTCCGGCAGCGTCCATGAAATGGCAAGGCAGGAACCCATGAGCCAACAAACCTCCACCCTTCGTTACAACCCCTCCGATACGCTGGTCACCCAACTCTGCGTCGGCCCCGCCTTCCGGGAAGCCGCCAGCGCGCTGTTACGCCGCTCGTTGCAAGAACTCTACCCGGACCTGGGCATCGACCCGGACATCGCCATGGTCGGCACGCCGACATGGGGCATTGTCGACGATGAAATCGTCGCCGGCCCCACCGCGCACCAAACCCTCACTGACATCCTCACCAATCAGGCCATCTCAGGTGAACCCGCGCTCTACATCGAAGGCGCGCACTACCTTATCCAGCCAAAAAACCAGCAACCCACCGCGCACCTGCCGGTACGCATCACGCAGATCGCCACCCTGATCAACCTGCTGGCGCCAGTGATGCTCACCGCCTACCAGGAACAACAAGTGGCGTTCTGGAACTCCAGCAACGGCACCTCCGGCCCCCACTGGCAAGCCTTGTCCAGCACGCTGCGCTCGGTGTGGAACGTGACCCGCGTCGAAGGCTGGGACGAACAGGACTGCGCCATGGCCCGCACGCTGTACGCCGCGCCTGAACTGACACGCCGCCAGAGCGACGATGCATTCGCCTGCCGCGCCTACCTGGTGGACGTCGATCAGATCGACGGCGCGACCGTCACCCACCTGGGCCTGCTGTCGATTGCCGTACTGATCGGCAACCACGACGGCGAGACGCTTATCCTCACGTACTCCCTGTTCAACGGCTACGAGAAATTCGCCACGCTGGAGCAACTGGGCCAGAGCTTGCCCGGCTACGTAGGTCGCCATGCACCCACTGACATCCAATGGCGACTGTTCGAACCCACCGGGCATTTTTTCGATCACCAGGCTTGCACGCTGATTGCCCAACAGCTTGCGTTCATCGGGCAGCTCGACACTCAGCAACTGCGGCGCACCGCCCCCAGCGAATCCTCACTCAACCTACCACCGGCCACCCAAGAGCTGGTCGGCGAAAAGCAACCCGACCTCAAACCCTACCTCGACGCACTCCCGTCCTGGCTGACGTCCGCCTCCACCAGCGACCTGAGTCTCTACGCACGCTACCTGAAAGACCTCGCCGCGCTGCACAGCCTCAACGCGGGCAAGTCCTACGACGATGACATCCCGCACATCCAGACCTACGCGCTCGACAGACTGCGCGCCGAAATGCTCAAGGACCACACCGACGCGGCGAACCTGCGCCTGGAGAACATCGAGATTCAGGTACGCAGCCCGATTGTGTGGGGCAGTTTCACCCTGCCGGGCAAGGTCGACACCACCACCTTCAGCCTGGCCGACCTGGCCCTGCAAAACCTGATCGGCCTGCCCCTCGGCGACAAAAGCGTGCGCTTGCGCAACAGCAGCACCGTGCCGGCGTGGCTGACCATGGCATACATCGAAACGCTGATCCGCAAGGTGGACGTCGGCCAACACTACCCGGCCCTGGCCAAAAGCAAGTTGCTCGACAACCCGCTCGAATCCAGCCGCCGACGCGCCCTGTACAGCAGCCATTTGCGCATCCAACTGCCGCTGCAAGCCTTGCAATACAAGATGAGCCGACACGCCGGGATCGACGAACTGGGGTATCGCTATGTCGCTGCCGTGCTGGCGCCAGAGGCAGCGGACCGTCAGGTCGACGGGCAAGCCATCGTTCTTCGTCCCCTGGCCTTCCTGCCGAAAAACCGCAGCGCCGACACGCAAGACGTGGTGAGCAACATGTTTGTGATTGGCCCCCAGGACGCGAACGCCGGGCCCTGCCTGTTGTATCGCCCGATGGCGGAATTACCACTGCTGCAATATCCGTCACCGGCCGACCTGCTGTATGCGATCCGCCAATCACGCCACCTGCGCGACTCGGTCCTGGCCTGGCTGCCGGACAATGTGCGCGACGACTACGCACGCTACGCATTCCCTGGCGAACTGCCGTCGCCCTGGGCAGTCGTGACGCTGCTGGTGGACCCGGTCAAACTCGTGATGATGAGCGGGCCCATGGACCTGGGCATGCAAGCGCTCAGCGGCGAGCTGCCCGACGAACTGTTCAAGGCCAATGCCAACGCGCTGATCACGCTGGCCGACCGTCAGTCGGCGTCGAATGCCGAAAGTCGCTGGGCCTCGCTCAAGCAGGCGGGCTGGCTGATATTCAACGCGGCCCTGCCGTTCCTGGGCCGCACCGTGAACACCGCCGCCTGGATCTGGCAGATCCTGGATCAGGTGCAAACGGTCGTCGACGCGCAACAGCAAAAGGACAAACCGGCCGAATGGTCCGCCCTGGCCGGGCTGTTGCTCAACCTGGGCATGGTGTTGACCCTGCACATCGCCAGCCGCGATGCGCCGTCAGCCCCCGCCTTGAGCAAGGACGAGCCGGCACCGAAACCTGCCGCCAGGCCCGAGGTGATCGCCAAGCCCGTGACAGTCAAACAATTGGCCAACCTTTCGGCAGTTGAGCTGCCAGGCAATCACCCGCATGCACTGCACACCCTGGCCGCGATCAACCGCAGCCCCAGCGACCTGGGCAGCCTGCTGGACAGTTTCAAGGTCGAAAAGCCGAAGGTGCGCAACAAAGCCTCATCGCGCATCGGCCCTCATCGCCACCTCTATCCGCTGCTCGATAAATGGTACGCACAGGTCGGCGAACGCTGGTTCGAAGTGACGGTGGATGAGAATGACGAAGTGCAGATCACCGATCCCCAACAACCCGCGCGCAACGGTCCCTTTCTGATCGGCAATCTCAAGGGCGAGTGGTTCATCGACACCCGGCTGCGCCTGCGTGGCGGCGGTTCAAGAAGCCGGGAGCGCAAAGCCCGGGCGCAAGCCGAACGTCAGGCCAGCCAACTGCGCAGGCAGATCACCGCCTTCGAGCAACAGAAAAAAACCGCCCAGGACACCCTGGAAAAGACTTATCAGGCACTGGTTGACGCACCGCCCACCTCGGCCCAGGCCGCGCAAAGGGCTTACCTCGATCAACTGGAGGCCCAACGCACAGACTACGAGACCGCCCTGAAAAACCTGAAAGAATTGAATGTACTTGCCCCAACGCCGGACTACCTGCACAGCGCCGTGGGGTATCTCAAGGCTCAGTTGAGCCTGAGCTGGGCCGGGCTCAACGAAGTGCTCAAGGCCTTTACACCCAAACTCCGTACAATCCTCGACCACATCGCGAAGCAGGCCGCCGACGCACGCGTGCGCAACATCCCCGACGCACTGCAAATGAACGCAATACTGCACGGCATGATCGAGCGCCTGGACTACTTCGAAACGCGGTTCAACGAACTGCGTGACCTGCCCGGCGAAGGCCTGCGCCTGATCAAGAACACCAAAAGCCTGCTGCCTGCCTACAGCAGCAGCGACCTCAAGGCGTTGCAAGTCACCTTGGCCCGCAACCTGTGCCTGCGCGAAACCACCACCCTCAGCGCACCACTGGCATGGGCGGCCATCGACCATATTGTCGACGCCTGCGACATCGCCATCCAGGCCCTGCGCGACACCCTGCGCGAGCGCAGTGACAAGCGCATCGACGAACAGATCGAGACCCTGAGCAGCCTGATCGAACAGTTCACGGTGCTGGGCGAGCGCCTGCAGGACTTTCCCACGGAATTCCCCAGCGTCTCCCTGACGGAACCGTTGACCCGCCTGCGCGACCAACTCGGCGAGTACACCAAACGCGCCAGCACCCATCTTGCGCAAATGGCCGACCGACGCACCGCGCTGAGAGCCACCCCCAGCCCGCCGCCCGTCCCGCCACACCCGCAGAAAAAATTCATCCGCACCCGTTACCACGGCATGGTCGTCGGTGAGCCGCAGGTGTCCGCCACAGGCCTGGACACCGGGCTGGTGGATGTTCGCTCGCCCCTGTCCAACACCGTGGTGGCCACATTTCACGAGAAACCGGACGGCTTTTGGGTGCAACGGGCCAGGAGCGAACAAACGGTGAACACGCCCATCGACCTGCAAACCAGCGTGGACGCCGGCCAGAACCTGCTCGACGGCCTACCGGACTTCAAACAACGGATCACCGGCCTGGCCAGCCAAGCCCAACGCACGCCCATCGGCATCGAATACTTGTACCATCAACACGCCCAGCGTCTGGAGCAAGCCACGCGCAGTATCGAGCAAGCCCTGAGCCAGAAGAACCTCGCGCAAGGCGACGTGGCCCTGGCCAGCACCGTCAAAAAGACCCTCAGCGACGCCACCACAGCCCTCTATCAACAATCCGTAGACAATGTGCTGAGGATGACCCAACAGCACCCGCCGACACCCTCCGGCGTGCAATGGTTGAAGGCCCGCAACGCGATAAGCATCAAAAAAACCATCAGCCGCCGACGCATCAAATCCGCCCGGCCGGATTACCTGGACGAATACACCATCACCGACCGCAGCACCCATAAGGTGCTGTGGTATGCACACTTCCACTACTCGACCGACTGGACCACGCCCAGGGCGTTTATCAACGCGCGCCTCAAGACACCGCAGGAACACAGCCTGGGCGCGGCAGCCGACACCACCAAAGACCTGAGCAGCGCACAACGCGTGGCATTCCACCGCAGCGAGATCAACGAGAGTCAGGCCAGTACGCTGTTTTTCAACCTGGCCTGACACACGGCCGACGGCACACAACTTGCTCTTTCACCGTACCTGACACGTTGGAGCCGTCGATGCTGCACGCTCATCTCACTACCCTCAACGCGGTGTCGCTGGTGCTCGACACCTTCAAGGCCCAAGGGCTGCCCAGCGAGGCCTTGCTCGCGGGCAGCGGCATCTGCGCGGCGGACTTGAGCCGCGCCGACACGCGCATTACCACCAATCAGGAAATGCGCGTATGCGCCAATGCCGTGGCCCTGCGCCGGGATGTCGGCCTGGTGCTGGGCCGCCAGATGCATGTGTCGGCCTACGGCATGCTCGGTTACGCGCTGCTGACGAGTGCCACCTTCGGTGACGCTTTGCGCCTGGCGCTGCGTTATCCGGCGCTGCTGGGAACACTTTTCAAGCTGAGCCTGGAGGCGGACGGCGAGCGCATCTGGTTTACCGCCGCTGACTATCGCGAAACCCCGGCCATGCAGATGTTCAACGTCGAACTGTGCCTGGCCTCGCTGAAGGTGATCTGCGACGACCTGCTCGGCCAGCCGCTGGCGCTGCTTGGCGCACGCTTTGAATACAGCGCGCCGGATTATCGCGCGCGCTACAGCGAGTGTTTCGCCTGCCCGCTGCAGTTCGACGCCGGCACCAACGCCTTCGCCTTCGACAAGCGCTGGCTGGACCAGCCCCTGCCCCTGGCCGACGCCGTCACGCATCAGGCCATGGCCGAGCGGTGCCGCAAACAGAACCTGGAGTTCACCGGCCGCCAGGCGTGGCTGGGCAGAATCCGCCAGTTGCTCACCAGCCAACTCGGCGCCGCGCCGGGGATCGAAGGCCTGGCCGCACAGATGAACTGCTCGCCGCGCACCCTGCGCCGCCACTTGCACGACCTGGGGTGCAGTTATCAGGAACTGCTCGACGAACTGCGCTTCGAGCGCGCCAAGCAATGGCTGGCGGCGGATGAACTGCCGATCTACCGCATCGCCGAGCAACTGGGTTTCAGCGAAACCGCCAGCTTCCGGCATGCCTTTGTGCGCTGGAGCGGCGTGGCGCCGAGCCAATTTCGTGCATGACGCCCCATTGATGGGCGAATTGCGGACACATAATTTGGCCCGATTTATCCCCTTTTGGCCGCTCCTGCCGTTCTCATAAAGCGCCCCGCCCGCAAGACTGCAGACACCGATACCGCCTGCGGAGAACAACAAAATGCTGACGATCTACTCGGACGATCACCACCTGCACCACGGCCGCTGTGAACTGATGGACGGGCAACTGATGCCCTGCTTCGAAATGCCCTCGCGCGCCGACCACGTACTGCAACGGGTCAAAGCCCGTGGGCTGGGCCCGGTCCTTGCCCCGCAGGACTTTGGCCTGGCGCCGCTGCAACGTGTCCATAGCCGCGACTACCTGGACTTCTTCAAAGGTGCCTGGCAACGCTGGACCGCATTCGGCGAGGACGGCGACCTGTTGCCCTACACCTGGCCCGCCCGCACCTTGCGCCGCGTGCTGCCCACCAGCCTGCACGGCCAGCTCGGTTACTACAGCTTCGACGGCGGCGCGCCGATTACCGCCGGCACCTGGCAAGCGGCCTACAGCGCCGCCCAGGTCGCGTTGACCGCACAGCAAGCGATCCAGCGCGGCGCCCACTGTGCGTTCGCGCTGTGTCGCCCGCCGGGGCACCACGCCGCCAGCGACTTGATGGGCGGTTATTGCTACCTCAACAACGCCGCCATCGCCGCCCAGGCGTTTCTTGACCAGGGCCACCGCAAGGTGGCGATCCTCGACGTGGACTACCACCACGGCAATGGCACTCAATCGATCTTCTACGCACGCAACGACGTGCTCTTTACCTCGATCCATGGACATCCGGAGGCGGAGTTCCCGTTTTTCCTGGGCTACGCCGATGAGCAGGGAGAAGGCGCCGGGGAAGGCTTCAACTTCAACTACCCGTTGCCGGCCGGTTCCGGGTGGGCGCGCTGGAGCGCGGCGCTTGACGAGGCGTGCAGGGAGATCGAGCGCTATGACGCCGACATCATCGTCGTGTCGCTGGGTGTGGACACGTTCAAGGACGACCCGATCTCGCAGTTCAAGCTCGACAGCCCGGACTACCTGGCCATGGGCGCACGCATCGCGCGCCTGGGCAAACCCACGCTGTTTGTGATGGAAGGCGGCTACGCCGTGGCAGAAATCGGCATCAACGCCGTCAACGTTCTAGAAGGTTTTGAGGGGTCCATCCAATGAACATGCTCAAGTCGCTCGTCCTCTGCGCCGCCGTTCTCGGTGGCGCGGCCCATGCCGAAGAGAAAACCCTGCGGGTCTACAACTGGTTCGACTACATCACGCCCAAGGCGCTGGAAGACTTCAAGGCGCAGAACCCCGACGTCAAACTGGTGTACGACATCTTCGACACCAACGAAGCCCTGGAAGCCAAGCTGCTCACCGGCAACTCCGGGTATGACGTGGTGGTGCCGTCCAACGTGTTCCTCGCCAAGCAGATCGAAGCCGGGGTATTTCAGCCCCTGGACCGCAGCCGACTGCCGAACTGGAACCACCTCGATCCCAAGCTGATGAAGCTGCTCGAGGCCAACGACCCCGGCAACAAGTTCGCCGTGCCCTACATGTACGGCACCATCCTGATCGGCTTCAACCCCGACAAGGTCAAGGCCGCGCTGGGTGCCGATGCGCCGGTGGACAGTTGGGACCTGATCTTCAAGGAAGAAAACATCAGCAAGCTCAAGCAGTGTGGCGTCGCGCTGCTCGATTCGCCGTCCGAGATCCTGCCGCTGGCCCTGCAGCACCTGGGCCTGGACCCCAACAGCAGCAACCCCAAGGACTATGAAAAAGCCGAAGCGCTGCTGATGAAAGTCCGCCCGTACATCACCTACTTCCACTCCTCCAAGTACATGGCCGATATCGCCAACGGTGACATCTGCGTGGCCGTCGGTTATTCCGGCAGCTTCTCCCAGGCCGCCAACCGCGCCAAGGAAGCCAAGAACGGCGTGATCGTGGACATGCGCCTGCCCAAGGAAGGCGCGCCGATCTGGTTCGACATGCTCGCCCTGCCCAAAGGCGCGAAAAACCCGCAGGACGCCTACACCTTCATCAACTACCTGCTGCAACCGCAGGTGATCGCGCCGATCAGCGACTTCGTCGGTTACCCCAACCCGAACAAAGACGCGACGGAACTGGTTGACCCAGCGATCCGCCACAACCCCAACCTGTACCCCACCGAGGCGGCGATGGCCACGCTGTATACCCTCAAACCCCTGGGCCGCGACGCCGAGCGCGCCCGGACGCGGGCGTGGACCAAGATCAAGTCGGGGACATAGAGGCCGCCCGCTATCTAACTACCACCTCCGGACGGGCACGCGCCCTAACGTGGTCGAGGTCCTGGGTTGCCGTCGGCAACCCGCCTCACCTCGCCCGTCAGGAGCCCGCCCTTGCCCTCATCGCCTCCCAGTGCCAACGACCTGTTGACTCAACTGACCACCGGCCCCTCCTTGCGCGAAGTCGCGGCCGTCACCCTGCGCTCGAGCTTGCGCGAGCTGTACCCGGATCTCGACATCGACCCCGATCTGACCCTTCTGGTGACGCCGCACTGGCAGATCACCGCCGAGGCGATCCTGCCCGGAGCCCCGCGATTTCAAACACTGACCGGCGCGTTGTGCCGCAGCGCAACATCCGGCGCACCTGTCACCTGGCTCGACAGCGAGCACTACCTGATCTATCAATCCGCCACCGGGCCGAACGTGCATCTGCCGGTCAAGGTGGACTCCGTCGGCCGCCTGATCAATGAGCTGGCACCGTTGCTGTGCGTCGCGTACCAAGAGCAGCAACTCGCGTTCTGGAATGCCGGCAACCACCCGAACGGCCCACGCTGGCGCACCTTTGCCAACGCCTTGCGCGCGATCTGGAATGTCGACAGCGTGGAGGGTTGGGACGAGGATGAATGCAACGTTGCCAGGGCGGTTTTTCACACGCCGGATTACGCCCAGCGCTTGCCCCAGGACAAATACGCGACCAAGGCTTATCTGATCGACGTCGACCTGGAATACGCCACACAGGTCAAACACCTCAACCTGTCGGCATTGGCGGTACTGGTCGGGCGCCTCGGCGAGCGCGACATCATCCTCAGCTATTCGATCGCCGACGGTTACGCCGCCTTCAAGAGCCTGCAAGCGCTTGGCGACGCCCTGAGCATTCAAGTGGCCACTCCACAGGCGACCAAGCTCCACTGGCGACTCTTCCAACCCTCAGGGGACTTTTTCGAGCAGCAGGCCTGTGCGTTTATTTCCCTGCAGATTCAGGCAATCGGCGCAATCGCGTTCAACAGCGGTGAGCTGATCCCGACCATGGCGCACGACAAGCCAGGCAGCGAAATCGCCCCCCGCGCCCCGCTGAATCAAGACCGAATCGGCTGGGTACATCGTGCCTTGCCCGACTGGATACTCACCGCGTCCTCGTCGGATCAGGCCACCTACGGGCGCTACATGATGGACCTCGCGGCCCTGCACCTGCGGCACGCGGGTAAAGCCTTTGATGACGGGATCAAGCACATCGGCGATTTTGCCCTGGATGCGATCCACACCCTGATGGTCAAGGACCACCCCGGCGTGGCCCGCACGACGCTCGACAGCGTGCGGATCAGCGTCACCAGCGTGCAAGCCTGGGGCACCCTGATCGTGCCGGGAAACACCCAGACCCAAACCTTTACCCTGGCCGAGTTGGCCCTGGAAAACCTGATAGCCCTGCCCTTGGGCAACAAAACCGTCGGTTATGAAAACGGCAGCGCGGCGCCCGCCTGGATGACGGCAGCCTACCTGGAGCACTTGATTACCCAGGCGAACGTCGGCATGCACTACCCGGCCCTGGTCAAACGCACGCTGCTTGACGACGCTGCCGAGTCCCTGCGAAGGCAACGTCTCTACACCGCTCAATTACGCCTGCAACTGCCGCTACTGGCGTTGCAGTACAAAGTACGAGGTGTCCACGACCTGAGCGAACAGGGCTATCGCTATGTCTGCGCGGCGATGCATCCAGACAGCGCAGCCCGTGTGGTCGACGGCGCGGCGGTGGTCATCCGCCGCTTGTCCCTGCTCCCCAAACGCCGTCTGGGCTCGGCCGTCGACCTCGTCGGCAACATGTTCGTCATTGGCCCTCAAGACCCGAAAAAAGGTCCTTGCCTGCTCTATCGCCCGCTGTCCAACCAACCGTTGATGCAGTTCCCGTCACCGACCAACCTGCTGTACGCGATCAAACAAGACACGCCATTGCGCCAATCGGTCCTGGCTTGGCTGCCCGATAAGGTGCGAACGGCTTACGCGCAATTTGTGTTTCCCGGCAGCCTGCCCTCGCCGTGGGTATTTACCAGTGTGCTGAACGACCCGCTGAATGCACTGGTGATGACCGGCCCCGTCGAACTGGGGCGGGAAGTGCTGCCAAACGACGACTTCGCCACACTGTTCCGAGCCAACGCCGACGCGCTGGTCACCCTGGCCGACCGCCAATCGGTATCCAATGCCGAGGCGCGCTGGGAGAGTTTCAAGCACGCCGGGTGGCTGATGTTCAATACCGTGCTGCCGTTCATGGGCCGCGCCGCGGGCGCCGCGACCTGGATCTGGCAATTGATGGACGACCTGCAACAGATGGTCGACGCCAATGAGGTCGGTGACCGTTCCGCCGGGCTCTCGGCGCTGGTGGATATCTTGCTGACGCTCGGCATGGTGTTAACGACGCATGTCGCCACGGCGCATCGGCCCGAGTCGTCCATCGGGAAGCCCGCCAAGCCGCGCGCATTGCCGCCGCCGGAGGTCAAGGTAGAGGTCGTCCAAAAGCCGGATATCACGACGGCAGAGCTGCCCGTCGACCACGAACACACCCTGCACATCAGTGGCGCCCTGAACCGCAGCGCGCAGAACCTGGGCACGTTCCTCGACAGTTTTGCGCAGGCCAAGCCCGATCAATTGGGTACGCAACAGACCGTGGAAGGCCCCCATCAGCATCTCTATGCCAAAGCCTCACACTGGTACGCCCCGGTGGGTACACGATGGTTTGAAGTGATGGTCGACGAAAACGACACCGTGTTGATCATCGATCCGCGCCAACCAGGCCGGCGCGGCCCGCCGCTGATCGCCAATCGCCTGGGGCAATGGTTCGTCGACACGCGCTTGCGCCTACGAGCAGGCGGCCTGCGCAGCCGGCGCAAAAAAGGCGAAGCCCTCAGGCCGCCGAAAATCACCGATTTACGCCGGCAACTGGCAACCTTCGACAGCGAGCAAGCCCAGCGCCAGCACGGTCTTGAAGCCTTGCAAGGCGCCATCGACCGCACGGCGGGTGACGCCAAAGCCGCGGCCAGAACCACCTTTCTCGAACAGGTGGATACGCGTCTCAAAGAATTCGACGTACCGATTTCCCAGCTCAAATCCCTGAATATTCTCGACACGGTGCCCAACTATCAGGACGCCATGGTCGGCTACCTGGAACATCAGCTGTTTCTGGCGCGCTCCGCCATCAGCGAACAACAGATCCCGTTTCGCGAACGACTGGAAGCCATACAGGGCCACCTCGACATCGAGGGCGTTGAAGAAGAAGCCTTGCCCACCGTTCACTACCGCAACATGTATACCGCGACACACGCCATGGCGGAGCGCCTGGGCTACCTTCAGGCACGCTTCAAGGAGGCTCGTGCCCTGGGTGCGCGCGGGGTCAGGCTGATCCAGCAGCATGAGCCGCACCTGCCCGCTTATGCCCTTGATGATCTCAAGGCGTTCAAGATTACCCTGGGCCACTTCCTGTGCGTGGCCGAAGGCGCATCGGCCACACGCGCCGACGCCAGGGAAGCCTTGCGCCGTATCGTCGATGTGGCGGAGCTGGCGGTCCAAAGTTTCAGAGAGGCCGCACAACCGCGCAACATGGTGCCGCCGGAGCAGTTGATCGAAACCCTGGACAGCCTGATGGATCAGTTTTCCAGGGTTGACCAGAACCTGGTGGATCTGCCGGCCGAGTTTCCCAATGACCTCAACAAGCCCGACCTGGAAAACCTGCGCAAGCAAGTGGACGAGTTCGCTCGGCTCGCAGAGAAACAACTGACAACCCTGCTTCGCGAACGCAGAGCCATGGAGCCCACCGCGGGCCCGTCGCGCACCGTCCCCAGGGCGAAGAAAAAATACATCAAGACGCGTTTCAAGGGGATGGTGGTCGGCGAAGAGCGTGAAAGCCCCGACGAAGACGGCAAGACGCTGGTCGACGTAAAGGAACCCCTGACCGGCAAAGTGATTGCAACCTTCCATGAGAAGGAGCCGGGGGTTTGGGTCGAACGCGAGCTGACGCCCAAGCCCGCTTCCCGCAGCCAGGCGCGTAACCTGGCAAACAGCATCAGCGACGGTCAGGCGCTGGTCGATGGGGTCGAAGCCTTTATCGCCAACAAGGAAGCCTGGGCGAAGGAAACCCGGCAACTGCCGGTGGAAATCGAAGAGCGCTTCCACCAGCACGCCAAAAAACTGCAACGGGCCAACCAGGATATCGAAGAGGCGTTGACCTCCAGCAACCAGACCGAAAGCGCCTCGCCGTCAGCTGCGTTGACTAACCGCCGCCTTGATGAGGCGATCACCCAGCTTTACCGGGAAGGCAAACGGATCAAGCTCGAGGTGCTCAAGCGCCGACCACCGGAGGCGGCGCACGTCGAATTGCTGTTGCGCGAGGGCGCCGTCACGGTAGACCCGCCTGTCGGCGCCCGCACCCGACTCAGGGGGCGCGACAAGGGTTTCCTGCAGGAGTATGCGGTGGTGGACGTCAACACGAACCGTCCGTTGTGGTACGCACACTTTCACTACCCCACCCTCACCGGGCCGGAGGAAGCCTACACCGCCGCCCACCTGAAAAACCGCCAACAGCGCCTGATGGGCGGCCGGTTCGAACCCTTGAGCGACATCGCCGTGTACCGCAGTGAAATCGGTCTGCATCTGGCCCGCTCGCTGTTCCTGAAAGCCAAGCCTCAGCCCTCAGCCTGACCGGTCCAGGCCTGGCGCAACCGCGCGAGCGCCTGACGGATCGCCGCCTCGGGCACTGCGGCAAAGCCCAGCACCAGGCCGGCGCGTTGATCGTCCGGTGGCCCGGCCTGCGCCAGCCAATAGCTGCTCAGGCCATTGACCTCCACGCCCACCGCGCGGGCCTGCGCCACCAGTTGTTGTTCGCGGGCGAGGCTGTCCACCCGCACGGTAAGATGCAGGCCCGCCGCACTGTTCGGCAGGCTGCCGACCCCCGGCAGCTCGTCCGGCCAGCCGTTCAACAGGACGTTGCGCCGACTGAGCGCAGCGCGGCGCATGCGCCGGATATGCCGCTGAAAGTGCCCCGCCGCCATGAACTCCGCCATCACCGCCTGGGTGCTGACCTCCGAGTGCCGCACATCCACGGCGCGGCGCTGGGCGAATGCGTCGACCAGCGTCGGCGGCAACACCAGGTAACCCAGGCGCAGCGCCGGGAACGCGACTTTGCCGAACGTCCCCACATACAGCACCCGCCCGCTGCGATCCAGGGCCGCCAGCGGGGCCAGCGGCGCGCCGCTGTAACGGTACTCGCCGTCGTAGTCATCCTCGACGACCCAGCCACCGCTGCGTTCGGCCCAGGCCAGCAACTCCAGGCGCCGGGCCAGGCTCATGACCACGCCCAATGGGTACTGATGGGACGGCGTGACATAGGCCAGGCGGCAGTTGTCGAGGCCGTTCAACACGCTGCAGTCGATCCCCTCGCTGTCCACCGCCACACCTTGCAGCTGCGCACCGGCCAGGGCGAAGGCATGACCGGCGGCGCGGTAGCCGGGATTTTCAATCGCCACGCCATCACCTGGGCTCACCAGCAACTGTGCACAAAGGCTGATTGCCTGCTGCGCGCCACTGGTGATCACAATTTGCTCAGCCGTACACTGCATGCCCCGCGAGCTGCGCAGGTAGGCGGCGATCAGGCCGCGCAAGCGCTCGTCCCCGGCCGGGTTGCCATAGCACAGTTGATCGAGGTCCGGCTTGCGCCAAAAAGCCGCATTCAGCTTGGCCCAGACGTCAAAAGGGAACAGGTCGAAGGCCGGAACCCCCACCCGAAATGCCCGTGGAGGCCCCGTGGGCGGCAAGGGCAAATGGTTGTTTTCGAGGCGCTCCAGCGCCGCGCTGTGGATAACTTTTTCGCTCGAAATATCGGCGTTTTTCAGCTTGATTGTGGATAAGGCTGGGGATAAGCCTGTTGAAAACCCTGTGGACAGTTTTGTGGATAGTTTTTTTGAACTGGGCAGTTGGGCGACATACGTCCCGTCGCCGACCCGGCTTTGCGTAAAGCCCTCGGCATACAGCTGATCGTAGGCACGCACCACGCTGTTGCGCGAAATCGACAACGCCGCCGCTAGGTCGCGCGTGGCGGGCAAACGCGTGCCGCCGGCCAGTCGCCCGTCCAGCACGCGTTGGCGCAGGGCTTCGTACAGCTGGCGGGTCAGCCCCTGACGACGATCCAGCTCGATTCCCGCAGGGTTGAACGACAACGGCGGCGCAAGGGACGACATTGGGCAGGCTCCGGAATTGGACCCATGAAATGGGTCATAGATGGCTCTTACAACGAACCATTAGCCTGCCTAGGATGCAGGCATTCGCCAAGGAATACTTTTATGTACACACCACGCGCCTTTGCCCTCGACGATTTGCCCGAACTGCAGCAACTGATCCAGCACACGCGCCTGGCGCAGGTGGTGACCGTGGGTGAACACGGCCTGCTAGCCAGCCACCTGCCACTGCTGCTCAACCCCAACGAAGGCCCGAACGGTACGCTCTACGGCCACATGGCCAAGGCCAACCCGCAGTGGCACGACCTGCAGAACGGCGGCGAAGCGCTGGTGATCTTTGCCGGGGCCGACGCCTATGTCAGCCCGGCGTTTTACCCGAGCAAGGCCGAGCACGGCAAAGTGGTACCCACCTGGAATTACCTGGCCGTGCATGCCTACGGCACGGCCGACGTGTTTACCGACGCCGAGCGCCTGCTCGGCGTGGTCAGCGCCCTCACCGACCGCCACGAAGGCCGCCGCGCCCAGCCCTGGAAGGTCAGCGACGCCCCGGCCGACTACATTGAAGGCATGCTCAAGGCCATCGTCGGTTTCGCCTTGCCCATCGAACGTCTGATCGGCAAACGCAAACTCAGCCAGAACCGCAGTGCCGCCGACATCCAGGGCGTGCGCGAGGGGCTGGCCGCCAGCCTCGACATGCGCGACCAGACCCTCGCCCGTTTCATTCCCCAAGGAGCCCCAGAATGAGCCCGATCGACATCCGCCCCGTCACCGCCGCCGACCACGCCGCCTGGCTGGCGCTGTGGCACGCGTACTTGCAGTTCTACAACACCGAACTGCCAGACGCCGTCAGCCAGAGCACCTGGCAACGCCTGATCGACGCCCGTGAGCCGACCCACTCCGCGCTCGCCTGGCAGGACGGCAAAGCGGTGGGCATGGTCAACTTCATCTACCATCGCTCCAACTGGAGCATTGAAAACTCCTGCTACCTGCAAGACCTGCTGGTGGCGCCGGCCCAGCGTGGCGGCGGCGTGGGCCGCAAATTGATCGAACACGTCTATGCCACGGCCAAAGCCGACGGCTGCTGCAAGGTCCATTGGCTGACCCACGAGACCAATGCCACCGCGATCCAACTGTACGAACGCATCGCCGAACGCCCTGGCTTCATCCAATTTCGCAAAGGTCTTTAAGGAGCGCAGCATGTCCACCTCTCTCGCCGACTGGCAAGGTGCCCCGGCGCCCACGGTCCAACTGCTCGAAGGGCGTTTCATCCGCCTGGAAAAACTCGACCCGGCGCGCCACGCCGACGGTCTGTGGCAAGCCCTCGAAGGCCCCGGCGCCGACCCCAAGCTGTGGGACTATTTGCCATATGGCCCGTTCAGCGACCGCACCGCGTTCGATGCCTGGCTGAATAACCATGCCCAGCACAACGAGCCGTATTTCTTCAGCGTGATCGACCGCGCCAGCGGCGATGTGCAGGGCATCCTCAGCCTGATGTCCATCGTCCCGGCCCACGGGCGCATCGAAATCGGTCACGTCACCTTCGGCGCGCCGATGCAGCGCTCGCCGAAAAGCACCGAGGCCGTGTATCTGTTGGCCAAGCATGCTTTCGAACTGGGCTACCGCCGCCTGGAGTGGAAATGCAATAACGGCAATGCCCGCTCCAAATACGCCGCCGAGCGCCTGGGGTTCAGTTTTGAAGGGGTGTTCCGCCAGCACATGGTGGTCAAGGGGCAGAACCGGGACACGGCGTGGTATTCGATTCTGGACTCGGAATGGCCGCCGATCGGGGCAGGGTTTGAGCACTGGCTGTCGGAAGCCAATCAGGCAGGTTCAGGCCAATTGAAAAGCCTGGCGGAGTGCCGCGCCTAAATCCCACAGACAGCGCAGCACCAGAATATGAGAGCGGGCTTGCCCGCGAAGCGGTGGGTCAGTCGAGATTGATTTTCGACTGGTCTACCGCTATCGCGGCGTAGGTATCTACACATCCGATGACGCTGAAAACCCCGGTCGTATCGCGAGCTGTTGCTTTGCTGTTGCTCTGTTTTTGATTTTGATCTTAGGCGCCCCGTTAACCACGCTGGGTGTCAGTCGGCAAGCTGCTCGGCCAACACCGCAATATGCTCCGGTCCGATCCCGCAGCAACCGCCCAAATGGCTGGCGCCGCGCTTCTGCCAATCGGCAGCCCATTGCAGGTAGCCCGGCGGGTCAAGGTCGTCGCGCAACGGGTCGAGGCCGTCGTTGGCCGTGGCCTCCTTGGGCTGTGGCGGGAAGGCGTTGGCATAGGCGCCGATCTGGATCGCCACCCCCAGGCGCTCGAAGGTCTGACGGGCCGCATCAATCGCCGCGCCGATCACCTCCGGCTGGCTGCAGTTGAACAACAACACCTGCACACCCAGTTGCGCAGCCGCTTCGGCCGCCTCGGCCACCGGCTCGCCGGAACGCAGGCGCGGCACCTCGTCGGTGTCCTCGTCCTTCAAGGTAAACGACAGCCAGAACGGTTTGCCGTCCGCCGGCAGACCGGCATGAATGGCCCGCGCCTCGACGATCGAACTCTGGGTTTCCGCCAGCCACAGGTCGACATAAGGCGCCAGGCCGTTCACCAGGGGCGTCAGCAGTTCGCTGACCCGGTCGGCCTCGAACAGGTCAGGCCGATACGAGCCGAACAGCGGCGGCAGGGAACCGGCCACGCGCACTGCTTGGCCGGACGCCACCACCGCGCGCCGCGCCAATTCACCGGCCAACGCCGCCAGGGCCTGGCCCTCGGCGGCAAACCGCGCTTCGCCGATATGAAACGGTACGACAGCATAGCTGTTACTGGTGATCACGTCGGCACCGGCCTGGATGTAAGCCGCGTGTACCGCTTCCACCTCCTGCGGCGCTTCGCTCAACGCCAGCGCCGACCACTCCGGCTGTCGGAACGGCGCGCCGCGGCGTTGCAGTTCGCGGCCCATGCCACCATCGAGAATTACTGTGCGTACTGCGGCCATATGCTTTTTACTCATAAGCTTATGAAAATAACTCACTATGAGAGTCGCTCTTATAACTATTTAATACGGTAAATTCGCTTCATAACAACTTCTTTTTTATTCGGGTGCCTCTCTTGAA
The DNA here is from genome assembly GCF_014889455.1 of Pseudomonas sp. K8. Lineage (NCBI taxonomy): Bacteria > Pseudomonadati > Pseudomonadota > Gammaproteobacteria > Pseudomonadales > Pseudomonadaceae > Pseudomonas > Pseudomonas sp. K8. The sequence continues at coordinate 81,738 of NZ_VJWO01000006.1, forward strand.
ACTCAAACCGCTACTGGCCCTGGGCCTGACCATGCTGGCTGCCTCCACCCAAGCCTTCGGCGGTGCAACCCTGGACCGGGTTGAGCAAAACCACGAATTGGTCGGCGTGCTGATGGAAAGCTATCCGCCTTTCTCGTTCCTCAACGAGCAGAACCAGCTCGACGGTTTCGACGTCGACGTGGCCAAGGCCGTCGCGCAAAAACTCGGGGTCAAACTGCGCCTGGAAACCCCGTCCTGGGACGTGATCGCCGCCGGCCGCTGGAGCGGGCGCTACGACATCTGCATCTGCTCGATGACCCCAAGCAAGGCCCGCGCTGAAGTGTTCGACTTCCCCGTGGAGTACTACGCTTCGCCCGCGGTGATCGTGGTCAATGCCAAGGATGAGCGCATCCACGGCGCCAAGGACCTGAGCGGCAAGAAAGTCGGCCTCACCAGCGCCTCCAGCTATGAGAGCTACCTGAACAAAAACCTGGTGATCGAAGGCGCCGAAGACACCCAACTGCAGTACCCGTTCGAGAACGTGCAGATTGCCCCCTACGACACCGACAACGTGGCCTTCCAGGACCTGGGCCTGGGCGCCGGCGTGCGCCTGGATGCGATCCTCACCAACCTGGTCACCGCCCAACCGCGCCTGAGCCAGGACAAGCGCTTCAAGCTGGCCGGCGAAGCGCTGTACGCCGAGCCCAACTCGGTGGCCATCGAAAAAGGCGACCCGCAGTGGGACAGCAAAGTGCGTGAAGTCTTCGCGCAGTTGAAGCAGGACGGCACCTTGAGCAAGCTGTCGCAAAAATGGATCGGCGCCGACATCAGCCAATGACCGCGTTCCCCACCCCACCCAAACCACCGGTCAGCGCGTCGCGGCTACAACGATTCTTCGGTTTTCGCACGCGCCTGTACCTGACCTGGGCCGCGCTGTTCTGCCTGTTCGCCAGCTTCTTCCTGAGCTTTGACCTGAAGTTCTCGATCATCCTCGACAAGCTGCCCAATCTGGTCGGCGTGCATCTGGCGCCCAACGGGTTTCTGCAAGGCGCGGCGCTGACAGTGTTCCTGTGCCTGTGCTCGATCGTGGCGTCATCGATACTGGGCTTTATCACCGCCCTGGGGCGCCTGTCGAAAAGCGCGGTGGCCTTTGGCGTCGCGAGTTTCTATGCCTCATTCTTCCGTGGCACACCGCTGCTGATCCAGATCCTGCTGATCTACCTGGGTCTGCCGCAACTGGGCCTGGTGCCGGGGGCCATCGTCGCCGGGATCATCGCGCTGTCGCTGAACTACGGCGCCTACCTGAGCGAAATCTTCCGCGCCGGCATCCTCGGCGTGCCCCACGGCCAACGGGAAGCCGCCCTGGCCCTGGGCATGCGCGACAGTGCGATCTTCTGGCACGTCACCCTGCCCCAGGCCATGCGTACCATCGTCCCGCCCGCCACCAACCAGTTCATCTCGATGCTCAAGGACTCCTCCCTGATCTCGGTGATGGGCGTGTGGGAAGTGATGTTCCTCGCGCAATCCTACGGCCGCTCCAGCTATCGCTATATCGAAATGCTCACCACGGCGGCGATCATCTACTGGGTAATGTCCCTCGGCCTGGAACTGATCCAGGCGCGTATGGAGCGGCATTACGGCAAGGGGTATGTGCGACGGGGGTGAGGACTCAGTCATCCCACTCGCGACGCACCTTGACCACGCCCATCTGTAAGCCAAAGGGGCGGAACACGGCGTTCAGCGATTTCAGGGTTTGATTGCCCTCGCCGTGTTCGATATGCACCAGGGTACGCACGGAAATCTTGCACATTTTGGCGAACTGGCTTTGGTGCAGGCCAGTGACTTCGGTGCGCAGGCGGCGCACGGCTTCGCCAATTGCAAGGGAACCATCAGCCAGCCCCTGTTCGACACGTTCGATTAACAGGGCGCGGGCATCCAGGGTAATGGTCATTTCAGCCCCCATTGCTTCAGACGCATGTCCAGTTTCCCCAACGGGACGCTGGGGTGGTTCAAGGTGACCGCTGGCAAACCGCCTGCAGCCAAGATGTCCGGCAGAGCTCGCAGGTGTTCGGCGTCTTGTCGCAGCCGCTCAAAACTTTGCTCAGGGTCAATAATCTCGGCCAGTGCATCGCAGACCCCTCGCCAATTGATATCACCTGCCCTGCAACGTCCATCAAAACCCTTTTCAGGCTCCGAGAACTCCAACCGCATAGCGTCACGCCAATGACCAGCGGTGAAAATCTGCAGTATCAAAGAGTAGGTCGTTTCCATCTGCATTTAAGTGCACCTGGCAAGCAATGTTCGGGACGCGTACTGCAATATAGTGCATTTCCCGCTCAGCAGATGACCAGATTTACGCATTAAAATGCATTTGTATCGCCAGAATTATTCTAAAAATGCATTTTAATGCAAATGAGATGGCGATTTATCCTGTCGCGGACAAAGCCCGATGCGTTTTTAATCGCACCGCACTACAGACAACTCCCGCAAACCAGGGGTCGATAGCCTGACAGTTATCGCCCCGCCATCTCGCTAAATTTCCGGCCTCATTCATCAGAGGTTGGGATCACATGCCCTTTACACCCCCACGATTTGCACTTGTCATGGCGCTTGCGATCAGCGCCGCCAGCCTTCAATACGCCCAGGCGCGGGGCGATATCGAATACCGGCCGTACCATTTCCAACCCTATGAGGCGCTTGATAATGAGTGGGCCGACGCAGCGTCTGAAAAAGCCGAGCCCATCGACGGTTACCTCACTCAGCGCGCCACCACGCACAATGGCCTGCAGCTCGCCAAGGCCCTGGAACCTGCGCTGGTTCAGTTGCTGGAGTCCGGCGAACTGACCTCCGAACAGATCAAAGCCCTGGAAAAATTCGCCGACGCGCTGGACAAGCAGCCCGGCGGCATCGGCGCGGCCCTTGAGCAATTGGCCGCCAGCCAGAACGCCAACCTCGCCGCCGCGACCCAGAACACCACGCAGCAACTGAGCAGCCAACTGTTGTCGATCCTGCGCACCCTGCCCGCCGACGACGCTGGCCACTTCTGGGTGCAAAGCCTGGGCAACGACGGCACGCTCGACAAAAAAGGCGGCAGCGCCGGTCTGAAACATGGCACCCAAGGCCTGTTGCTGGGGGCCGACTGGGCGCTGGACCACGCCTGGCGTGTCGGCGTGATGGGCGCCAAGTCCAGCAGCCACCTCGACGCCGCGCGTTTTTCCGCCGACCTCGACAGCTGGCACCTGGGCAGCTATGCCGTGCGGCAGGACGGCCCGTTGGCCCTGCGCCTGGGAGCGATCTACAGCAGCCATGACGGGCAGAACAAGCGCAGCGTCAAGTTGCTCGATTACACCGAGCAGCTCAGGGCCAATTACAACGCCAACAGCCAAACCGTCTTCTCCGAAATGGGCTACCAATTGGGCACTGCGGATTTGAGCGTGGAACCCTTCGCCGGCCTCGGTTACCAGCGCTATCACCGCGACGGTTTCAAGGAGCGGGGTGGCCTGACCGCGCTGAACGTCGGCTCGCAAAACCAACAGAACCTGAGCAGCACCTTCGGTCTTCGCCTGGCGTCGCTGTATCGGTTCGATAACCAGATGAGCCTGGCCCCTCACCTCAGCGCCAGTTGGAAACACCTGTACGGCGACGTCGACAGCCGGGTCAGCCAATCCTTTCGCGCTGCGCCGGGGCTGATTGACAGCTTCACTGTCCAGGGCACGTCGCTGGACCGCGACAGCCTGAACGTCCGAGCCGGCCTGGACCTCGCACTCTCGCCGCAACACACCGTGGGCCTGACCTACGCCAGCGAAACAGGCAACCATAGCCGCAACCAGGGCCTGATGGGCCAATGGCAAATGCGGTTCTGAGCCCACGCTGCGCGCCGGCCAAATTACAGGCGAAAAAAAAGGGGAGCACCTGCTCCCCCGAGGATTAAACGGTAGTGTCGAAGGCTGGATCAGCCTTCGATTTCAATCAGGATTTCGCCAGGGTTCACCCGGTCGCCCTTGGCTACATGAACGGCGGTCACCTTGCCGGCAATCGCGGCCTGCACTTCGGTTTCCATCTTCATCGCTTCGGTGATCAGCACCGCCTGGCCGGCCTTGACGACGTCGCCTGGCTTGACCAGCACGTCGACGATATTGCCCGGCATCGTGGTGCTCACATGGCCTGGCTCGGTGGCTTGCTTGCGCTTGCTGCCGCCCCCGCCGACGAACTCGTTGAGCGCTTCGAACACCACTTCTTCGGGCATGCCGTCGATGGACAGGTAGAAGTGACGCTTGCCTTCAGCTTTCACGCCAACACCGGTGATGTCAACGCGGTAGCTTTCGCCGTGGACGTCGATGACGAACTCGGTCGGTACGCCTTCGCCACCCGCACGCGCCACGCCGCCGGCTTCCGGGATCGGCAGCAACACTTCCGGAGTCAGGGTGCCGGCGTCGCGTTCTTCGAGGAACTTGCGGCCAATGTCCGGGAACATGGCGTAGGTCAGCACGTCTTCTTCAGATTTGGCCAACGCACCGATTTCGCCGCGCAGCTTGTTCATTTCCGGCTTGAGCAGGTCGGCCGGGCGCACGTCGATCACGTCTTCGCTGCCGATGGCCTGGCGACGCAGTTGCCCGTTCACCGTGCCCGGCGCTTTGCCGTAGCCGCCTTGCAGGTAGAGCTTCACTTCGTTGGTGATGGTCTTGTAGCGCTCGCCGGCCAGCACGTTGAAGAACGCCTGGGTGCCGACGATCTGCGAGGTCGGGGTGACCAGCGGCGGGAAGCCCAAGTCTTCACGCACCCGCGGAATTTCAGCCAGCACTTCGCCCATGCGGTTGAGTGCGCCCTGCTCTTTGAGCTGGTTGGCCAGGTTGGAAATCATCCCGCCCGGCACTTGGTTGACTTGCACGCGCGTGTCGACCGCGGTGAATTCGCTTTCGAACTGGTGATACTTCTTACGCACGGCGTAGAAGTACAGGCCGATTTCCTGCAGCAGTTCCAGGTCGAGGCCGGTGTCGAATTCGCTGCCTTTAAGGGCGGCGACCATCGACTCGGTGCCCGGGTGGCTGGTGCCCCAGGCGAAGCTGGAGATCGCGGTATCGATGTGCTCGGCACCGTTTTCGATAGCCTTGAGCTGGCACATCGCAGCCAAACCCGCCGTGTCATGCGAGTGGATGAACACCGGCAGGCTCTGCTCGGCTTTCAGTGCCTTGACCAGCTCGCCGGTGGCGTATGGCGTGAGCAGGCCGGCCATGTCCTTGATCGCCACCGAGTCGCAGCCCATGGACTCCATTTGCTTGGCCTGGGCCACAAACGCGTCGATGGTGTGTACCGGGCTGGTGGTGTAGGCGATGGTGCCCTGGGCGTGTTTGCCGGCGGCCTTGACCGCTTCGATGGCCACGCGCAGGTTACGCACGTCGTTCATCGCGTCGAAGATGCGGAACACGTCGATACCGTTGACGGCGGCCTTGGCGACGAAGGCTTTGACCACGTCGTCGCTGTAGTGGCGATAGCCCAACAGGTTCTGGCCGCGCAGCAGCATTTGCAGGCGGGTGTTAGGCAACGCGGCGCGCAATTTGCGCAGACGCTCCCACGGGTCTTCTTTCAAAAAGCGCACGCAGGCGTCGAAGGTCGCGCCGCCCCAGACTTCCAGGGACCAGTAGCCGACTTTGTCGAGCTTGTCGCAGATCGGCAGCATGTCGTCGGTACGCATGCGGGTGGCCAGCAACGATTGGTGAGCGTCGCGCAGGATGGTGTCGGTGACAAAGATCTTCTTGCTCATTGTTATATTCCTCACAGGCCTGCGTGGGCGGCGATGGCGGCGGCGATGGCCAGGGCCAGCTCTTCGGGTTTGCGCTTGATCGAGTAGTTGGTCAGCTCAGGGTGGCTTTCCACAAAACTGGTGTTGAACTGGCCGCTGCGGAATTCCGGGTTGCGCAGGATTTCCTGGTAGTAGGCGGCGGTGGTCTTCACGCCTTGCAGGCGCATGTCATCCAGGGCACGCAGGCCGCGGTCCATGGCTTCTTCCCAGGTCAATGCCCACACCACCAGTTTCAGGCACATGGAGTCGTAGAACGGCGGGATGGTGTAGCCGGTGTAGATCGCCGTGTCGGTACGCACGCCGGGGCCGCCGGGTGCGTAATAGCGGGTGATCTTGCCGAAGCTGGGCAGGAAGTTGTTCTTCGGGTCTTCGGCGTTGATCCGGAACTGCAACGCAAAACCACGGTGCTGGATGTCTTCCTGCTTCACCGAGAGCGGCAGGCCCGAGGCGATGCGGATCTGCTCGCGAACGATGTCGATCCCGGTGATTTCTTCGGTGATCGTGTGTTCCACCTGCACCCGGGTGTTCATCTCCATGAAGTACACCTCGCCCTCGGCGAGCAGGAACTCCACGGTGCCGGCGTTTTCGTAACCCACGGCCTTGGCTGCGCGCACCGACAGGTCGCCGATGTAGGCGCGCTGTTCAGGGGTCAGTTGCGGGCTCGGGGCGATTTCGATGAGCTTCTGGTTACGGCGCTGGATCGAGCAATCGCGCTCGAACAGATGCACCACGTTGCCGAAGCTGTCACCGAGGATCTGCGCTTCGATGTGCTTGGGGTTGACGATGCATTTTTCCAGGAACACTTCCGCCGAACCGAAGGCCTTGGTGGCTTCGGAGATCACGCGGGGGAAGGCTTGTTCGAGTTCTTCACGGCTGTTGCAACGACGAATGCCGCGACCGCCGCCACCGGAGGTGGCCTTGAGCATCACCGGGTAACCGATGCGGTCGCCTTCGGTGAGGGCTTCGGCGATGTCGGCGACGTTGCCTTCGGTGCCGGGGGTGACCGGTACGCCGGCCTTGATCATGCTGCGGCGCGCTTCGGTCTTGTCGCCCATGCGGCGGATCACTTCCGCGGATGGACCGATGAATTTAATCCCACGTTCGGCGCAAATGTCCGCCAGTTCCGCGTTTTCCGAGAGGAAACCGTAACCGGGATGCAACGCATCGCAACCGGTTTCCACGGCCAGGTTCACCAGCTTGCGCGGGTTCAGGTAACCGGCCAGGGGTTCGGCGCCGATGCTGTGGGCCTCGTCGGCACGTTTGACGTGCAACGCGTGGCGGTCGGCGTCGGAATAGACCGCGACCGAGCGAATGCCCATCTCGGCGCAGGCACGCACGATTCGCACGGCAATTTCACCACGGTTGGCGATCAGGATCTTTTTTATCACTTGGAAATTCCCTTGAGCCGATTGCTGCGTTCTTCGACCCGCTAGACTCGGGTCGGCGCGTGACTAAATGTTTCAAGCCAGTCGCGAGGCACACACTAAGCCTGCTGAGGGATTAACAAAAATCAATAATTATTGGGTCATGCATAAGTAAAGACTTATAGTTGGCGGACCGGACGCCGCCAAGAGGCTTGAAAAAATGCGTAAGTCATTGATGAGGCTGACATTACGTCAACTGCAGATCTTCAATGAGGTGTGTGATTTGCGCTCCTACAGCCGGGCGGCCGAGGAAATGTCCCTCACCCAGCCGGCCGTCAGCCTGCAAATTCGTCAGCTGGAAGAGCTGATCGGCCAGCCGTTGTTCGACTATGTCGGTAAGAAACTTTACATGACCGAGGCGGCCGAAGCGCTGCAACGGGCCAGTCGCGATATTTTCGGACGCCTGGAAAACCTCGATATGCAGCTGTCGGACATGCAGGGCTCGCTTCAAGGCCAACTGAAACTGGCGGTGGAGTCCAGCGCCAAGTACTTCGTGCCGCACCTGTTTGCCGCGTTCAAGCGCCAGCATCCGGAGGTGCAATTGCATCTGACGGTGGTCAACCGCGCCCAGGTGATCCGTCGACTGTCGGACAACCGTGATGACTTGGTGATCATGTCCATGGTGCCCCAGGACATGGGCCTCGAATTCCTGCCGTTCCTCAACAACCCGATTGTCGCCGTGGCGCTGCCCGACCACCCCTTGAGCCAGCAAGGAGTGCTGCGCCTGCGCGACTTGGAGCCTTACACGCTGTTACTGCGCGAACCGGGTTCCGGCACGCGGCTGGCTTGCGAGGAGTACTTCAAGGAAAAACGCGTTCACTTCAGCCAGACAGTGGAAGTCGCCTCGGCCGAGGCGCAGCGTGAATGCGTGTTGGCCGGGTTGGGCGTGGCCTTGTTGACACGCCACGCCCTGAACCTGGAACTGGCCACCGGCGGGCTCAAGGAGCTGCCGGTGGAAGAACTGCCGCTGTACCGCAGTTGGTGCCTGGTGCAGGCCAAGGCCAAGCGCCTGTCACCGGTGGCCCATGCGTTCCTGGGCTTTATCCGCAGCGAGCGGGTGCAAATCAGCGCGCTGGCTGAGCGCTTCGCTGGGCAGCCGCGGGTGCCTGCCAGTGCAGTTCCGGGTAGTCCGTGATGCTTTGCAGCAATTGGCGTTGATCACAGCGGTCTTCGATTGCGCGACGGAACGCCATGCGGCGCTGGTCTTCCTGCTGACGACGGGTCTTGACGGAGCTGTTGCTATCTTCGTAGGGCCGGGCCATTTGGAGTCTCCCAATGCGAGTGCGGGGAGTTCAGGATGGGCGCGAGGGATGACGGTTTGGCGGCGCGGGGATGACAGGACGATGAATCTTCTGGACAGGTGAGACATGCACATATGAGAGGGGGCTTGCTCCCGATGGCAGAGTGTCAGTCACCCATGCATCGACTGACACTCTGCCATCGGGAGCAAGCCCCCTCCCACATTTGGATCGCTGTATCGCGCTCAGTCGTCGAGGGCTTTGACGGACTTGGGCGACAGACGAAGGCTGCGCAGGCTGCGCTTGACACTCTTGAGGTGGTTGACCAGGCTCGGCCCGCGCGCCATGGCCACGCCCATCGCCAGCACGTCGATCACCACCAGGTGGGCGATGCGCGAGGTCAACGGGGTGTAGATTTCGGTGTCTTCGTGGACATCGATCGCCAGGTTGACCGTGGACAGCTCCGCCAACGGCGTCTGGCTCGGGCACAGGGTGATCAGCGTGGCGCCGCTTTCACGCACCAGGTTGGCGGTGATCAGCAAGTCCTTGGAGCGGCCGGACTGGGAAATACAGATGGCCACGTCGGTCGGCTTCAACGTCACGGCCGACATCGCCTGCATGTGCGGGTCGCTGTAGGCCGCCGCCGTAAGCAGCAGTCTGAAGAATTTGTGCTGGGCATCGGCCGCCACCGCACCCGACGCGCCAAACCCGTAGAACTCGACACGCTGGGCCTGGGACATCGCCGTCACGGCCTTTTGCAGCGCCACCGGGTCGAGCTTCTCGCGCACTTCCATCAGGGTGTGCAGCGTGGTGTCGAAGATCTTGAGGCTGTAGTCGGCGACGGAATCGTCTTCGTGAATCGCAAACTGCCCGAAGCTCGCGCCGGCGGCCAGGCTTTGGGCCAGCTTGAGTTTCAGGTCCTGGAAGCCGGAACAACCGATGGCACGGCAGAAGCGCACGATGGTCGGCTCACTGATGCCCACGCTGTGGGCCAGGTCGGCCATGGAACTGTGCATTACGGCCGCAGGGTCAAGCAGCACGTGGTCGGCAACCTTGAGTTCCGATTTGCGTAACAGGTGGCGCGACTGGGCGATATGTTGCAACAGGTTCAAAGGACAGGACTCTTGTTATTGGCAGACGCCAGGGATGTAGCAAGCTTGTAGTTATACTACAAGAATTGCCGTTTTGCCCGTCCGATGCATCACTAAATCGCCCTGCTGCCCTTTGAATCTAAGGGCAGCCAAGTTGTAGCCACAAAGGCTGAAGGCACGTCCCTAGGAAAAATCTGCATTTTTCCGTAACAAATCTGCCAGCCCTTCGGCCTTCATCGGCCGGCTGATCAAGTAGCCCTGCACCTCATCGCAACGCTCCCGGCGCAGGAAATCCAGCTGCTGCTGATCTTCCACACCTTCGGCCACCACCTTGAGCGCCAAACCGTGGGCCATGGCGATGATCGCACGGGTAATGGCCGCGTCTTCCCGCCCCTGGCCGAGGCCGCGGATGAAGGTCTGGTCGATCTTCACGTAGTCCACGGGAATGCGCTTGAGGTAACTGAGGGACGAATAGCCGGTGCCGAAATCGTCGATGGCCAACTTCACCCCCAAGTCGCGCAGTTGCTGGAAGGTGGCGATGATGTGCTCGACACTGTCGAGCAGCTGGCTTTCGGTCAGCTCCAGCTCCAGGTATTGCGGGTCCAGGCCGGTTTCTTCCAGCACCTGGCGCACCAGGCTGACCAGCTTGCCTTGACGCAGTTGATGCACCGACAGGTTCACCGACACGCGTATCGCCGCCAGCCCCTGACGCTGCCACTCACAGGCCTGCCAGCAGGCCTGGCGCAGGACGAATTCGCCCAACGGTACGATCAGGCCGGTTTCTTCGGCCAGGCCGATGAAGTCGCTTGGCGGCACCGTGCCCCACTGCGGATGCTCCCAACGAATCAACGCCTCGGCGGCGTTCAGTTTGCCGCTGGCCAGGCACAATTTCGGTTGGTAGAACACCGACAGCTGGCGCTCGTCGATGGCCTTGCGCAGCTGGTTTTCCAGCTGCAAACGCTCCAGGGTGCTGGCTTGCAGGCTGTCGGTGTAGAACTGGAAATTATTCCCGCCCAGGTGTTTGGCGTGTTGCATGGCCATGTTCGCCTGGCTGACCAACGCCGAAATTTCCCGCGCATTATCCGGAAGCAGGCTGACGCCCATCGAGGCGCTGACCACCAATTCATGCCCTTCCACCGTCACCGGCACGCGCAACTTGGCCAGCAGGCGCGTGGCCACCCGCGCCAGGCTTGAGAGGTTGCCGTAGGCATCGAAAAGCACGGCGAACTCATCCCCGGACAAACGCGCGATGGTGTCGGCCTCGGGCAGGGCATTGATCAAACGTCGCGCCATTTTTTGCAGCAATTGGTCGGCAACGTCATGGCCCAGGCTGTCGTTGAGCAACTTGAAACGGTCCAGGTTGATATGCAGCAACGCCAGGCTGCGCCCGCCCTGGCGCACCCGCTGATGCGCTTCGCGCAGCCGCTCGCGAAACAGCGAGCGGTTGGCCAGGCCGGTCAATTCGTCATAGTGCGTGAGGTAGCGCATGCGCTCCTCGGATTCACGCCGCGCCGAGAGATCGGCGAAGAAGCCTACGATATGGCTGACGTTTCCTCGAATATCGCGCACCACGTTCAGTTGCAGCCACTGCGGGTACAGTTCGCCGTTCTTGCGCGTTTCCACCAGCTCGCCCTGCCAGGTACCGTGACTGAGCAGCGCCTGGCGGATCAGCGGAAAGTGCCGCCGGGCGTCGCGGCTGCACGGCAACTCCACCACATTGCGCCCGAGCATGTCGTCGATATCAAAGCCGGTGACGCGACTGAAGGCCTGGTTGACGGCGAGCAGCGCGTAGTCCGGGTCGAGGATCACAATGCCTTCGCTGGCCGCTTCGAATACGGTCGAGGCCAGGCGTTGCTGTTCCTCCAGCGCCTTGCTTGCGCTGATGTCGCGGCGCGTGCCGAGCATGCGCGTCACGCGACCGCTGGGCGCACGCTCCACGGCGCGGCCGCGGTCTTCGATCCACACCCAGTGGCCATCGCCATGGCGCACCCGGTATTCCACCAGATAGTCCTCGCTGCGGCCCTTGAGATGCTCCACCAGGGCACGCTTGAGCAGCGGCAAGTCGTCGGGGTGCAGGCGCGGCTTGAGGTGGCTGAGCATCGCCGTGACGAACTCGGGCTCCAGGCCGAACAGTTCCTTGAGCTGGGTGTGGTGGACCTCGTCGGTTTGCAGATTCCAGTCCCACAGGCCCAGTTCGCTGGCTTGCAGAGCCATCGCCAGGCGCGCTTCGCTTTTATTCAGGGCCAGGCTGGCGGCGTCCAGTTCCTGGCTGCGTTGCGCCACGCGGTCCTGCAGGCCGATTTGCGCTTCGCGCAGTTCCTGCTCGACCTGGCGGCGTTGCTCGACTTCGCGCACCAGCTCCTGATTCAACTGTTCACTGCGCCGCTGTGCCTGTTGCAGATGCTCGATCAGCGCCTGGTTCTGAAAGCGCCGCAACAGCCCGTGCTGGATCAGGCGGTTGACCTGCCACGCCACCACACTCAAGGACGCCAGCAGAATCAGGCCGAGTACACCCCAACCCTGTTGCTGCGCGGCGCCGTTCCAGAAGAGATAGACAATGGCCGGCACCAGGCACGGCAGCGCGAATGACAGGAACGCCGGCAGGCTCACCGCATAGGCAACGCTGGCGGACAACGTCGCCGCACCGATCAGGCCGAACACCCAGGCTTGCTGCGTAAAGCTGTCTGCCGGCACCAGGGCGATGGCGGCGATGGCCAGGGTCAGGCCGCTGACCGCCGAGCCGAGCATGAACATGCGCCGCCAGATCGGTTGGGCCTGGCGGCTGGGCATCGCCGAGTCGAAGGCGGCCACCTGGATCACGCGCAGCGCGACCAGCGCCAGCAGCCAGACCAGCCAGATGCTGTCGAGCAGGTAATGTTTGGGGTTCCAGATCAACCAGGCGCACACCAGGCCGTTGACCAGCATCAATAAGGTCGGCAGCAGCGAACCCTGGTAGAGCAGGCGCGTGCGTTCGACCGCCATCTCCGTAGCGTAGTGTTTTCGGATAACCTGCGCGGGCGCCGCCATGGGGCTAAACAGGTCGGTGCTGAGGGTCATAGGCAGTGTTCTTATAATGGTGAGCCCGAAACGTCGACGGAGCATACACAAGCAAGCGCTCGGGCCAAACTGCTGCGCGTCATAAAAACCAGCGGGGCGTGCCGCGCAAACCTCGGGGCCAGACGGCTTGAGCGAGACGCGCCGCGGCCTGTGGCCCATGACCAACCAGTCATCAGCCCCGTCGGAACGCGTGCTCGCCCCGGCACGCGCCGCAGGTTTTCCGTCGGCCACCCGCCAATGGGATTTGCCCCACTCCCCCGCGGGCCATAGAATGCGCCGATGCGCGATGATCTCTCCCTTTTGCTGAATTCCCTCAACGATGCCCAACGCCAGGCCGTAGCGGCCCCCGTTGGCCGTCAGTTGGTCCTGGCCGGTGCTGGCTCCGGTAAAACCCGAGTACTGGTACACCGTATCGCCTGGTTGATCCAGGTCGAGAACGCGTCCCCGCATTCGATCCTGTCGGTGACCTTCACCAACAAGGCCGCTGCCGAGATGCGTCACCGCATCGAGCAGTTGATGGGCATCAGCCCGGCCGGCATGTGGGTGGGCACCTTCCACGGCCTGGCGCACCGCCTGCTGCGGGCGCATTGGCAGGAGGCGGGCCTGGCCCAGACCTTCCAGATCCTCGACAGCGATGACCAGCAACGCCTGGTCAAACGCGTGATCCGCGAGCTGGGCCTCGACGAACAGCGTTGGCCGGCGCGCCAGGCCCAATGGTTCATCAACGGCCAGAAAGACGAAGGCCTGCGCCCGCAACATATCCAGGCCAGCGGCGATTTGTTCCTGGCCACCATGCGCAGCATTTATGAAGCCTACGAGGCGGCCTGCGTGCGCGCCGGCGTGATCGACTTCTCCGAGCTGCTGCTGCGCGCCCTCGACCTGTGGCGCGATAACCCCGGCCTGCTGGCCCATTACCAGAAACGCTTCCGGCACATCCTGGTCGACGAGTTCCAGGACACCAACGCCGTGCAGTACGCCTGGTTGCGCCTGCTGGCCAAGGGCGGCGACAGCCTGATGGTGGTGGGCGACGACGACCAGTCGATCTACGGCTGGCGCGGCGCGAAAATCGAGAACATCTACCAGTATTCCGAAGACTTCCCGGACGCGGTCACCATCCGCCTGGAGCAGAACTACCGCTCCACCGCCGGGATCCTCAAGGCCGCCAACGCCTTGATCGCCAATAACACCGGGCGCCTGGGCAAAGAGCTGTGGACCGACGGCGGCGAAGGCGAAGCGATCAACCTGTACGCGGCGTTCAACGAGCACGACGAAGCGCGCTACGTGGTGGAAACCATCGAAAGCGCATTGAAAACCGGCCTGGCGCGCAGCGACATCGCGATTCTGTACCGCTCCAACGCCCAATCGCGGGTGCTGGAAGAAGCCGTGCTGCGCGAGCGCATCCCGTACCGCATTTACGGCGGCCAGCGTTTCTTCGAGCGCGCCGAAATCAAGAACGCCATGGCCTACCTGCGTTAGCTGGAAGGTCGCGGCAACGACGCGGCGCTGGAGCGGGTGATCAATATCCCGGCCCGCGGCATCGGCGAAAAAACCGTTGAAGCGATTCGCGACCATGCGCGCCACGCCGATGTGTCGATGTGGGAAGCCATGCGCTTGCTGATCGCCAATAAAGGCCTGACCGGCCGTGCTGCCGGGGCGTTGGGTGTGTTTGTCGAGCTGATCGAGAACCTGACGGCCAAGTGCGCGGACATGCCCCTGCATTTGATGACCCAGACCGTGATCGAGCAGTCCGGGCTGATTGCCTATCACGAAGCGGAAAAAGGCGAGAAAGGCCAGGCCCGGGTGGAAAACCTTGAGGAACTGGTCAGCGCCGCCCGCGCGTTTGAAAACACCGAGGCCGATGAAGAACTGACCCCGCTCGCCGCGTTCCTCGGCCATGCGTCGCTGGAAGCCGGTGATACCCAGGCCGATGAGCATGAAGACAGCATCCAACTGATGACCTTGCACAGCGCCAAGGGCCTGGAGTTCCCATATGTGTTCCTGGTGGGCATGGAAGAAGGCCTGTTCCCCCACAAGATGAGCCTGGAAGAGCCCGGCCGCCTTGAGGAAGAACGCCGCCTGGCCTATGTGGGCATTACCCGGGCGATGCAGAACCTGGTGATGACCTACGCCGAGACCCGTCGCTTGTATGGCAGCGAGACCTACAACAAGGTGTCGCGCTTCGTGCGTGAAGTGCCGAAGGGGCTGATCCAGGAAGTGCGCCTGTCCAACAGCGTCAGTCGCCCGTTCGGCGGCGGCCAGCAGCAGAACTCCAGTAGCCTGTTTGCCGGTTCCGAGATCCCGGAAACCCCGTTCAGCCTTGGCCAGCAGGTCAAGCATGCGATCTTCGGCGAAGGGGTGATCCTCAACTTCGAAGGCGCCGGCGCCCAGGCACGGGTGCAGGTGAACTTCGCCGAGGGCAGCAAGTGGCTGATGATGGGTTACGCGAAGCTCGAAGCGGTCTGACACGCTGACCCCTTCCCCCTGTAGGAGCGAGCTTGCTCGCGAAAAACCCTCAGACAACGCGTCTCATCCAGGATGCCCGCGTTATCGTTGGCGATCTTCGCGAGCAAGCTCGCTCCTACAGACAGAAGGACGGTTCAACATGAAGGTTTCGCGTCCACCCTTGTTTTTGATGCGTGCGGGCCAATATCTGTAACTAGTCCTACAGACCCTTCGGATTCTGTCTTACGCAAAAGCCCGAAACATTATGTCGCTAGCCACTGTCACGACACCTGTGCAACATGGCGCGCGTGCAATCCACAAATGGGAATTCCCTTTATGAAACGTTTTCTTAGCATCGCCATGGCGCTGTGCATTGGCCTGACGATGAGCCTCGATGCCAACGCCAAACGCTTCGGTGGCGGCAAAAGCATAGGCTCGGCACCGACTCACCAGACCAGCCAAATGGCTCCGTCCGCCGGCGTCGGCGGTGCAGCCGCCACTGCCGGCGCGGCCGGTGCTGCAGGCGCAGCCGCCAAGGCCGGCGGTGCTTCGCGCTGGTTGGGCCCTCTGGCCGGTATCGCCGCCGGTGGCCTGCTCGCATCCATGTTCATGGGCGGCGGCTTCCAGGGCATGCAGATCTTCGACATCCTGATCATGGCGGTCATCGCCTTCCTGATCTTCCGCTTCATCGCCGCCCGTCGTCGCAAGCAGCAGGAGCACATGGCTCCAGCCGGCGCGCCGATGCAGCGTGAAGTGTTCGAGCAGAAGCCAGCCATGGGTTCGATCTTCGGTGGTTCGGCCGCGCCTGCTGCTGCCCGCCCGGTGATCAATGCGCCAGCCTGGTTCAACGAAGAGCGTTTCGTCGAAGCGGCCCGCAGCCACTTCCAGTCCCTGCAGCAGCACTGGGACGCCAACGAAATGGATAAAATCTCCGAGTTCGTGACCCCGCAACTGCTCGAGTTCCTCAAGCGCGAACGCGCCGACCTGGGCGACGGCTTCCAGTCGACCTACATCGACGACCTGCGCGTGCAGCTCGAAGGTGTGGACGATCGCGCCGACAAGACCATCGCCACCCTGACGTTCAGCGGTGTGTCGAAGACCTCGCGTTTCGACCAGGGCGAAGTGTTCAGCGAAAGCTGGAACATGGAACGCGCCCAAGGCGACAACCAGCCTTGGCTGGTCGCCGGTATCCGCCAGAACGGCTGATAGCCACACGCTGAACAAGCCGTAAGCAAAACCCCGGACATGTTCCGGGGTTTTCTATTTCACGGTTGCACTTATAGCGAGCTACTGTATAAAACGCCCCTGTAAACCGCGCCATCTAGCAAGAGGATCCCGGCCGTGGAAGAAGTCATCGAACAATTGCGTGAAGCCAACGAACCGGTTCCGGTTCCTCTGGAACTGCCTGATGAAGACCAACTGGTGGAAATCGAGGAACAGCTGTTCATCGACATCCCGTTTGTCTTCCGCGAATTCCTGCTAACTGTCAGCGACGTGGTGTACGGCAGCCTGGAACCGGTGACCGTCACCGACCCGCAGTCCCACACCTACCTGCCGGATGTGGCGGCCAACGCCTGGGATGCCGGTGTTGACCGCAGCATGATCCCGATCTGCCAGGACGGCGACGACTACTACTGCGTCGAAGAAGACGGCACCGTGGTGCTGTGGTGCGGCGAAGAAGAACTCGTCACCGAAGAAACCTGGGAGTCGGTGTGGCACTGGGCACGGGACGTCTGGCTGGAAAGCTGACACCTGCGGCTCGCGCGCGGGGCGGCCCAGCCTCCTCAGTGTTCCGGCGTATCCTTGTGGTTATCCAGAGTCTCCAGCAAAGCGACCTGCATCCGCGTATGCACGCGGATGAACCACCGCCAGAGCACGGCCGCCACCGCCGCCGCGACCACGGCGATCAGCACCAGCAACTTGTTGGTCGGCAGAATACTCGCCGACAACGCCGCCAATAGCAGGAAGATCACCAGCAACGACAAAATCGGGATCACCTCGGCGATCACCCGACGCACGCGCTGGGTATGCCGCCCGGCCATTTCCGGCTTGACGCTCATCTCCGCCAGCAGCATCGACAGCGCCTTGAGCTTGCGGTACGCCGCAATCAGGAACGGCAGCGACAACAGCAACGCCGCGCCCCAGATCAACGCCTTCTGCCAGCTTGGATCACTGATCCAGCCCTCCAGATACCCGCCGATACGCAACGCGAAATAACTGCCGGTAAAGAAGATCGCCACCACCAGCGCCAGGTTCACCCCCACTTGCAGCACGATTTTGCGGATCATCGACGCCAGCAGCGCCCCCTCGCCGTGGGGCTGAATGCTGCGCAGCCATTCGCCATAGAGGCCAAATACCCGGCTCATGCGCTTGGGCATCACGGCGGCAATCTTCAGCGACAATGGGTCGGCGCCGCGAATCAGGTACGGGGTGAGCAATGTGGTGATCGCCGACACCGCGACCGCCACCGGGTAGAGGAAGTCACTGGTCACCTGCAAGGTCATGCCGAGCGCCGCGATGATGAAGGAAAACTCACCAATTTGTGACAGACCCATCCCAACGCGCAACGAGGTGCGGCCGTCATTGCCGGCGATAAATGCGCCCATGCCGCAGGACAACATCTTGCCCAGCACCACGGCCACGCTGATCACGGCAATCGGCCAGGCATATTGCAGCAGGATCTGCGGGTCGATCATCAAGCCAATGGCGACAAAGAAGATTGCGCTGAACATGTCGCGAACCGGCTCGATCAGGCGCTCGATCTTAATCAACTGACGGGATTCGGCCATGATCGCGCCGATCAGGAACGCCCCCAGCACCATGCTGTATTCCAGCTTGACCACCAGCAGGCAAAAACCGAAACACAGGCCCAGCACGGTGATCAGCAGCATTTCATTGCTGTCGAACCTGGCCACGTAGGCCAGCAAGCGTGGCACCAGCAAAATCCCGATGACTAGCGCGACGATCATGAACAGCGAGAGCTTGCCGACCGTGGAAAACACTTCACCGGAGCTGACCGTGCCACTGACGGCGATGCTCGACAGCAAGGCGATGATGCCGATGCCGAGGATGTCCTCGACGATCAGCACGCCAAAAATCAGTTGGGCGAAGCGCTGGTCTTTCATCTTCAGGTCGTTGAGCGCCTTGACGATGATGGTGGTCGAGGAAATCGCCAGGATCGCGCCGAGGAACAGCGAGTCCATGGTGTTCCAGTCGAACCAGCGGCCGATCTCGTAGCCGATCCAGATCATCAGCACGATTTCCAGGAAGGCCGCGATAAACGCCGTGGCTCCCACCTTGAACAGCTTGCGCAGGCTGAACTCCAGGCCCAGGCAGAACATCAGGAAGATCACCCCCAGTTCGGCGAGGGTCTTGATGGTGTCTTCATCGTGGATCAGGCCGAACGGCGGCGTGTGGGGGCCAATGATGAACCCGGCGACGATGTAACCGAGCACCACCGGCTGCTTGAGGCGATGAAACAGGATAGTCACGACCCCAGCCACCAACATGATCACGGCCAGATCCTGGATAAAGCTGATGGCGTGCATGGCGAGGGGCTCCTTGAGGGTACTGGCGCTTTTCCCACGTCCACCGCACCTTTGAAACTTCGTAAAGAGCGGAAGGAAAAGTCTGCCTTGATCGTAAGAAATGCCCTTAGAAAGGCTTTTGAAGGTTAACACCGCGACTTCCGCCGAAAAGCCGGTGCAATATATGGAAACAGATCGCTGCAGGCGTGACGGCAAGCCGCCTACCGGCGTCCCGTAAGAGATGGCGCTGCAATGACTCGAGCATCCACAGAGGTGCCTCCCCACCAATGCCTAACCCGTGAGTGTGCTATGGAACCCGGAAACGCCCAGCTGTCGATGACGGTACTGATGACCCCTGATATGGCCAACTTCTCAGGCAATGTCCATGGCGGCACCCTGCTCAAGTACCTCGACGAAGTGGCCTACGCCTGCGCGAGCCGTTATGCCGGACGTTATGTCGTGACCTTGTCGGTGGACCAAGTGATTTTTCGTGAACCGATCCACGTCGGCGAGTTGGTGACCTTCCTCGCATCGGTCAACTACACCGGCCACACCTCGATGGAGGTGGGCATCAAGGTGGTGACCGAAAACATCCGCGAGCGCTCTGTGCGCCATACCAACAGTTGCTTCTTCACCATGGTCGCCGTGGACGACCAGCGCAAACCCGCCGCCGTGCCGCAACTGCAACCGCACAACAGCGAAGACCGCCGCCGGTTTGCGCAGGCGCAGCAACGCCGGCAGATCCGCCAGGAGCTGGAAAAGCGCTACCAGGAAATCAAAGCCGACGCGCTGTAAGCTCCAGGCTGTATACCCAAGCAAAATGTGGGAGGGGGCTTGCTCCCTCCCACATTGGGTTTTGTGTAGTTACAGGCCAATCGGCGTGGCCTCGAAACGCACGCGAGGATGGGCGATGCGATCCTGGGCACGCACCAGCTCCAGTTCATAACTGGCGCAGGCCTGGGTTTCCAACAGCACTTCATGCACCGCCGCCGCGGTGAACTCGAAAGCGGCCACCAGGCTGTCGCCCAACAATACCCGCGCCAGGAACAACCCCGAGGTCAGGTCGCCCACGCCCACCGGCTGGCGGGGAAACGCCAGCAGCGGCCGACGCAGGTGCCAGCTGCCTTCGGCTGTCACCAGCAGCATCTCAAAGCCTTCCGGCAATTTGCCCGGGTAATCCAGGTGCTTGACCAGCACGGCCTTGGGCCCGCGTGCCAGCAGGGCTTTGGCCATGCCCAGGCAGTCGAACAGCGATTGCGGCTTGCGCCCGGAAAAGCTGTCCAGTTCCAGCTGGTTGGGGCACAGGAAGTCGGCCATGGCAGCGGCTTCGTCCAACAGAAAATCACTGACTTCCTGCGGCACGATGCAGCCCTTTTCCGGGTGGCCCATCACCGGGTCGCACAGGTACAGGGCCTTGGGGTTGATCGCCTTGATCCGCGCCACGCCGGTGAGGATCGCCCGGCCCTGGGCCGCGCTGCCCAGGTAGCCGGAGAGTATGGCGTCGCAGTTGCCCAATTCACCGATGGCCGCAATGCCTTCCACCAGCGCTGGAATCTGCTGCGGCGCTAACACTTCGCCCGTCCACTGGCCATACTGGGTGTGGTTGGAGAATTGCACCGTGTTGAGCGGCCACACGTTCACCCCGACCCGCTGCATGGGGAACACGGCGGCGCTGTTTCCGGCGTGGCCAAAGACCACATGAGACTGGATCGCAAGCAGATGAGGTGTGCGTTTCATGCAGGGGATTTCCGTAAAACCATTGAAATTCTGGTCGCGCAGTATGCGACCAAACACAGCCTGTACGACAGGCCGACGACACAGTTAAGCTGCTCTCACTTCGTTGGAGTTTTTTTCGCATGCTGACCCTGGGAAACATCTTCGTGTTGATGCTGCTGGCGACCGGCGCCGCCTGGGTATGGCACAACCACGGCCTGCGCGAGCGCGCGTTGGAGCGGGTCAAGCAGCATTGCGCCAAGCTCGATATCGAGTTGCTCGACGGTGCCGTGGCCTTGAAGCGCATCGGTTTTGTGAAGGATGCCAAAGGACGGCGACGCCTGGCGCGCATCTACAATTTCGAATTCACCGTGACCGGCGAAACCCGCCACCCCGGGACCATCACCCAGTTCGGCGCCCACAGCGCGCAGATCGAACTGGCGCCCTACCCGTTCGAAATCAAGACGCCGCTACCCAGCGCCGACGTGATCGAACTCAGCCAGTGGCGCCAGGACCACGCCAAGCACCGTCAATGACGGCAGGCCGCCAGCGCCTGCTGTAGCGCGGCCACGTCCTGTGGCGCGCTGAAAATCAGTTCGATACGCGAATCACGCCGCCATTCGCTGGGTTGCCAGACGAGTGGGCTGTTATCCACAGCGTTGCCGGAGATCCAGCCGTCGGTGCTGTGGATAACCAGTTTGGCGCGGCGCCAATCCAGGCGTGTCAGCCATTGCGCCAGGCGCTGGTGATCGAATGACTGGCTCGGATGCCAGCGCCAACCGATGCTCCAGCCGCCCTCCTGGGCCTGGCTCAAGCAAATCGGCAACGCAGGATCGCTCCACACCGCCGGCATTTGCGCCACGCCTTTGGGCGCCACGAAGTTATCCACAGCCGCTGCAGCCTGTGCGTTCAGGCCTGGCAAAAGCTGCAGTGGCAATTGCGCCTGACGCGTCCAGTAAAACGGAACCTTGGCTAACTGCCGTTCGATCGCCTCGCGCTGTGCGGCGTCCAGCGCCTCATCCTTGTTCAGGACCAACAGGCCGGCGCTGGCGAGTGCTTCGCGCTGCGCCTCCGGCAATGGTTTGCCCGCCGCCAGGGCTTGCGCATCCAGCACCAGCACGCAAGGCTGAACCGCGAGCACATCCTGCCATGGCGCCTCGCGCAATTGCTTGAGCACCTGCGCCGGGTGCCCGAGCCCCGAAGGCTCGATAAACAGGCGGTCCGGCTTGGCCTTACGCAGCAAGCGGCCCAGTCCGACCTGGAACGGCGCACCATTCACACAGCACAAGCAGCCACCCGCCACTTCGCCCAGGGCAATGCCGTCGTCAGCCTGGGTCAGCAAGGCCGCATCCAGACCGATCTGCCCGAATTCGTTGATCAACACCGCCCAGCGCTCGTTGGCCGGGCGTTGGGCGAGCAGGTGTTTGATCAGGCTGGTCTTGCCGGCGCCCAGGGGCCCGGCAATCACATGAGTAGGAATGTTCTGCAGCATAGAGGGCATCATTCAAGCCGTGTAGAGCGTTTGATCCTACGCGGTTATGCCAGCCAATCCAGCGTCAGAATTAACCGTCGCTCATCGGCTTTAAGCTGCGGCGAGCGGTGAATCAGGCCGTGAGCTTCGTTGCCATGCCACTTCGTCCCTTTGAGCAACGCCACTTCGCCGCAGTGAATCTGCTCGATACGCTCGCTGGGCTCGGCATCCGCCTGGCCCAACTGGCGGCGGTCCATCACGCCTTCGCGCAACCATTGGCTGCCGATGCCGGCGTAGGTGGTAATCAGGCGCACGGGCACATGGTCGACGTGAAAGCGCGGGCACATGGCTTTGTCCAACAGGCGCAAACGCACGCCGATCCGACGGGCGCCGAGCAGGCAGGCAAACGCGCCGATCAGCCACGACACATCGGCGATAAACCCTTCGTAACCCTCAAGATCGCGGCAGCAGGCGGCTAATCCCTGCACGTTCGGCACCGCGTCGTCGCTGGCCAATTCGATGACCAACGACTCGGCCAACGGCTCGTCGAGCGCCACCAGCAAGGCGCCGAACTCGGCGATGTGCAACGGCAATTGGCGCTGCCACAGCGCCAGGTTGACGCCGTCTTCGAGAATCTCGGACAGCGCCAGCGGGGTGTCGCCGCAGGTCTGGCGGATCACCGGGCGCAGGGGGATGAGCGGTGCCAGCATCAGGCGGCCGCCTCTTCATACCAAGGGCCAAAAGGATCGGCCAGCAAGCGCCATGCGTCGACGCCCAGGGCCATTTCTTCATCGGTCAGCAGGCAGGCGTCCAGTTCGGCACGCATCTGCGCGAAGTCGATGTTCTGCCCGATGAACACCAGTTCCTGACGGCAATCGCCGGTGCTTGCTTGCCAGTGGCCCATGATCGCGGCGACGCTTTCTTCGTCCTGCGGCCACTGGCTTTTCGGCACAAAACGCCACCAACGTCCGGCAAAGCCATGGCGCATCAGGCCACCGGCCTGGGACCAACTGCCGGCGTCCTGCGGCTTGCTGGCCAGCCAGAAAAAGCCCTTGGAACGCAGGAGTTTGCCGTTCACCCAAGGGCGGTCGATAAACTCGAAAAAGCGCTGCGGATGGAACGGACGGCGCGCACGGTAAGCCGTGGAGGCGATGCCGTACTCTTCGGTTTCCGGCACATGCTCGCCGCGCAATTCCTGTAGCCAGCCGGGGGCCTGGGCGGCGCGTTCGAAGTCGAAGCGGCCGGTGTTGAGGATTTTGTTCAGCGGCACTTCGCCCATGACCATCGGAATGATCTCGGCCTGGGCATTCAGGCGTTCGAGGATGGCCATCAGTTCCTCACGCTCGTGGCGGCCGATCAGGTCGATTTTGCTGATCAGGATGACGTCGGCAAATTCGATCTGTTCGATCAACAGATCAGTGATCGAGCGTTCGTCTTCTTCGCCAAGGGTTTCGCCCCGCGACGCGAGGCTTTCGGCGGCCTGGTAGTCGAGCAGGAAGTTCATGCCGTCGACCACGGTGACCATGGTGTCCAGGCGCGCGATATCGGCCAGGCTCTGCTCGTTTTCATCGCGAAAGGTGAAGGTTTCGGCCACAGGCAACGGCTCGGAGATGCCGGTGGATTCGATCAACAGGTAATCGAAGCGACCGTCCCTGGCGAGTTTTCCGACCTCTTCGAGCAGGTCTTCACGCAAGGTGCAGCAGATGCAGCCGTTGCTCATCTCTACCAGTTTTTCTTCGGCGCGGTTGAGGGTGACGTCGCGCTGCACCTCGCCGCCGTCGATGTTGATTTCGCTCATGTCGTTGACGATCACCGCCACCCGCAGGTTATCGCGGTTGCGCAGAACATAGTTGAGCAGCGTACTTTTACCGGCGCCGAGAAAGCCGGACAACACGGTAACGGGGAGACGATTGGGCATCAGGTCATTCTCATCAGGCCGCCCGTTCAAGCCGGGCTGTACTTAATGTTATATTATAACAACACAAATAAGCCAATCCCCCGCTTGCTCATCATGACCAACGGAGCAATGCTGGCGCCTGTCTACGTCGAGAAACCCTATGAAATATCTACTCTGTAGCCTGCTGTTGCTTATCACGACCCAGGCCTGCGCCCAAGTGCCGCGCCTGTCGGCCAATTGCACGCGCAGCGCCAACCTGCTGGCCTGCGTCGATCCGCTGGGCAATGCCTACAGCGTGGCGACGGTTGGCAGCACCACGTATCTGCGCGGTTTCGAGGCGATCGGCAGGCGCTATTGGGCGCAAACCAACAGCCGCTACGGGCAACTGACGTTCTTCACCGGCTTGGCCTCGGACGGTGAAGCGTGGGTCGGCTACACGCGGCGTGTGGGCTGGACCACAATCAACCGGTTTTCCAGCTCCGGTGGCGCCAGCGCCACGTTCACCTGCAGCCGTGTGACCGGCTGTTAGGCCTGGTTGTGTTTCTGTTCCTGGACCCAAGCCATGTAGCTGTTCACCGGCGGGTTCTTCTGGAAATAGCGCTGCAGGCCGAGGAACAAACCCTCCGCCACCGCCTGTTGATGCCGCGCCGTGACCAGCCGCGCACTGTCCCGCGCATTGGAGATAAACCCGGTCTCCACCAGGATCGACGGTACATCCGGTGACTTGAGCACCGCGAATCCGGCCTGTTCCACACGCTTCTGATGCAACGAGGTGATGCCTTCCAGGCTGCCCAGGATCGAGCTGCCCAGTTGCAGGCTGGAGGCGATGGTGGCGTTCATCGACATGTCGAGAATCACCCCGGCCAGCATCGGGTCCTTGTCCTTGAGGTTCAGCAGACTGGTGGCGCCCAGCAGGTCGGCGCCGTTTTCCCGTTGTGCCATGAACCGCGCCGTGGCCGAGGTGGCACCGCCTTCGGACAAGGCATACACCGAAGCCCCCGACGCGGTGATCCGTGGCGCCGCATCCGCATGCACCGAGATAAACATGTCGGCGTTGTGTTTGTGGGCGATCTCCACGCGCTTGCGCAGCGGCACGAAGAAGTCATCGTTGCGCACCAGCTTCACATCGAACCCTTTCTCGCGCTTCAAGCGTTTGGCCAGCAATTGCGCAATGGACAGCACCACGTCTTTTTCGCGCTGGCCCTTGGAACCAATGGCGCCGGGGTCCTTGCCGCCGTGGCCGGGGTCGACCACCACGATGATGTCGCGCTTGGGGTGCGCCCTGTCGACCAGCGGTCTGGGTGCGGCCGCTATCGGGTGAGGCACCTGGGTGGCGCTGGTGAGATCAAGCACCAGGCGGTGCCCTTGCCCATCCTGGGGCGGCAACAAAAAGCTGGTGAGCTGCATCGGCGTGGCGAGGTCCAGCACGATGCGCGTATCCGCCTTGCCGAAGTGCCCGGAGCGAATCGAGGTGATCCCGCTGTTCTTCAAGACCAACTGAGAGAAGTCGCCACTGAGCCCGGCGCCGCTCAGGTCGATGATCAGGCGTTCCGGCGCGGTCAGGGAAAAAGTCTTGTAGTTCACCGGGCCACTGAGGTCGAACACCAGCCGCAGCTTGTCGTCCGAGCGCCACAGGCGGGCGTTGCGAATCTGCGTGGCCGACGCGGTGAAGGGCAAGGTGAACAGCGGGCTGACCAGGAGCAGGTTGAGGAGCTGACGTCTGTGCATGACAAATACCGCAAATAAAGGAGCGTCCTTACTCGACATGACTGAAAAAAGGCCGGAGCAGAAAATTCATCGTCGACTCAATCGTTATAATATAACATGTCTTTTTTATCGCCAACGATGGACCTGCTCATGAATGCGCTGACTCTGCCGGATATCGCCGCGCAGGCTTCACGCCAAGCCTTGCCGCTCGACTGGGTGGGCATGTGCGGCATCGCCTTGCCTATTTTGATCGACGACCAACGCCTCGCCGCCACGGCCGATGCCGGCGTCAGCCTGGACGACGGTGCCGCCCGTGGCATTCATATGTCGCGCCTGTACCTGGCGCTGGAGATGCTCGACCAGCAGCCACTGACTCCGGCACTTCTGCGTAAGGTACTGCAGCGTTTTCTCGACAGTCATGAAGGTTTATCTAATAACGCCTACCTGCGTATCCACACCGATCTGCTGCTCAAGCGCCCGGCATTGGTCAGCCCACTGGCTGGCTGGAAGGGCTACCCGGTGAGTATCGAAGCGCGCGTGGAAAACCAGATGTTCCACGTGGAACTAAACATCGAGGTGACTTATTCCTCAACCTGCCCGTGCTCGGCGGCCCTCGCCAGGCAGTTGATTCAGCAGCAATTTCTCGAAGATTTCGGCAACACGCCGTTGCAGCACGCCGATGTGCTGAGCTGGCTCGGTAGCGCCAACGGCATCGTCGCCACGCCCCACAGCCAGCGCAGCAGCGCGCAACTGCGCGTCCAGTTGCGCGGCGAGCAGCTGGCGCTGACCGAGTTGATCAACACCGCCGAAGCCGCCCTCGGCACCGCCGTGCAAACCGCGGTGAAACGTGCGGACGAACAAGCCTTCGCCCTGGCCAACGGGCAGAACCTGATGTTCTGCGAAGACGCCGCCCGCCGCTTGAACCTCGCCTTGAAACGCTCGGATGCCGTCCAAGCCTTCCACCTCAAAGTGATCCACGCCGAAAGCCTGCACGCGCACGATGCCGTGGCTGAAAGCCGTTGGACGAGACACTCAGCATGATCACCTGCACCGCTTTGCGCTGGGGTGCCCCCGGCCAACCCCTGACACCCGCCGTGGACTTCACCCTGGAAACCGGCAGCCTTACCGGCGTGATCGGCCCCAACGGCTGCGGTAAAAGCAGCCTGCTCAAAGTCATCGCCGGCCTGCAAAAGCCGCTGGCGGGCAAAATTCGCGTGGATGTGCCGCGTCGCGGCGGCGTGTCCTTCCTGCCCCAGCAACAACACCTCGATCGGCAGTTCCCCATCAGCTTGCAAGAGCTGGTCGCCGCCGGTTTCTGGGGCACCCGACTCACCCCGCAACAACGCAGCGAACGCCTGCACGCCGTGTTGGAAGACTGGTGCCTCAGCGGCCTGGAACAGCGCCCGTTGATGGCCTTGTCCGGCGGCGAACTGCAACGCGCCCTGCTCGCCCGCATGAGCCTGGCCGAAGCGCCGGTGTTGCTGCTCGACGAACCCCACGCCGCCCTCGACGAAGACGGCCAGGCCCTGTGCTGGAAACATATCCACGCCTGGCATGACGAGGGCCGCACGGTGGTCGTGGTCTGTCATGACTTGGCCTCCGTGCGTCAACACACCCAGCAAGTGGTGCAGATCAAAAGCACGGGCTGCCGGTTCGGGCCGAGCAAAGAACTGATCCGCCCGCAACCGCACATGCAGGTGGCCTGATGCACTTCACCGCCCACCTGTGGATGCCGTTTCTCGACTTCGTGTTCATGCGCCGCGCCTTGATCGGCGGCCTGGTACTCGCTTGCAGCACCGCGCCGCTGGGGGTGTTCCTGATCCTGCGGCGCATGAGCCTGATCGGTGACGCCGTCGCCCACGGCATCCTGCCCGGTGCCGCCCTGGGTTTCTGGTTCGCCGGCCTGAGCCTGCCCGCGCTGACCATCGGCGGCCTCGGCGCCGGCCTGAGCATGGCGGGGTTGGCCGCGTGGATCACCCGTCGCACCGGCCTGCGCGAAGACGCCAGCCTGGCCGCCATCTACCCCATCTCCCTCGCCGCCGGTGTGCTGATCCTCGGCCTTGCCGGCAAGCGCCTGGACCTGCTGCACCTGCTATTCGGCTCGGCCCTGGCCGTCGACGAAACCACCTTGACCGGCATGCTCTGGGTCTCTGGTTTCAGCCTGGTCGCCATGGTGCTGATCTACAAACCGCTGCTGCTGGACACCCTCGACCCGCTGTTCCTGCAAACCGTCAGCCGCCTCGGCCCATTGGCCCACGGGCTGTTTTTGACCCTGGTGGTGCTGAACCTGGTGATCGGTTTCCAGGCCATCGGCGCGCTGATGGTGGTGGGCTTGATGATGTTGCCGGCCATCGCGTCCCGCTTCTGGAGCCGGCGCTTGCCGGTGCTGATTGCGGTATCGGCAGTGCTGGGATGCCTGTCGGTGTGGCTTGGCTTGTTGCTGTCGTTCTACTACTCACTGCCCAGCGGCCCGGCGATTGTGCTGGTGGCTGGCGGTGGGTACCTGCTGTCCGTGATCTTCGGTCCGGTGCATGGCTTGCTGCGCCGCCCGCCCTTGCTGTCATCCCAATGAGGTGTCTCCCGATGCGTGCTCTACTCGTGTTGTTCAGTCTGCTACTGCCGTTGTCCATGGCCCAGGCCGCCGACAAACTCCAAGTGGTGACCAGCTTCAGTATTCTCGATGACATTACCCACCAGATCGGTGGCGAACACATCCAGATCAGCAACATGGTCGGCCCCGACGCCGACGCTCATACCTACGAGCCGACCCCGGACGATGCCAAGGCGCTGCTCAAGGCCAAGCTGATCATCAAAAATGGCCTTGGCTTCGAGCCGTGGCTGGACCGCCTGGTGACCAGCACCGAAACCCGCGCCACCGTGGTTACCGCCAGTAAAGGCGTGATCTCCCACACCATGGAAGAAGACGGCGAAACCATCCCGGACCCGCACGCCTGGCATAACCTGGCCAATGCCGAAATCTATGTGAACAACATCACCAAGGCGCTGGTGGCCGCCGACCCGGCCAACCAGGCCGACTACCTGCGCAACAGCCAGGCGTACCTGAAAGACATCTACCGTTTGCTCGCCGAGGCCAAGGCCAAGTTCGGCGCACTGCCAGCGGGCAACCGCCGCATCGTCACCTCCCATGACGCGTTCGGCTACCTGGGCCAGGCCTATGGCATCCAGTTCCTCGCGCCTCAGGGTTTGTCCACCGAGCGTGAGCCTTCCGCCGCCGAAGTCGCCGCGCTGATCACTCAGATCCGCAAGGACAAGGTCAAAGCCGTGTTCATTGAAAACATCAAGGACTCGCGCCTGCTCAAACAGATCGCCAGCGAAAGCGGCGCGCAGATCGGCGGCACGCTGTATTCCGACGCCCTCGCCGCAGAAGGCCCGGCCAGCACCTTTCTCGGGCTGTTCGAATACAACCTCAACACCCTGTGCGCCGCGTTGGGCAAACCATGATCCGCAAGAACCCATCCGGTGATCTGCCGGTGATTGCCGAATCGGCCTACGTCGATAAAACCGCGATCATCTGCGGCAAGGTCATCATCGGTGAGAACGTATTCGTCGGCCCCTACGCCGTGATCCGCGCGGACGAAGTCGACGCCAGCGGCGACATGGACCCGATCACCATCGGCGCCAACTCCAATATCCAGGACGGCGTGGTGATCCACTCCAAATCCGGCGCGGCGGTGACCATCGGCGAGTTCACCTCCATCGCCCACCGCTCCATCGTCCACGGACCCTGCAGCGTCGGCGACCGCGTGTTCATCGGCTTCAACAGCGTGTTGTTCAACTGCGCCGTCGGCGACGGCTGCGTGGTGCGCCACAACTCGGTGGTCGACGGCCGCGACTTGCCCGCCGCGTTCTACGTGCCTTCGACCACCCGCATCGGACCCAACACCGACCTGTCGCAATTCCCGCCGGTGAGCGTCAGCGCGTCGGAGTTTTCCGAGGACGTAGCGCGTACCAACGTCGATCTGGTGCAGGGTTACAAAGCCCTGCAAAACGAGTTCTGAACCATGAGCCGCCTGTTGATCCGCAACGCTCGACTGGTGAATGAAGGCCAGGTATTCGACGCCGATATGCTGGTCGCCCACGGCCGTATCGAGAAGATCGCCAGCAGCATCACGGGGCACACGGCGCCTGTGGAAATCGACGCCCACGGTCAATGGCTGCTGCCGGGGATGATCGATGACCAGGTTCACTTTCGCGAACCCGGCGCGCCGGACAAAGGTGGTTTCTACAGCGAATCCCGCGCAGCGGTGGCCGGCGGCATCACCAGTTTCATGGACATGCCCAACACCCGGCCGGCCACCCTCACCCTGGAAGCGCTAGCCGACAAAAAACGCCGCGCCGTCCAGCACTCGGTGGCCAACTACGGTTTTCACTTCGGCGTCAGCAACGACAACCTCGACACCGTCGCCGCGCTCGACCCGCGGCAAGTGGCCGGGGTCAAAGTGTTCATGGGCGCGTCCACCGGCAACATGCTGGTGGACGATCCACGGATTCTGGAGCGCCTGTTCGCCGATGTGCCGACGATCCTGCTGGCCCACTGCGAACATACGCCGAGTATCCAGGCCAACGAACAGCGCTTGCGCGAGCGTTTCGGCGACAACCTCCCCGCCGCCGCCCACCCGCTGATCCGCGATGCCGAAGCCTGTTATCGCTCGTCTTCACTGGCGGTAGAACTGGCCAAGCGCCACGGCACGCGCCTGCATGTGTTGCACCTGAGCAGCGCCCGCGAGTTGGCGTTGTTCGAAGACCAGCCGCTGGCGCAGAAACGCATCACCGCCGAGGTCTGCGTCCATCACCTGTTGTTCGACGACCGCGACTATCACCGCCTGGGCCACCAGATCAAATGCAACCCGGCGATCAAGACCCGCGCCGACCGCGACGCCTTGCGCCTGGCCCTGCTCGGCGAGCGGCTGGATGTGATCGGCACCGACCATGCGCCGCATACCTGGGCGCAAAAGCAGTTGGCGTATGGTGAGGCGCCGTCGGGTTTGCCCCTGGTGCAACATGCGTTGCCGGCGTTACTGGAGTTGGTGGCCGATGGGCTGCTGCCGCTGACCACCCTGGTGGCGAAAACCAGTCATCGCGTCGCCGACCTGTTCGCGATCCCGGACCGTGGCTACCTGCGCGAAGGCTATTGGGCCGACCTGGTGCTGATCAAACCCGAACCCGAAGGCAAGCCGGTCCGCAGCCAGCCGATCCTGGCGCGCTGCGGCTGGACACCGTTCGCCGAGCGCCGCTTTCGCCACAGCGTCAGCACCACTCTGGTGTCGGGCCAGTTGGCCTGGCACACCGGCCAGGTGGTCGACAGCTGCCAGGGCCTGCCCCTGCACTTTCAGCGTTAAGCGCGCGGTTTGACGCTGCCGCAGTTTTCCCCCAGCCACTGGGCGTGACTGTCCAGGCTGCCCTTCTGCTGAATGCCGGTGGCATTGAAGGTGCCGTTGACCGTGGTGGTGAATTCCTTCTGGCTCTGGAAGGTGGCCACGCCGGTGCCCTGGGCTTTCGGGCAGCTGAAACGGAATTTCCACTGGTTGCCGCTCTTGTCGGTCACTTGCTGTTTGCAGCCCGACTGCGGATCGGTCAGCGGGATCGCGTCGGAGGCGACCTGGGCGGGGGTGAGGCACACCTGCACGCCTTTACCGGCCATGGTGATGCCTTGTTTTTCCAGCATGGCGCGCTGTTCGGGGGTCATTTGTTGCTTGAGCTGACCGAGGATCAATGACAAATCCGGCAGGTCCTGGTTATCCACTTTCATGTTGCTCGTGGTCAATTCCCACAAACCAGGCGCCAGCATCTGCGCCTGGGCCGCCACGGGCAGCGACAAACCAATAACCATGGCCAAACCTAGCAGACGAGCATTCATCGGGTAACTCCTGGATAATTGTGGGCATTAGACGCCACAAAAGCGCCAGTGTTGCACGGCAAATAAAATAGCGACATTCCTGACCGAACATGGTCTGTTAGGCACTGGATTGCCTGGAGTACCATCGTCCATGGATTTTTTTGGCCCGCACCTGCTCGCCTACTTCATCGCCACGCTGCATTTTCTCGGGACGCTCGCCGCGATCCATGCAGTGCTGACCGTCAGGACCGCCCAAGGCTCGATTGCCTGGGCGTTGTCGCTGATGTTCATACCCTACCTCACGCTGATCCCGTACCTGATCTTCGGCCGCAGCACCTTCGATGCGTACATCCAGGCGCGGCGCCAGGCCAACCAGGAAATGCACACTGCGATCAACGAGCTGAACTGGCGCCCGTGGGTCGAGGAAGCCCTGGCCGCCCGCAACTCCAGCGCCTACGCCTCCCTGCGAGCGATGCCGAAGCTGGGCCGCATGCCGTGCCTGGCGAATAATGAAGTGCGTTTGCTGATCAATGGTGACGCCACCTTCAGTGCGATCTTCGAGGCGATTCGCCGCGCCAAAACCGCCGTGCTGTTCCAGTTCTTCATCATTCATGACGACGAACTCGGTCGGCAGTTGCATGCCTTGCTGAAGGAAAAAGCCGCCCAGGGCGTCGCCGTCTACGTGCTCTACGACCGCATCGGCAGCCACGCCCTGCCCTCTCACTATGCACAAACGCTGCGCGACGCCGGGGTGCAGGTCAAGGCGTTCGCCACCCGCAGCGGCTGGCTCAATCGCTTCCAGGTCAACTTCCGCAACCACCGCAAGATCGTGGTGGTGGATGGCATCACCGGGTTTGTCGGCGGGCATAACGTCGGCGATGAGTATTTGGGCAAAAAACCGCCGCTGGCGCCGTGGCGCGATACCCATGTGCAGGTCACCGGCCCGGTGGTGGCGTGCCTGCAGGAATCGTTTGCCGAAGACTGGTTCTGGGCGGCGCGGGAACTGCCGCCGCTGATCCTGCCGGACACCTACCCCGAAAACGGCGTGCTCTGCCAATTGCTCGCCAGCGGCCCGGCCGACCCTTATGAAACCTGCTCGCTGTTTTTTGTCGAAGCGATCCACGCCGCGACCGAGCGGGTGTGGATCACCAGCCCGTATTTCATCCCGGATGAAGCGGTGTTTGCCGCCCTGCGCCTGGCGGTGCTGCGCGGGGTCGACGTGCGCCTGCTGCTGCCGTCGCGGCCCGACCACCGCATCGTGTATGCGGCCTCCAGCCTTTACGCGATCGAAGCGGTGCGCGCCGGGGTGCGGGTGTTCCGCTATACGCCGGGGTTTCTGCACCAGAAAGTGGTGTTGGTCGACAGCGAAATCAGCGCCATCGGCAGTGCGAACATGGACAACCGTTCGTTCCGCCTGAATTTCGAGGTGATGTTGCTGACCGTCGATGAAGCCTTCGCCCAGCAAGTGGAACACATGCTGCTCGATGACTTCGCCCTGGCCCATGAAGTCAGCCAGGAAGAAAGCCGCGAAACCCGCCGCCTGCAACAACTGGGCATGCGGGTCGCGCGGCTTATCTCACCGATTCTCTAACAGACACTGCGGTAAAAATGTGGGAGGGGGCTTGCCCCCGATAGTGGTGAATCAGTGGCCAATCCGCTAGCTGACACACCGCCATCGGGGGCAAGCCCCCTCCCACATTTGCATCTGCGGGGCTGTGGGGAAATGCTTCAGCGGTAGATATCTTCCCGCGTCCACGGCAGTTCGTGGCTGCCATCGGCGAAGGGTTTTACCGCCAGTATGCGGATCGCACGGCGTGTTTCACCGCTTCACTAACAGACGCTGCGGTAAAAATGTGGGAGGGGGCTTGCCCCCGATAGCGGTGAATCAGTGCCCAATCCGCTAGCTGACACACCGCAATCGGGGGCAAGCCCCCTCCCACATTTGCATCTGCGGGGCTGTGGGAAAATGCTTCAGCGGTAGATATTTTCCCGCGTCCACGGCAGTTCGTGGCTGCCATCGGCGAAGGGTTTTACCGCCAGTATGCGGATCGCACGGCGTGTTTCACCGCTTCACTAACAGACGCTGCGGTAAAAATGTGGGAGGGGGCAAGCCCCCTCCCACATTTGGATCTGCGGGGCTGTGGGAAAATGCTTCAGCGGTAGATATTTTCCCGCGTCCACGGCAGTTCGTGGCTGCCATCGGCGAAGGGTTTTACCGCCAGTATGCGGATCGCACGGCGTGTTTCACCGCTTCACTAACAGACGCTGCGGTAAAAATGTGGGAGGGGGCTTGCCCCCTCCCACATTTACATCTGCGGGGCTGTGGGAAAATGCTTCAGCGGTAGATATCTTCCCGCGTCCACGGCAGTTCGTGGCTGCCATCGGCGTGGGGTTTTACCGCCAGGATCTGGTGCAGGTTGATCCAGCCCCGCGCAAACGCGTAGGCGCAACCGGCCAGGTACAACCGCCAGATGCGCAACGCCTGCGCTGGAACCATCTTCGCCGCCGCTTCCAGGTTGTCTTCCAGGCGTTCGCTCCAGTGGTCCAGGGTGCGTGCGTAGTGCAGGCGCAGGCTTTCCACGTCGACCACTTCAAGCCCGGCTTCGCTGAGTTCGGCGGTCATCATCGCCAGGTGCGGCAGTTCGCCGTTGGGGAAAACGTAGCGCTCGATGAAATCCCCGGCGCCGCGGCCCACGGGGCGTCCGTCGGTGTGCTTGGCGGTGATGCCATGGTTCATCACCAGCCCGCCTTCGCGCACCGCGCCAAACAGGGTTTTGCAGTATTGCGCCAGGTTGGCGTGGCCGACGTGTTCGAACATACCCACGCTCACCACTTTGTCGAAACGACCGTCCTGGGGCAGATCACGGTAATCGAGCAGTTGCAGGTCCACCTGATCGTCCAGGCCCTCGGCTTTCACGCGTGCCTTGGCCAGGGCCAGTTGCTCCTTGCTCAGGGTGATGCCGAACACCTTTACCCCGAACTCCCGCGCCGCATACCGCGCCAGCCCGCCCCAACCACAGCCGACATCAAGCAAATACTCCCCCGGCTGCAAGCGCAACTTGCGGCACAGGTGGCGGAATTTGTCTTGTTGGGCCTGATCGATGGATTCGCTGCCGGTTTCGAAATAACCGCAGGAATACGCCATGTCCTGGTCGAGCCACAGCTGGTAGAACTCGTTGGACAGGTCGTAATGGTAGGAAATCGCCGCTGCGTCAGTGGCCTTGTCGTGGAACGAGCGCACCGGACGATTGCCCCCATCGTCATCGACCAGGGCGTGACTCAACTCGTCACACACCCGGATCACCTCGGAGATGGAGCCTTCCAGCTCCAGTTTGCCCTCGACGAAGGCTTCGCCCAATGAATCGAGCGTGGGATGGGAAAGCTTGGACACAATCGTGGGGTCCTTCACCACGATGGTCACACTGGGCTCAGGGCCCAAGTTGAATTCATGGCCGTCCCAGAGTCGAAGACGCAGCGGTAGCTGAAGATTCTGTAAGGCCGGTGGAAGTTGCGCGAGCATGAGTAGTCCCCCCTTGTTTCAGACGTCTGGAAAGAGGGTAGACCATCCGACGACCGGGTAGGAAGCTATCGATCTGATAACCTGCGCTTATGGAATCCGGCGTTCGAGCAAACCGTCCTGAACCCACTGTTTCAGCCATGAGACTGCTTGCAGGGGCGCACCCTCTCCATGACTGACCGCCAACCGTTCGCACAGTTCTGAAAAACACCAGCCGGTGCTCACCATGCCCGCCAGGGCGCAGGTTTGCGCGGGTTCCAGGCTGCGGTAGCGGCATATCTGCTGATCGCGCCACACCAGGCAGACCTGCGGCGCGTCCAGAGGCTGGCCGGCGTGCAAGGCCGATTTAGCCTTGGCGGCACGCCAGGTTTCGACGGTATTGAAGCGGCAAAATATCTGCTGAACGGTCGGCGCCAGGGTGACCTGCAAGCCCGGCCAGTCGGGCGGCGGCAGTCGCGCCATGTCGTCCAGGGTCAGCGGCGTGCCCGGCGGCGCATCGAACGCCAGGGTAAACGCCCACTCCAGCCGTGCCAGCTCGGCCAACGGCGCGCTTTGTTCAGCCACCAGGTGCTCCTGGATAAACCCCGCAAACCGCTCGCCCAGCCAGCGCAGGCTGTAATGGGCGGACGGATAGCGACGCACGTAGGCCTCAGTCAGCGAGGCGAATTCGTCATCGCCCAGCCAATACCAGAGGGCGCCGAAGTCCTGCCGTAATACGTCCTGCAAGCGCGACAGGTAGGCGTTGTGATAAATCGCCAGGCCGGTTTCCACATCCAGCGTAGGACCACCCAGCAAGGTGGCGGCAAAGCCAGTACCGGCCACGGGCGTTTCGGCTAATAAATGCTCTTCGAAGGCCCGTTGCCAATCCGTCAGGCGCATAGCGTTCTCCTGAGCAAGGCGCTCGCCCCCAGCGACCGGGCCTTGTCCAACTCGCTGAGCAAGTCTTCGAACGGCGGGAAATGGTCGTAGCGCTCGAGCAACGTCGAGACCGGGCCCAGGTGCTCCAGGGTCTGTTGATACAGCGCCCATACCGGATCACACACCGGGTGGTCATGGGTATCGACCACGTAATCGCCGTAGTCCATATGCCCCGCCAGATGCAGCTGGCGGATGCTCTGCGGCGGCAGGTTGTGAATGAACGTCCAGGCATCGAAGCCATGATTGCGCGAGCTGACGTACACATTGTTGACGTCCAGCAGCAACTGGCACCCGGTCAAGTGGGTCAGCGCGTTGAGGAATTCCCACTCGGTGAATTCATCCGCCTTGGCGCGCACATAGCTGGAGACGTTTTCCAGCACCAGCGGGCGCTGCAACACATCCTGTACCTGAAGCACGCGACTGGCCACGTGATACAAACTTTCTTCGGTGTACGGCAGGGGCAGCAAGTCATGCAATTGATGCGCGCTGCCGCGGCTCCAGCACAGGTGATCGGAGATCCACGCCGGCTGGATGCGTGCGGCGAGTTGCTGGA
The DNA here is from genome assembly GCF_014889455.1 of Pseudomonas sp. K8. NCBI lineage: Bacteria > Pseudomonadati > Pseudomonadota > Gammaproteobacteria > Pseudomonadales > Pseudomonadaceae > Pseudomonas > Pseudomonas sp. K8. The sequence goes on from NZ_VJWO01000006.1 coordinate 117,929, forward strand.
GTTGCTTGAGGTAATCGGTATCGAGCGGATGGGGCCCGCCGATGGACAGGGACACGCCGTGCATCACCAGCGGGTAGCGCTCGGCGATCGCGTCCAGGTAGTACAAGGCTTTACCGCCCTGCACCAGGTAATTCTCGGAGATCACTTCGAACCAATCCACGGCCGGCGACTGTTCAAGGATCTGCTGGTAGTACTCACTGCGTAGACCCAGGCCGTAACCCAGGCTCGGAAGGGATGTAGACATCAGGCACTCCTGGGCAAAAGTGTCCGCAGCGGTGACGGCGACCGCTGCGGGGTACGCGGGGCCGATTACGCGCCGACTTTGCCACCGGCCGCGTCGCACGCGGCCTTGGTCATGGCCTTGAAGCCATGACCCTTGCAGACCGCCTGGCCCTTGCAGGCGTTTTCAGCGGTCTTGCAGTCATTCATGCCTTTGCAGGAGGTTACGCCGTAGCAATGAACCGGAGCGTCGGCGGCCTGGACCTGGGTGGTGACACCGGCAAACAAGGCGGCGGCAGCGAAAGCCAGGGCAGCACCGGAAACGGCGTTTTTGATGGTCATGGGGTCATCCTCATAAATCGTGGTTAGGTCGGCTGAGCGGAATGCTCAGTCGCGACATAGCACTAGAGTGAGGTGCCCCCTTGCCGTTACAGCACCTTCGAAAAAAACCTGGGATTTATTCCTCCAGCTTCGACAGCGGCTCCTGAAACCGCAGCAACCGCCCGGCATTGCCCAGCACCAGCAAGGTGCTGAGGTTGTGCAACACCGCCGCGATCATTGCGCCCGCGGCGCCCAACCAGCCAAACGCAGCGAACACCACGATCGCCAGCGTCCAGCCCAAGCCGATGATCACATTGACCTGCAACGTCTGCCGGCACCGTCGGCTCAAGCGCACACAGGTGCCCAGGCGGCGCAAGTCGCTGCCAATCAACACCACATCCGCCGAGGCCAGCGCAATGTCCGCACCGCCCGCGCCCATGGCCACGCCGACCACGCCGGCTTTGAGCGCCAGGGAGTCGTTGATGCCGTCGCCCACCACCATCGGCCGGAAACCGCTGCTGATTTCGCCCAACACGCGGTTGAGCTTGTCTTCCGGCAATGCCTGGGCTTCGACATCGCTGATGCCCACGTCGAGGGCCAGGCTGTCGGCCACGCTTTGGCGGTCGCCGGTCAGCAGCAGTTGCCGCCCCAGGCCCAGGTCGCGCAGCTCTTGCAGGGCCTGGCGGGCTTCCGGTTTGACGCTGTCGGCCAGCAACAGCCAGGCGAGGAACGCACCGTTCAACGCCAGCCCGGCAATCGGGCCATCATGGTCGGGGACGCGGGTGGTGACGATGCCCAACTGCTCGAACAACTCCGGCCGGCCCAAGGCCGCTTCGCCCTGCGCGGTCTGGGCCACCACGCCGAGGCCTTGGCGTTCGCGGATGTCGGTGAGCACCAACAGCTGTTCCTGGCTCGCCAACCCGGCCAACGCACGGCTGACCGGGTGGCTGCTGGCCGAACCGAGGCTGGCCGCCAGGTTCAACAACCCTTGGCGGTCCGGCGCGGTGGTTTGGATGGACTGCAGACGCAGAGTGCCGAAGGTCAGGGTGCCGGTCTTGTCGACCACCAGCGAGGTCAAGTCCGCCAACTCTTCGAGGAACGCCGAGCTGCGGATCAGAATCCCATGCCGCGCCGCCACGGCAATCCCGGCAATCGCCGTGGCCGGGGCCGACAGCACTAGGGCGCACGGGCACGCCGCGACCAGCACCGCGAGCATCGCCTGGGCGTCATTGGTGACAAACCAGGTCACCGCCGCCAGCAACAGCACCAACACCATATAGCTGCCGGCGTAACGCTCCAGCAGCCGCGTGATCGGCGGCTTGGAGCGCTCGGCGTTCTGCATCAGGGCGATGACCTTGCCCAGGGTCGACTCGTTGCCGGTACGCGTCACTTCCAGGCGCAACAACCCGTCGAGGTTGATCGCACCGCCGAACACTTGCACGCCGACACTGGCTTCCAGCGGCACCGACTCGCCGGTGATCGGCGCCGTGTCGAGGCTGGCCTGGCCGGACAGCACCACACCATCGGCAGGCACGCGGTCGCCGGCGCGCACTTCGACGATGTCGCCGCTGTTCAGCGTGCCGTTGTCGACTTCGCGGATGCTGCCGTCCGCCTGCACCAGGCGTGCGTGGCTGCGGGTCAGTTTGCCGAGGGCGTGGATCGCTTCCTGGGAGCCGATCACGCTGCGCTCCTCCAGCACATGCCCGAAGATCATGATGATCGGCAGCAACGCGGCGGTCAGCAGATCGCCCGTGGCCCACGCGCCGAGCATCGCCAGGGCGATGAGTTGGTCGGTGATGCCATGCAGGCTGGGAAAACGCAGGCTGTACCAGGCCGAGCGCATCACCGGCACAGCCACCAGCAGCGAGGCCACGCCGAGCAGCAACTGGCTGACGCCGCTCTGGTCCGGCGCCAGCCAGCGCCACACCAGGCCCAGCACGAGCAAGCCGAGGGCGAGCATGGCCAGGGTCAATTGCCGGGCGGCGCTGCGCTGCTCGGCGGATGTCAGCATGGGTGCGCTCATTGTTCGGCTCCCTGAATGATCAAGCGGGAGTCGTCTTTGGGATCGACCGTGGTCACGGAACCGGCCTGGCCGAGAATCTTCGGCAAGCGCTCACGGTACAGGCGCAACAGCAAGCCGGGGTCTTTGACCTGGGCCAGGCTGGCGACGGTGGCGGTTTGCGCCTGCGCGTTGGCCAGGCGTTCGCTGGCCTGGGCGTGGGCGACTTGCACCAGGCGGTCAGCCTGTTGGTTGGCGGTCTGGGTGAGCTTTTCCGCGTCGGTGCGCGCATTCGCCACCGCTTTGTCGGCTTGCTGGCTGGCAGTGAGCACCGCATTGAAGGCATTCACCGCCGGGCTCGGCAGGCTCGATTGCACATCGACGCGGGTGACTTCGATGCCCACCCCCAAGCCGCTGGCGGTCAACTCCGCCAGGCGCTTGTTGATGCCTTGCACCAGGTCGCCGCGCAGCCGTTCACGGCGCTCGGCGGCGCCGTTGTCGCTGCTGATCAATTCGGGGCGCGCCACCAGGATGGTGTCCAGATCCCGCGCCGCCGTCAGGGCCACGGCGCTGCGCGTCACCAGGCGATCCAGCGCCGGCAGCACGTGCTCGCCCTGCAGCACAAACGCATAAGGTTCGGTGACTTTGTAGAACACCCGCACATCCAGCTGCACCACGCCGGCATCGCCGGTCAGCAGGTAGCCGGACCCGGCCAGAGCATCGCTCAACGGCGTGGCGAAGCTGGCCACGCGGTCGGCCTGCACCGCGGCATCGGAACGCAGCAGGTTGCCGACCCGCCGCTCGATCACCCGGTCTGCCGCCGGCAACAGCACGACTTGCTCGAACGGCTGCGGCCACGCCAGCAACAGTCCGGCATTCTGAACCCGATCGAGTGCGCCGAAGTGCAGCACCACGGCGCGATTCTGCGGGTCGATCTGCCGCACATTGGAAAACGCCCAGGCCAGGGCGGCCAACACCGTCACCGCGTACAGCGCCATGAACGTCAGGCGCCCGGCCTGAATCCACGGGCTGTCCGGGCTGTCACGCTCGATCATGGCTGGACGTCCTTCGGCCCGTCCACCAGCGCGCGGAACGGCGCGGCGTCGGTGCGCAGGATGATCTTGGTGCCCGGGGTGACCACGGTGCCCAGGGTATCCAGGGAACGCAGCAGGTTGTACAGCTGGGGATTGCCGGCGTAGGCGCGACCATAGATCTGCGCCGCTTCGACCCGCGATTGCGCTTCGATGTCGGCGGCTTTCACCGTGGCATCGGCCTGCACGATGCGCGCATCGCGCTCGGCGGCGGAACGGATCTGCGCCGCCTCACGCTTGCCCACGGCGGTGCGTTCGGTAGCGATGGTTTCGCGCTCGGCGCGCATGCGGTCGACGGTGGCGGTGAGCGTCACCGACGGCAAGGTCAGCCGCTCGATGCCCACCTGCGCCACACGCACGCCATAGGTGGTGAGCAATTGTTGATCGATCTGCTGGCGCAACTGCGCTTCGAAATCGCTGATGCGTACCTGGCTGGCGTCGGTATTGATCAGGCTGGACAGGTCGAAGCTGGCCGCCGTGGTTTCCAGCGCCGAACCGACAAACGTCCGAATCTGCCGCGCCGCTTCATCCGGCTGGTTCTGCACCGCGCGCATGAAGCGCTGCACATTGTCGGCATCGCCCTGCACCTGCCACGCCACATAAGCCTGCACGATGATGCGCAGGCCATCGCGGGTACCGACATCCTGCAAACCGCTGGAGGTGGTGCGCAGGCGCAGGTCCACCGGGATCGCCGCTTCGAACGGCGCCGGCCAGCGCCAGCCCAGGCCCGGTTCCAGCAGCACCCGCGACGGGTTGCCGAAACGGGTAATCACCGTGGCTTCGCCGGAGCGCACTTGCACCAGGCTGGCGGCCGCTACCGCAAACAACACCAGCAACACAGCCCAGGCCATGCGCCGCCAAGGGAATGGGCCGGCGGGCTGTTCGTCACCATGGTGGTGATGATGGTGGCCGTGGTGGTGGTGACCATGATCGTGAGAATGAGCGCTCAACAGACAGACTCCTTATTGAACGGCTTTACGCGGCACCGAAGGATCGGCCGGCAAGGTAAAAGAACGCAGATCGATCGTCGGCGCACTGTCGGCGCCCAGGCGATGATCCAGAATCAACAGCTTGGCGTGAGCCAGGCCCTGGGTCAGCTGGCCGAGGTACTGCTCCAGCACGAAGGCTTTGCCCGCGCTGGCGTAGGCTGTTTGTTCGGCGGCAAAACGCAGGTCCGCCGCCCGGGCCCCGGCATTGACCTCGCGCGCGGTGGCCTGGGCCTGGTCGCGGACGGTGCTGGCTTGCAGCAGGGCCTGGTTGGTTTGTTCGCTGGCGGCGCCGCGTTCGCGGGAGATCAGCGCCTGGGCGCCGATCTGCGCCGCTTGCACGCCGTGGTAGGCGTTGGCGGCACCGGACGGCGGGTGGATGGCTTCGACCACCGTGGCGAGAATCTCCACGCCGCTGTCGAGTGTATGCAGGTCCGCTTGCACGGCGCGGCCGATCTCGTCGGCCAGGCCGGTGCGTTGTTCGCCGAGCAATTCGTCGAGGGTACGCGAGGCAAAGTCATGCACGAGGATGCGGCTGGCAGTGCTGCGGATCAGGGTCGGCACATCCGCGCTGTTATAGGTGGCGGCCAGTGCGGCCTGGTCGGTCAGGCCGATACGGTAGACGAAGCGCACATCCATATTGACGATCTGGAAGCTCTGCTTGTCGCCACGGCTGCTGGCGATCACCTGGGACTTGTCATTCACATGGCTGGCGTCCCACAACCGGTTGGCGATCAGCGGTGCCGGGCCTTCGGCCGCCGCGAGTTCCGGGCTGGCGGTTTCGCTGACGCTGGTCGCCAGCTCATGCACCACGCCGTTTTCCACGTTCAGCACGCGGCCCAGCGGCCACGGCCACCCGGCATGCAGGCCAGGGCCGAAGACTTGCACCGGTTTGCCAAAGCGCTCATAGATCCCACGGCCTTGCAGGGGCACTTCATGCACCCCCGTCAGCGCCCAGCCGACGGCCAGTACCACCAGCAGCACCGGCAGGAATGCCCGACGCATGTAGGTAAACGCCCAGATCTGGCGCAGATCGATGCCGAAGCGGTTGTGCAATTCGTGCTGCAAGGCCTGCAGCGGTTGCGGCGGCCAGCGCAGCAGCCCGGCGACAAAACTCTGCGCCATCAGGCGTGGTTCGAGGCGCGGTTGGCGCGGGCTGAACAGTGACAGCGCGGCCCGTAACAGAAACTCCAGCGCGACCAGCGCCGGCAACAGCCCGACCAGTGTCGCCAGGCGCAGCGGCCACACCGACCCGGCACTGGCAAACAGCAGGCAAATCGCGCTGATCACCAGGCACGCAATCGCCACCCGGCTCAGTTGCGCCAACGGCGCGGCTTCCGGCCATTGCGCGGCGGTTTCCTGGGCCAGGCGCCGCTCGAACACCAGCAGGCCAAAGGCCAATGCCAAGGCCAGTGCAGCGCCGATACTTGCGCCTTGGCCGACCGCTGCCGCGGGCAAGCCCAGGTTCCAGAACTCGACAATGCTGACCAGCGCGAACAACGACCAACCGCCGAGCCACAACACCGGCGCGCCGATCTGGGCCAGCAACCCTCTGCCGAAACGCCCTACCAGGCGCGCCTGCCAGCCAGCGGGTTCACTCTCTGCTTCGAGTAACTCAGGTGCCGACGCTTCCAGCGCCTGGGCACGCCAATCGGCCACCCACCACGCCGACTGCAACCCCGCCACCAGCACCAGCAACGCAGACGCACAATTGATCAACACCACCGGCCAGATCGACAACGGGGCGAACAGCGCGACGAACAACGCCAGCACCCAGCCGCTGATAGCCACCGCAGTCAGGCTGATACCGGCCTGCCTCAATCGACGGGCATGGAACAGCCCTTGCTGAAAACGCGGCAGTCCTTCAACCGAAGCGCCGTCAGCTTCTAGATCCACTTGCATCCACTCATGCCCGTTCACACATAATTCGTTACGATATAACACATGGCGTGAAATTTTTGTTCGTTAAACACCGTATTCACCTGCAACACAGACCCACTGTGGGAGCGGGCTTGCTCCCGATGGCGGAGGGTCAGGTAATACATGGGTTGGCGGGGCCGCCGCCATCGCGAGCAAGCCCCCTCCCACATTTGTTCTGCATCGCGCTCCGGAACGTGACTACCCCCCCATAAACACGTGCCATCACTGGTGCAGGCCACGATTAGTCGGCACACTTCAGGCCAGTTTTTCGCGGGCTTACGGACAAGGAAACGTCACTCCCATGATTTCGATCTATCAGCTCAAACCGCGTTTTCAAAACCTGCTGCGCCCCCTCGTGCAGCGCCTCTACGACAACGGCACCACCGCCAACCAGATCACTGTGCTGGCCGGGGTCATCTCCCTGCTGGTCGGCCTGCTGATCGCCGGCTTCGCCCAACACCTCTGGCTGTTTGCGCTGATCCCGCTGTGGATGATCCTGCGCATGGCCCTCAATGCCATCGACGGCATGCTCGCCCGCGAATTCGGCCAGCAGTCGCGCCTGGGCGCCTACCTCAATGAACTGTGCGACGTGATCGCCGACAGCGCGCTGATCCTGCCCTTTGCGTTGATCCCCGGCGTCAGTCTGGCGCCGGTGCTGCTGGTGACCTTGCTGGCAGTGTTCAGCGAATACGCCGGGGTGCTCGGGCCGATGGTGGGCGCGTCGCGGCGCTACGACGGGCCGATGGGCAAGAGTGATCGGGCCTTCGTCCTCGGCGTGCTGGCCAGCGGCGTGGCGCTGGGCTGGCTCGGTGCCGGCTGGGTCGACACGGTGATGTGGCTGGTCGCCGCCCTGCTCGCCTACACCGTGGTCAACCGGGTGCGCCAGGGCCTCAAAGAAGAACAACACATTTCCCCTTCTGCATAAGGATTTTGCGATGCGCGAACAGCGAGAACACACCTTCAGTACCCATGATGGCGTCGAGCTTTTCTACCGGCACTGGCCCGCCACCGCCCCGGCAGGCGGCGAGCCGCGCAAGGCGATCCTGCTGTTCCATCGCGGCCATGAGCATTCGGGGCGCATTGCCCATCTGGTCGATGAACTGAACCTGCCCCATTTCGACTTCTTCGCCTGGGACGCCCGTGGCCACGGCCAATCCCCCGGCGAGCGCGGCGACAGCCCCAGCTTCGCCACCAGCGCCCGCGACGTGCAGACGTTCTGCGAACATATCGGCGCCACTTACGGCGTCGAGGCGGAAAATCTTGCAGTCATCGCCCAAAGCGTCGGCGCGGTGATCGCAGCCACCTGGGTCCACGACTACGCACCGAAAATCCGCGCCCTGGTGCTCGCCTCCCCGGCGTTCAAAGTCAAACTCTACGTGCCCTTCGCCCGGCTGGGCCTGGCGCTGATGCGCAGGTTTCGCGGCAACTTTTTCGTCAACAGTTACGTCAAGGCCAAGTTCCTCAGCCACGACCCGGAGCGCGTCGCGTCCTACGACAGCGACCCGCTGATCACCAAGGCGATTTCGGTGAATGTGCTGCTCGGGCTGTATGAAGCGGCCGACCGGGTTGTCGCCGATGCCCAGGCGATCCAGGTGCCGACCCAACTGCTGATCTCCGGCTCCGACTTCGTGGTCCACCGCAAACCCCAACAACAGTTCTTCGACCGCCTTGGCAGCCTGAAAAAAGAGCTGCATATCCTCCCCGGCTTCTTCCACGACACCCTCGGCGAGCGCGACCGTGCGGTGGCCGTGAGCAGCGCCCGGCGTTTTATTCTGCAGAACTTCACGCACCCGCTGGACCGCGCCTCGCTGCTCGATGCCGACAAACTGGGCGCCACCTGTGCCGAATCCGAAGCCCTCGCCGCGCCGCTGCCGCGCAATTCCCTGCGCGACCTGTACTGGCGCCTGACCCGCGCCAGCATGGGCCTGGGCAAGAACCTGTCGGACGGCGTCAAGCTGGGCTTCGACACCGGTTTCGACTCCGGTAGCACCCTGGACTACGTGTACCGCAACACGCCCACCGGCAAAGGCGCGCTGGGGCGGATGATCGACACCAATTACCTCAACTCCATCGGCTGGCGCGGCATTCGCCAGCGCAAGCTGAACGTCGAAGAGCTGCTGCGCCTGGCCATGGCCACGCTGCGCACCGATGATCGCGAAGTGCGTATCGTCGATATCGCCGCCGGCCACGGTCGCTACATTCTCGAAGCCTTGCAGGGCGTTTCGCCGCTGCCGGAATCGATCCTGCTGCGCGACTACAGCGACATCAACGTGCGCGACGGTGGCGCGTTGATCCGCGAGAAAGGCCTGGGCGAGATTGCGCAGTTCGTCAAAGCCGATGCGTTCGACCGCGCGGACCTGGCAGCGCTGGCGCCCAAGCCGACGCTGGCGGTGGTCTCCGGGTTATATGAACTGTTTGCCGACAACGCCATGGTCGGCGGTTCGCTGGCGGGCCTGGCCGAAGCCGTGGAGCCCGGCGGTTATCTGGTCTACACCGGCCAGCCATGGCACCCGCAGTTGGAACTGATCGCCCGCGCATTGACCAGCCATCGCCAGGGCCAGGCCTGGGTGATGCGCCGGCGCAGTCAGGCGGAAATGGATCAACTGGTGCAAGCCGCCGGTTTCCGCAAGATCACCCAGCGGGTGGATGAGTGGGGCATCTTTACCGTATCCCTGGCACAGAAGATCTGAACATGCGCGAACCCGGCCTGTTAAAGCCCGCGTTCCTGTGGCTGTTGCTGTTGGCCCCGCTGTTTTTCAGCACCTACGGCTTTGCCACATGGGTCACCAGCCAGCGCAGCGACGTCGGCACACTGGTGTTCGATTGGGAAACCCACATGCCGTTCTGGGCCTGGACCATCGTGCCCTACTGGACCATCGACCTGCTCTACGGTTTCTCCCTGCTGCTGCCCAACAGCCGCCATGAACTGAAGCAACATGCGCTGCGCCTGCTGAGTGCGCAGCTCATCGCCGTGAGTTGCTTCCTGATCTGGCCGCTGCGCTTCACCTTCGAACGGCCGGAGCTGGATGGCGTGTTCGGCTGGCTGTTTGCCGTGCTGGCCGGTTTCGACAAACCGTTCAACCAGGCGCCGTCGCTGCATATCGCGCTGCTGGTGATCCTGTGGATCATGTACCAACGCCACACCCAGGGCGCCTGGCGCTGGCTGGTGCATGGCTGGTTCGGGTTGATTGGGGTTTCAGTGCTGACCACTTATCAACACCACTTTATCGACTTACCCACAGGTGCCCTGGCGGGTTGGCTGTGCGTGTGGCTGTGGCCGCTGGAACATCCGAGCCCGCTGCTGAATGCGCGGCTGACCCGTGATTCTACGCGCTGGCGCCTGGGGCTGCGCTACGGCCTGGGCGCGCTGGGGCTGTTCATCCTCGCGCTGACTTACGGCGGGTGGTGGCTATGGCTGCTGTGGCCGGCGCTGTCCCTGGGGCTGATCATGGCGAATTACGTCGTCCTCGGCGCGCCAGGTTTCCAGAAGCGTGCCGACGGTCGACTGACCCCTGCGGCGCGCTGGCTGTATGCGCCATATCTGGCAGCGGCGTGGCTCAATTCACGGCTGTGGACGCGCACGCATCCACAGCCCGACCTGATTGTGGATAACGTCTCGCTCGGTCGGCTTCCTACCGTGCGCGAGCAAGGTTCATTCAAGGCCATCGTCGATCTGTGCGCGGAATTGCCGATTAATCCACAGGGCCGTGCCTATCAATGCGTTCCCGTCCTCGACCTGATCGCGCCGACCCCCGCCGAATGCCTGCAAGCCGCGCAAGCCATCGAACGCCTGCGCGCCAGCGGCCCGGTGCTGGTGTGCTGCGCCCTTGGCTATTCGCGCAGCGCCACCGCTGTGGCGGCCTGGCTGCTGCACAGCGGGCGCGCCGCCACGGTGGATCAGGCACTGGCTATTATTCGTACAGCGCGGACCGAGGTGGTCCTGCATCCCGCTCATCGCCATGCTTTGGAGGCCTTGCCCCATGCCTGCTGATATGGAACTCCAGGTCGTCGCCAGCCTGCTGCGCCGCGGCCGCTCACTGGATCAGTTATCCACAGGCCTGACGCTGCTGGGCGTGTTGTTCGGCCTGGCGCAACTGCTGATGGCCAGCATCGCGCCGATCTGCCTGCTGCTCAGCCTGTGGATGATTATCCTCGGCCTGCTGCAGAAGTACTGGGCGCTGCGCGTGGCCTTCGATGCCGACCTGTTCGCCCTGCTCGCCCATAACACCGAACGCACCCCGGACCTCGACCAGGCCCTGCAAACCCTCGGCCTGCAGTCGCCCAAACGCGCCGGCCGACCCTGGACCGAACGCCGTCGCGGCGCCCTCAAACTGCTGCGCAAGCAAGCCTGGCTACTGGGCGCTCAAGTGCTGTTGACCCTGGGCGTGATTCTCGCCAGCCCTTGGCTACCTTTCGCCGGATAAGGAATTCCCATGTTCGAACCCGTGGTCGCCACCCTGATTACCTCGATGGCCCGTACCGTCACCGGCGCCCGCAGCCTGTGGCTGGGCTGCGCGCCGGTGCCGGTGCAACGCATCTACTTCGCCAACCACAGCAGCCACGGCGACTTCGTGTTGCTGTGGGCATCGCTGCCGCAGAACCTGCGCAAATTCACGCGCCCGGTGGCCGGCAGCGACTACTGGAACAAAAGTGCGCTGCGCCGCTACATCATCCACCGCGTGTTCAACGGCGTGTTGATCGACCGCGAGCGCAAAGACCCTGTGGATAACCCCTTGCAGCCCATGCTCGCCGCACTGGAAGGCGGCGACTCGCTGATCATCTTTCCCGAAGGCACGCGCAATCTGGAAGACGGCTTGCTGCCGTTTAAAAGCGGCCTGTATCACCTGGCAAAAAGTTACCCACAGGCCGAATTGATCCCCGTGTGGATTGCCAACCTCAACCGCGTCATGCCCAAGGGCCGCGTCCTGCCGCTGCCTCTGCTGTGTACCACCAGCTTCGGCGCGCCACTGCAATTGGAAGAAGGCGAAGACAAAGCCGCCTTCCTTGCCCGCACCCGCGATGCCCTGCTCGCCCTCGCCCCGGAGCATTCCTGAGATGGATAGCCAAACCCTGATGCTGTTCGGCGGGATCGGCGCGATCCTGGTACTCGCCTCGCTGATCGGCCTGATCCTCAAGCTGCGCACCCGTGGCACGCCGAATGCGGTGATCGACAACCTCAACGCCCGCATCAACGCCTGGTGGGTGATGGTGGTGATGATCGGCATCGCCTTCTGGCTCGGCACCGGCGCGGTGATCGTGCTGTTCTATGCCGTGTCGTTCTATGCCCTGCGTGAATTCCTCACCCTCACCCCGACCCGGCGCAGCGACTACCCGGCGCTGGTGGCCGCGTTCTACCTGGCGCTGCCGCTGCAATACCTGCTGATCTACGCCGACTGGTACGGGCTGTTCTCGATCTTCATCCCGGTGTACGTGTTCCTGCTGCTGCCGATCCTCGCCTCCCTCGGCGGCGACAGCACACACTTCCTGGAGCGCGCCTCGAAGGTGCAATGGGGCTTGATGATCGCAGTGTTCTGCGTGTCCTTCGTGCCCGCCCTGCTCACCCTCGACATCCCCGGCTATGAAGGCCGCAACCTGCTGCTGATCGCCTACCTGGTGATCGTGGTGCAACTGTCGGACGTGTTGCAGTACGTGTGCGGCAAGCTGTTCGGCAAACACAAGATTGCGCCCAACCTGTCGCCGTCGAAAACCGTCGAAGGCTTTGTCGGCGGCATCCTGCTCTCCTCGCTGATCGGCGCGGCGCTGTGGTGGACCACGCCGTTCAACCCGTGGCAGTCATTCCTGATTGCGCTGCTGATCAACTTGCTGGGGTTTGCCGGCGGCATTGTGATGTCAGCGATCAAACGCGACCGTGGCGTGAAGGACTGGGGGCATATGATCGAGGGGCACGGCGGAATGCTCGATCGGCTGGATTCGGTGTGCTTTGCGGCGCCGATTTTCTTCCACCTTGTGCGCTACTGGTGGACCTGACCGACACCGCCCTCAAGCCCGACGAAGATCAACATGTGAGGGCGGGTTTGCTCCCGCACGCTCGGCATTGAGGTGACGTATCGACCTCATCTTTTGTCGCAAAGACGCGTGTAAGATACGCCGCATGTTGGCGCTGATGCCGAGTTGACCCAGTTGCCGAGATTTCACTGACCTAGTCTGACTCCTCGTGAATCATTGTCTGTGCTGGATTTTTACAGGTTTGGAGATGGGGCAGTCTTGCGTCGGCAACCGGGTCAACCCAGGGGCAGCGCCAATACCCAGGCGTTACCTTGGCGGCAGTAGTGGGCCGTCTTGTCAGCGAGGAAATTATCGACCACAGGGCCTCCTCTGCCCTTGCTCCCTGTCGGCCCGATCGATTTTTCCAAGAGTAGGTGGCCTGATCGCGGATCGGCGCTCTTATTCTTCAAGTATCAGCCTAGTGCGGCAGCAACATGAGTCGAACAATATTGAATCTGCTCCAACTCAAGAGACCGATATGATCCGACCAGCCAAGGCAAACGATGACCCCGAGATCAGAGAGTGTGCCGAACAGGCCTATGCTCGTTATGTTCCAGTGATCGGGCGAAAACCCGCTCCGATGGTCGCAGATTTCAACCCCATGGCGTTCAAAGCCCAGGTCGCCCAGAAAGCGCAATGCGGCAAGGTGTGATTGCCGGACGCTTACCGCCGATAAGCGGAAAGCCCAAAAATAGTGGTTGCGCGGCCATTTTCGGTTAATATTTTCTGAGTGTTTGGCTCACATTTTAAGAAAATCTTGGCACGGTTAAGAAAATCTAGCCAACGACAGGGGAAAGAATGGGAAATCTAGTGGGTTACGCCCATTTGATCAATGCGATGGAGCTGAAGGCTATCAGGGTAAAGAAGCCTGCACTCGTTCAACCCGTCACCCGCATTGAGCAGATCAACGGCGCGCTCGCAGTTCCGCAGGCGGTTGCACCAGAGGCTGGTGATTTTCTCGCCCACATTATCTTTGCGCTCAAACATGAGGGCGTCAACCTCTCTATTTTGGCGCAGGCTTTGCCTCGCATTGAAGGTCGACTCCTTGTAGAGGCCATAACCCAATCTCCCAGCAGCGGCTATCTGCGCAAAGTCTGCTTTCTCTGGGAAGCCTATTCCGACCGTTCACTGGACTATACGGACAAGCCTCGGGGGCCCGGCGTCCTGCTTTTTGATCCAGAGCGGTACATCACGGGCCCATCGGTGCGAAACAACCGCTGGCGCGTGGACTTCAATGGGCTAGGGACACTCCAATATTGCGCGACTGTAGAACGTACGCCTGAGGTCCAGGCCCTGCTTGAATACGACATTTTAGGGCGTTCGAAAGAGTTTATTGCTTCCTTGCCTAAGGAAATGATGGATCGCGCCATCAACTGGGCGTACCTGAGCGAAACAGATTCCTCATTTGCGATTGAAAAGGAAGCACCGAGCCAGCAGAAGTCAGAGCGTTTTGTTCAGTTGCTGCGCCAGGCACATGACCGCCAGCCGCTTACCGAAGACTACTTGGTCTCTCTGCAAAACAATGCGATTTCCCAACCGCTTGAATGGGCGGGGGCCTTCCGGCATGAACAAAACCATCTGACCAACTCCTTTCGAGGAGCGGCGGGGGTCACCTATATCCCCCCTCCTCCAGAGCTTTGCCGGGATCTGATGTTCGAACTCATGGCCTTCGCAAACCGTGCACCCTTGGAGCTTGACCCGCTGGTGGCCGCTGGCATTGCCTCGTTCGGGTTCGTCTTCTTGCATCCCTTTATGGATGGTAATGGCCGACTGTCGCGCTTCTTGATACACCAGGCATTGTGCTGCAGCGGTGCGCTGGAGAATGGTTTGTTACTTCCGGTCTCCGTGGCCATGAAACGAGAAGAGCAACGCTATCTTGAAGCTCTGCAGAGCTTCTCGAAACCTGCGCGGCAATTCTGGGACGTTCGTTGGATCGATGCCGACAACATGTCGCTTAACTTCACCGGCGACCCAAGCCTATATCGCTACTGGGATGCGACTGAGTGTGTGGCCTTCACGCTGGAAATGGCCAAGCGGGCATTGGAAGTCGAACTGAGGGAAGAAACCGAGTATTTGCAACGATACGACACGTTGCTCAAGGTGGTTAATGACAACTACGACGTGCGCGGCAGCCTCTTGAGTAAGCTGATTATGCAGTGCTTAGACCAGAATGGGGTCGTATCAAAGGGCCGGCGCAAGCAATACAACGGGTATATCCAAGAAGAGGTTTTCGACTTCCTCGAAGGTCACGCCCAGGCCCTTCTGGCAGAAGCCTACGCAGAGCCTGACGGCCAATAGTCCAGCGACCGTGGCGGTTGAATGGCCGGTGGCATATCCCTTGCCATGCCCATCTCAAAGTGTCCCCACAGGATTTCCTACCCAACACGTTAGCGGATGGTGTAAACAAGATGGATCGGAACGTTCGTAACCCTCAGAGGCTTTCGCAGAGTGCTTTCAGCAAGGTGCTAGCGATAGCGTAATTCAAATTCGAATTGGAGCTCTGCGTTTGTGGTGGGTGTCCTCGTGGAGACGCACAGTAAGCGTCCGCCAAACACACCTTACGCAATTGGCCGGCTGGGAACATCTTGAATCGTCAACCAAGGCGAATAATCAACGCCTTCGCCTCGGCCTCTCCCCTCTTTGAGGAACCTCTCGATTTTCGATTCGTCGATCTCGTATCTGCGACGCGACATCACTGGCCCTCAGAGCTTGCCGTGTCCTGAAGGGGTTTGACGTCCAGACCTGGACGTCGTGTCACGTACAAACTTTATTCCAAAGCAACAACCAGGCCTTCCGGCGCCAGCCGTATTACTCCACCGTCACCGACTTCGCCAGGTTGCGCGGCTGGTCAACGTCGGTGCCCTTGAGCACGGCGACGTAGTACGACAGCAATTGCAGCGGGATGGTGTAGAGGATCGGCGACAGGGTGTCGTGGATGTGCGGCATGTTGATGACGTGGGTGCCTTCGCCATTGACCATGCCGGCTTTCTCGTCGGCGAAGACGATCAGTTGGCCGCCGCGGGCGCGCACTTCCTGCAGGTTGGACTTGAGCTTCTCCAGCAGTTCGTTGTTCGGCGCGACGGTGACCACCGGCATGTCGTCATCCACCAGGGCCAATGGGCCGTGTTTCAGTTCGCCGGCCGGGTAGGCTTCGGCGTGGATGTACGAAATTTCCTTGAGCTTCAGAGAGCCTTCCATCGCCACCGGGTATTGCGCGCCACGGCCGAGGAACAGGGTGTGGTTCTTGTCGGCGAACAGCTCGGCGACTTTTTCTACGGTGCTGTCCATCGCCAGCGCTTCGCCGAGGCGGGTCGGCAGGCGGCGCAGTTCTTCCACCAGGGTGGCTTCGACGCCGGGGGCCAGGGTGCCGCGTACTTGGCCCAGGGACAGGGTCAGCAGCAGCAGGCCGACCAGTTGGGTGGTGAAGGCTTTGGTGGAGGCCACGCCGATTTCGCGACCGGCCTGGGTCAGCAGGGTCAGGTCGGACTCACGCACCAGGGAGCTGATGCTGACGTTGCAGATCGCCAGGCTGGCGAGGAAGCCCAGCTCTTTGGCGTTACGCAGGGCGGCCAGGGTGTCGGCGGTTTCGCCGGACTGCGAGATGGTCACGAACAGGCTGTCGGGCTGCACCACCACCTTGCGGTAGCGGAATTCGCTGGCGACTTCGACCTGGCACGGGATGCCGGCCAGTTCTTCCAGCCAGTAACGCGCAACCATCCCGGCGTGGTAGCTGGTGCCGCAGGCCACGATCTGGACATTGCGCACCTTGGCGAACAGCGCGGCGGCTTGCGGGCCGAAGGCGTTGACCAGCACTTGCTTGTCGCCAAGGCGACCTTCCAGGGTGCGTTGCACCACGGCCGGTTGCTCGTGGATTTCCTTGAGCATGAAGTGGCGGAACGCGCCCTTGTCGGCCGCTTCGGCGCCGTCGCGGTATTGCACGGCTTCGCGCTCGACGGAATTGCCGTTTACGTCCCAGATCGCCACGCTGTCACGGCGGATGTCGGCAATATCGCCTTCTTCCAGGTACATGAAGCGGTCGGTGACCTGGCGCAGGGCCAGTTGGTCGGAGGCGAGGAAGTTTTCCCCCAGGCCCAGGCCGATCACCAGCGGGCTGCCACTGCGCGCGGCAACCACGCGGTCGGGTTGGCTCGCGCAGATCACGGCCAGGCCGTAGGCGCCGTGCAGTTCCTTGACTGTGGCCTTGAGGGCGGCGGTCAGGTCGCTGTGGTCCTTGAGTTTGTGGTCGAGCAGGTGGGCGATGACTTCGGTGTCGGTGTCCGAGGTGAACACGTAACCCAGGCTCTTCAACTGTTCACGCAGCACTTCGTGGTTTTCGATGATGCCGTTGTGTACCACGGCCACGTCGCCGGAGAAGTGCGGGTGGGCGTTACGTTCGCACGGCGCACCGTGGGTGGCCCAACGGGTGTGGGCGATGCCCAGGCGACCGACCAGCGGTTCGCCGGCCAGGGCCTGGTCCAACTCGCTGACCTTGCCCGGACGACGCAGGCGCTCCAGCTTGCCGGCGTTGGTGAAGACCGCCACACCGGCGCTGTCATAGCCGCGGTATTCCAGGCGTTTGAGGCCTTCGATCAGGATGGGGGTGATGTTACGTTCAGCGACTGCGCCAACAATGCCACACATGGTGTTTCTCCTAGATGATTGCCGCGCATATCAGCGTAATGCCGCGGGCTTGGATCTGGTCGCGGGCCTCATGCGGCAGGCGATCATCGGTAATCAGGGTATGGACGCTGCTCCAGGGCAGTTCCAGGTTGGGAATCTTGCGGCCGATCTTGTCGGATTCGACCATCACCACCACTTCACGGGCGACCTCGGCCATCACGCGGCTCAGGCCCAGCAGTTCGTTGAACGTGGTGGTGCCGCGTTGCAGATCGATGCCGTCGGCGCCGATGAACAGTTGATCAAAGTCGTAGGAACGTAGCACCTGCTCGGCAACCTGGCCCTGGAACGAGTCCGAATGCGGGTCCCAGGTGCCGCCGGTCATCAGCAGCACCGGCTCGTGTTCCAGTTCGCTCAAGGCACGGGCCACATGCAGGGAGTTGGTCATCACCACCAGGCCGGGCTGGTGGCCCAGTTCGGGGATCATGGCGGCGGTGGTGCTGCCGCTGTCGATGATGATGCGTGCGTGTTCGCGCAGGCGCATCACGGCGGCACGCGCGATGGCGCGCTTGTAGACCGAGATCGGCTGGGCAGGGTCGCCGACGAGTTCCTGGGGCATGGTGATCGCGCCACCGTAACGGCGTAGCAGCAGGCCGTTGCTTTCGAGGGCAGCCAGGTCCTTGCGGATGGTGACTTCCGAGGTTTCGAAACGCTTGGCCAATTCATCCACGCTGACTTCGCCCAGTTGATTGAGCAAGGTCAGGATGTTGTGGCGTCGTTGGGGTGTATTTCGTTTCGACATGATGAATTTATGTTTCGTTTCGAAAGATAACGAAGGCAATAAAAACCTATTGGCGAAAGATCGTCAAGCAGCATGCCGCAAATTTTTGAAACTGGCGAAGGGCTAATGTGGGAGGGGGCTTGCCCCCGATAGCAGTGCGTCAGTCATTAAGTGCTTTGACTGGACCGTCGCCATCGGGGGCAAGCCCCCTCCCACATTGGCTATTTGTTGCTGATAAGACTGTGGATAACTCAGCTCTTTTTGATTTTGACCGGGCGTTTCCAACCGTCGATGTTGCGCTGACGGGCGCGGGCTACGGCAAGCTGGGACTTATCCACATCCTGATTGATGGTTGAACCCGCTGCGGTGTTTGAGCCATCACCGATGGTTACAGGTGCAACCAGCGAGTTATTGGAGCCGATGAAGACATCTTCACCAATCGTCGTCTGATACTTGTTGGCACCATCGTAATTGCAGGTGATGGTGCCGGCGCCGACGTTGGTCCGCGCGCCGATCACCGCATCGCCCAGGTACGTCAGGTGGCCGGCCTTGGCGCCTTCGCCCAGATGGGCGTTTTTCAGTTCGACAAAGTTACCCACATGGGCCTTGGCTTCCAACACGCTGCCGGGACGCAGGCGCGCAAATGGGCCGGCATCGCTGCCCTCGCCCATCACCGCACCGTCGAGATGGCTGTTGGCCTTGATCACCACGCCCTTGCGCAGGGTGCTGTCCTTGATCACGCAGTTCGGCCCGATCACCACGTCGTCTTCGATGATCACACGACCTTCAAGAATCACGTTGATGTCGATCAGCACATCCCGGCCCACGGTGACTTCACCGCGCACATCGAAGCGCGCCGGGTCGCGCAGGGTCACGCCCTGGGCCATCAGGCGGCGGCCTTCGCGCAGTTGGTAGTGACGCTCCAGTTCGGCGAGTTGCTTGCGGTCGTTGGCGCCCTGCACTTCCATCGGGTCGTGGGGCTGTTCGGTGGCGACCAGCAAGCCATCGTTGACGGCCATTTCGATCACGTCGGTCAGGTAGTACTCGCCCTGGGCGTTGTTGTTGGACAAACGGCTCATCCAGTCCGCCAGGCGATTGGCCGGCACTGCGAGAATCCCGGTGTTGCCTTCGGTGATGGCGCGTTGGGCGTCGCTGGCGTCCTTGTGCTCGACGATAGCGGCGACCTTGCCGTCGGCGTTGCGCACGATGCGGCCGTAGCCGGTAGGGTCATCCAGTTCGACGGTGAGCAGGCCCATCTGGCCGGGCACGACGTGCTTGAGCAGGCGCTGCAGGGTTTCCACTTCGATCAGGGGCACGTCGCCGTAGAGGATCAGCACCGTGTCGGCTTTGATGAACGGCACGGCTTGGGCGGTAGCGTGGCCGGTGCCCAGTTGCTTGTCTTGCAATACGAAATTCAGGTCATCCGCGGCCAGGCGTTCACGCACCACATCGGCACCGTGGCCGATGACGACGTGGATGCGTTGCGGGGCCAGTTGCCGGGCGCTGTGGATAACATGGCCAAGCATGGAGTTACCGGCCACCGGGTGCAGCACTTTGGGCAAGGCCGACCGCATGCGGGTGCCCTGGCCAGCGGCGAGAATGACGATTTCTAGAGACATGAATGGCTACCAATCCTGGGCGGTCCGGCTTCAGACCAGAGAAGTGTTTTGCAAAAAAAGAAAAAGGGTAGCCGAGGCTACCCTTTTTAATCAATCACGCATGAGGCGTAACGGCTTAGCCGCCAAACTTCTTGCGGATCTGCTGGACGGTACGCAGCTGAGCTGCGGCCTCGGCCAGACGAGCGGCAGCAGAACCGTAGTCGAAATCTGCGCCTTTTTCGTTCAGGGCCTTCTCGGCGGCCTTGACGGCTGCCTGAGCGGAGGCTTCATCCAGGTCAGCAGCACGTTGCACGGTGTCGGCAAGTACCTTGACCATGTTCGGCTGAACCTCGAGGTAACCACCAGAGATGTAAAACACCTCCCGGTCCCCGCCTTGCTTGGTCAGAGTGATCGGACCTGGCTTCAAACTGGTGATCAACGGCGCGTGGCCCATGGCAATACCCAGGTCACCGAGTTCGCCGTGTGCAATCACCATTTCTACCAGACCGGAGAAGATTTGCCCTTCCGCGCTGACGATATCGCAATGGACTGTCATAGCCATCTGATTGCCTCAACCTGATGAGCGCCCGTTGCCGGGCGCCGGGATTACAGTTTCTTGGCTTTCTCGATCGCTTCTTCGATGCCGCCGACCATGTAGAACGCTTGTTCTGGCAGGTGGTCGTAGTCACCGTTGAGGATGCCTTTGAAGCCAGCAATGGTGTCTTTCAGGGAAACGTATTTACCCGAGGCACCGGTGAAGACTTCAGCCACGAAGAACGGCTGCGACAAGAAACGCTGGATCTTACGAGCGCGGGATACCAACTGCTTGTCGGTTTCCGACAGCTCGTCCATACCCAGGATCGCAATGATGTCCTTCAGTTCTTTGTAACGCTGCAGCACGTACTGAACGCCGCGAGCGGTGTCGTAGTGCTCCTGGCCGATCACGTTCGGGTCCAGCTGGCGCGAAGTCGAGTCGAGTGGATCGACCGCTGGGTAGATACCCAGGGAAGCGATGTCACGGGACAGAACGACGGTGGCGTCCAAGTGGGCGAAGGTGGTCGCTGGCGACGGGTCGGTCAAGTCATCCGCAGGTACGTATACCGCTTGGATCGAAGTGATCGAACCTTCCTTGGTCGAAGTGATACGTTCTTGCAGAACGCCCATCTCTTCAGCCAGGGTCGGCTGGTAACCTACTGCCGAAGGCATACGGCCCAGCAGTGCGGATACTTCAGTACCGGCCAGGGTGTAACGATAGATGTTGTCGACGAACAGCAGAACGTCGTTACCTTCGTCACGGAACTTCTCGGCCATGGTCAGGCCGGTCAGTGCTACGCGCAGACGGTTTCCCGGCGGCTCGTTCATCTGACCGTAAACCAGTGCCACTTTGTCCAGAACGTTGGAGTCCTTCATCTCGTGGTAGAAGTCGTTACCCTCACGAGTACGCTCACCCACACCGGCGAACACGGAATAACCGCTGTGCTCGATGGCGATGTTACGGATCAGTTCCATCATGTTTACGGTCTTGCCTACACCGGCACCACCGAACAGACCGACTTTACCGCCCTTGGCGAACGGGCAAACCAGGTCGATAACCTTGATGCCGGTTTCCAGCAGGTCGTTGCCGCCAGCTTGTTCCGCGAACGAAGGTGCTGGACGGTGAATGCCCCAGCGCTCTTCGGTGTCGATCGGGCCAGCTTCGTCAATCGGGTTACCCAGAACGTCCATGATCCGGCCCAGGGTCGCTTTACCGACCGGTACGGAGATGGCAGCGCCAGTGTCCAGAACACCCAGACCGCGCTTCAAGCCCTCGGTGGAACCCATTGCAATGGTACGAACCACGCCGTCGCCCAGCTGCTGCTGAACTTCCAGAGTGGTGCCTGCATCGCTTTGTACTTTCAAAGCGTTGTAGATGCTCGGTACGCTGTCGCGTGGAAATTCCACGTCGATAACGGCGCCGATGATTTGAACGATACGTCCGCTACTCATAGCTGGATCCTCTGAATATTTGAACCGTTAAACCGCGGCAGCGCCGCCGACGATTTCCGAGATCTCTTGGGTGATCGCAGCCTGACGCGCCTTGTTGTAGATCAGCTGCAAATCGCTGATCAGATCACCGGCGTTATCGGTAGCGTTTTTCATCGCGATCATCCGCGCCGCTTGTTCAGCTGCGTTGTTCTCGACCACCGCCTGGTACACCTGCGACTCCACGTAGCGCACCATCAAGCCGTCAAGCAGCTCTTTGGCGTCTGGTTCGTAGAGGTAGTCCCAGTGGTGCTTGAGTTCCTGATCCGGAGTCGCCACCAGTGGAATCAATTGCTCCACGGTAGGCTGCTGGGTCATGGTGTTGATGAACTTGTTGGATACCACGGACAGGCGGTCAATCCGGCCTTCCAGGTACGCATCCAGCATCACCTTCACACTGCCGATCAAATCATTGATCGACGGCTCTTCACCCAGGTGGCTGATAGCTGCAACGACGTTACCGCCGAAGTTGCGGAAAAAGGCCGCACCCTTGCTACCAACTACACACAGATCGATCTCGACGCCGTTTTCGCGGTTTACCGCCATGTCCTTGACCAGGGCCTTGAACAGGTTGGTATTCAAACCACCGCACAAACCACGGTCACTGCTCACTACCACATAACCCACACGCTTAACTTCGCGGTCGATCATGAACGGGTGGCGGTATTCCGGGTTGGCGTTGGCCAGATGCCCAATTACCTGGCGGATACGCTCCGCATAAGGACGGCTAGCCGACATACGCATTTGTGCCTTGCGCATTTTGCTGACCGCCACTTTTTCCATGGCGCTGGTAATTTTTTGCGTGCTTTTGATGCTCGCAATCTTACTGCGAATCTCTTTTGCGCCTGCCATGTAACACCTATCAGGTTAGCAAGCGGGAGCCTTGCGGCTCCCGCTGCGGCTTACCAGGTTTGGGTGGCCTTGAACTTCTCGATACCGGCTTTCATGCCAGCGTCGATATCGTCATTGAAGTCACCCTTCACGTTGATCTTCGCCATCAATTCGGCGTGATCGCGGTTGAAGTAAGCAATCAGCGCTTGTTCAAAGCTGCCGACCTTGGCGATTTCAACGTCGGTCAGGAACCCACGCTCAGCGGCATACAGCGACAACGCCATGTCAGCGATCGACATCGGGGCGTATTGCTTCTGCTTCATCAGCTCGGTAACGCGCTGACCATGCTCAAGTTGCTTACGGGTCGCTTCGTCCAGGTCAGAAGCGAACTGGGCGAATGCCGCCAGTTCACGGTACTGAGCCAGAGCGGTACGGATACCACCGGAGAGCTTCTTGATGATCTTGGTCTGAGCGGCACCACCCACACGGGATACCGAAACACCGGCGTTCACTGCAGGGCGGATGCCCGAGTTGAACATGGCCGATTCCAGGAAGATCTGACCGTCGGTGATGGAAATCACGTTGGTCGGAACGAACGCGGAAACGTCGCCAGCCTGGGTTTCGATGATCGGCAGTGCGGTCAGGGAACCGGTTTTGCCGGTCACTGCGCCGTTGGTGAACTTCTCTACGTATTCTTCCGAAACGCGGGATGCGCGCTCCAGCAGACGGGAGTGGAGATAGAACACGTCGCCTGGGTAGGCTTCACGGCCTGGTGGACGGCGCAGCAGCAGGGAAATCTGGCGGTAAGCCACTGCTTGCTTGGACAGATCGTCATAAACGATCAGCGCGTCTTCACCGCGGTCGCGGAAGAATTCACCCATGGTGCAACCGGAGTACGGTGCCAGGAATTGCAGCGCAGGAGATTCCGAAGCACTGGCAGCCACGATGATCGTGTTGGCCAGGGCGCCGTTTTCTTCCAGCTTGCGAACCACGTTGGCGATGGTCGATTGTTTCTGACCGATGGCTACGTAGACGCAGAAAATGCCGCTGTTCTTCTGGTTGATGATCGCGTCGATCGCCAGAGCGGTTTTACCGATCTGACGGTCACCGATGATCAGCTCACGCTGGCCACGGCCGACTGGGATCATGGCATCGACAGCCTTGTAGCCAGTCTGTACAGGCTGGTCTACCGACTTACGCCAGATCACGCCTGGAGCAACTTTCTCGACCGCATCGGTCTCGGTGTTGTTCAGCGGACCTTTGCCGTCAACTGGGTTACCCAGTGCGTCGACTACGCGACCCAGCAGTTCCTTACCAACCGGAACCTCCAGGATGCGGCCGGTGCACTTGGCGCTCATGCCTTCAGCCAGACTGGTGTACGCGCCCAATACAACGGCACCTACGGAGTCTTGCTCCAGGTTGAGGGCCATACCGTAGACGCCGCCCGGAAACTCGATCATCTCGCCGTACATGACGTCGGCCAGACCGTGAATCCGCACGATGCCGTCAGATACGCTGACGACAGTGCCTTCGTTACGGGCTTGGGAGGTCACATCGAGCTTGTCGATGCGGCCCTTGATAATTTCACTTATTTCGGAAGGATTGAGTTGCTGCATTGCTCTGCTGCCCCTTCAAACTCAAGATTTCAATGCGTCGGCAAGGCTCGCGAGTTTGCCGCGAACCGAGCCATCGATAACCAGGTCGCCGGCGCGAATGACAATGCCCCCAATGAGGGATTTGTCTTCCGCAACTTGCAGGCGCACTTCCCGGTCGAGTCGTGCACTGAGAACCTTGGCGAGTTTGTCTTGCTGTTCTTGGTTCAATGCAAAAGCACTGGTCACTTCAACGTCTACCGACTTCTCTTGCTCGGCCTTGAACAGGTCGAACAGAGCGGCAATCTCCGGCAGAAGCGGGAGACGGTCGTTTTCGGCAACGACGTGAATGAAGTTCTGCACTTTCACATCGAACTTGTCGCCGCACACGTCAATAAACGTGGCGGCCTTGTCTGCGCTCGTCAGGCGCGGGGCCTTGAGCACGCGCTGCATGGTGTCGTCTTGCGACACTGCTGCAGCCAGGCCGAGCATGGCTGACCAAGAGGCCAGCTGCTGGTGGGCCTGGGCGTGCTCGAAGGCTGCCTTAGCGTAAGGTCGGGCCAACGTGGTCAGTTCTGCCATGATCGCCCTCGCTTAAATTTCAGCAGCCAGTTTATTAACCAGCTCCGCGTGCGCGTTTTGATCGATTGTGGCACCGAGGATCTTCTCGGCACCGCCGACCGCCAGCGCACCCAGTTGGGCACGCAGCGCGTCTTTGACGCCGTTCAGTTCCTGTTCGATCTCGGCATGAGCCGAAGCCTTCACACGATCAGCTTCGACGCGGGCTTTTTCAACAGCCTCTTCGACGATCTGGTTGCCGCGCTTCTTGGCTTGCTCAATGATTTCAGCTGCCTGTGCTTTAGCATCGCGCAGTTGATGACCCACTTTCTCTTGGGCCAACTCCAGGTCGCGAGCTGCACGGCTGGCAGCGTCCAAACCATCCGCGATCTTCTTCTGACGTTCGTGCAAAGCCGCGATGACCGGAGGCCACACGAACTTCATGCAAAACACTACAAAAATGAAGAACGCAACGGATTGGCCAATCAGGGTTGCATTAATGTTCACGCCAACACCTCGCTCATTCGTTGTCCATCACCCCAATCAACTCGAAAATTCGAGTGATTAGCCAGCGAGTTGACCAACGAAGGGGTTCGCGAAAGTGAAGAACAGAGCGATACCAACGCCGATCATGGTCACGGCGTCGAGCAGGCCGGCGACGATGAACATTTTAACTTGCAGCATTGGAACCATTTCTGGCTGACGCGCTGCGCCTTCCAGGAATTTGCCGCCAAGCAGGCCGAAACCAATGGCAGTACCCAGGGCGCCCAGGCCGATCAACAGTGCAACAGCGATAGCGGTTAGACCAACTACAGTTTCCATCTTTCCTCCCGACTTTTACGTCGTATGGTTTAGGTTTTTTAGATTTTAAAGCGGTAAAACAAATCGTTTCATAGCCCTTTCAGGCCACCTTCCCGTTTTACCGGGAAGGACATCAGACTAGTCGAGACTGGCCTTAATGGTTCTCTTCGTGCGCCATCGACAGGTAGACGATGGTCAGCATCATGAAGATAAACGCCTGCAGGGTGATGATCAGGATGTGGAACACAGCCCACGCCCACTGCAGAACAACGCCCAGGCCGCTAAGCCAGAGCAGACCGCTGCCGAACATCACAGCGATCAGAATGAACACCAGCTCGCCGGCATACATGTTGCCGAACAGTCGCAAGGCCAGGGAGATCGGCTTGGCGACCAGGGTCACGAATTCCAGCAGGAAGTTCACCGGGATCAGCAGGGCTTGAACGAAGATGTTCTTGCTGCCGAACGGGTGCAGGGTCAGTTCGCCGATGAAGCCGCCGATGCCCTTGACCTTGATGCTGTAGAAAATGATCAACGCGAACACCGACAGGGCCATGCCCAGGGTGGCGTTAGGGTCAGTGGTGGACACCGCACGGAATGGAATGTGGTGATCGCCAGTGATCAGGATGGCCAGCTGAGGAATCCAGTCGACCGGAATCAGGTCGACGGCGTTCATCAGGAACACCCAGACGAAGATGGTCAGTGCCAGCGGTGCAATCACCGGGCTACGGCCATGGAAGCTGTCTTTCACGCTGCCATCGACGAATTCGACCAATACTTCAACGAAGTTCTGCAGGGCACCCGGTTGACCGGAAGTCGCCTTCTTTGCCGCCATGCGGAAAATCAGGACGAAAATCAGACCCAATGCGACCGACCAGCCCAGAGTATCCAGGTGGAAAGCCCAGAAGCCCATTTCTTTGGCTTCTGCTGCGGTGTGGGCGAAGCCCCAGCCGCCGTTGGGAAGCTGACCGAAGGTCAGGTTCTGCAAGTGGTGCTGGATATAGCCCGAAGCGGTTGTTTCTGCCATGGTTGCCTCAAACGCCCTAAGGTTTCGAAAGTCTTGTTTTCATTAGCAGGGGAGCGAACCAGCTGACCAGTTGGGTCAACACGAAGACGCTGAATACAGCCAGCGGCGCCAATGGCTTCACACCTGCAAAGGTCAGTGCAAACAGCACTGCCGTCAAAATCAATTTCCCCGCCTCGCCGGCATAAAAAGACCGGACGATGGCCTGGGCTGCTCGGGCGCCGGAAAACCGAAAGGCCCTGTGAGCAAAATACATATTGGGCAGCAAGGCTATCAGGCCTCCGCAGAGTCCCGAGTATCCCGCTACGACTCCATGCCAATACCAAAGCGCCAGTGCGGCGATCAGCAAAATGACAAATTGCGCCAATAGAACCGGGAAAACGGCCAAGCGATGGAACGACGACGTGTTTGGCGTGCGGGTTTCCACCACTCTTGCTCCTCAATGGTCGGCTGCCGGAAATCAATAACTTGGCATAATTTGTGCCGACAAAATGCGCGCAGAGTATAGGGGCGGTTCTGCCCCTATTCAACTGTCAGGTAGTGATTTCCGATCACACGCTACATAAGCAATTGTTTCAGCGGATGTGGGCAAGAACACCCTGAAGCTCATCTAGCGAGTTATAGCCGATGACCAGTTGGCCTTTACCCTTCTTGCCATGCCGAATTTGCACCGCAGAGCCCAGGCGCTCGGCCAGGCGCTGTTCGAGACGCGCGATATCCGGATCAGTTTTGACCGCTTCGACCGGTGCAGGTTTACCACTGAGCCACTGTCGAACCAGGGCCTCGGTCTGACGAACGGTTAGGCCTCGTGCGACAACGTGTCGCGCCCCTTCAACCTGTTGATTTTCCGGTAAACCGAGCAAAGCACGCGCATGCCCCATTTCGAGGTCGCCATGGGAAAGCATCGTCTTGATGACTTCCGGCAGTGCGATCAGGCGCAGCAGGTTGGACACGGTCACGCGGGATTTGCCCACGGCATCGGCCACTTGTTGCTGGGTCAACTGGAATTCCTGCTGCAAACGCTGCAAAGCGATCGCTTCTTCGATCGGATTGAGGTCTTCGCGCTGGATGTTCTCGATCAACGCCATGGCGATGGCGGTTTCATCCGGCACATCGCGCACCATCGCCGGGATGGTTTCCTTGCCGGCCTGTTGGCTCGCGCGCCAGCGGCGTTCGCCGGCGATGATTTCAAAGCGGCCGGCGCCAATCGGGCGGACCACGATCGGCTGCATCACGCCCTGGGCCTTGATCGAGTTGGCCAGTTCTTCCAGCGCCTGCGGGTCCATGTCCCGGCGCGGCTGGTATTTGCCGCGCTGGATCAGGTCCAGCGGCAAGTGCTGCAGCTCGCGCTCGTCGGCCTGTACCGCTTGTTCTTCAAGGGTCGTGACAGTCGGACCACTCAGCAGTGCATCCAGTCCACGTCCGAGACCTCGTTTCTTGACGGCCATGGGGTTTCCTTAAGTTGGCTGGGCTGCAGCGGTACGGGAGTTGCGGCGTTGACGACGAACCATCTCGCCGGCCAATGCCAGGTAGGCAATGGCGCCACGCGAGGACTTGTCATACGCCAGCGCGGGCATGCCATAGCTTGGCGCTTCGGCCAGGCGGATGTTGCGTGGGATCACGGTGTCGTACAACTGATCGCCGAAGTGTTCCTTGAGCTGCGCCGACACATCGTTCATCAGGCTCAGGCGCGGATCGAACATGGTCCGCAGCAGGCCTTCGATCTGCAGGTTCGGGTTGAGCAGTTCGGCGATGCGCTTGATGTTATCCACAAGGTCGCTCAAGCCTTCCAGTGCGTAGTACTCGCACTGCATGGGGATAATCACGCCATCGGCGGCCACCAGCGCATTGAGCGTCAGCATCGACAGCGACGGCGGGCAGTCGATCAAGATGTAATCGTAATTCTCGCGGATCGGCGCCAAGGCGCTGCGCAGACGGCTTTCTTTCATCTGCATTTCCAGCAGCACCACTTCCGCCGCCGTCAGGTCGCGGTTGGCCGGCAGCAGTTGATAACCGCCGTGTTCGGAATAGTGCATGGCCTGGGCCAGGTCGCACTCGCCGATCAGCAAGTCGTAGACCGAGTTTTCCAGGCCGTGTTTATCCACACCGCTACCCATGGTGGCGTTGCCCTGTGGATCGAGATCGATCAACAGCACCCGGCGCTTGGTCGCGACCAGGGATGCTGCGAGGTTGATGCAGGTGGTGGTTTTACCCACGCCACCTTTCTGGTTCGCTATCGCGAATACCTTAGCCATTCTTGCTTGTGTTCCCAATCATGCCGTGCGGCGCAGTATCAGCAGATGGCGTTGGCCTTGGCAACCGGGTACGGCCAAGGCGTGTTCGCTATCGAGGTGGAAGTCTGCCGGCAATGCTAACAGCTCGTCGCTTGGATGAACGCCCTTCATTGCCAGCCAACGTGTGTCGCGGTCGCCTAAGTGGCGGGTCCAGTTGCTGAAATTCTCCATGCTGCTGAAAGCCCGGGAAACAATTCCGTTGAAAGGCTGCGGCGGCGTGAAGGCTTCGACGCGACTGTGGATAACTTGCAGGTTGTCCAGCTTCAGTTCGAGTTTGACCTGGGTCAGGAAGCGGGTCTTCTTGCCGTTACTGTCCAGGCAGGTCACTTGCGACTCGGGAAAC
Source organism: Pseudomonas sp. K8 (assembly GCF_014889455.1). Lineage (NCBI taxonomy): Bacteria > Pseudomonadati > Pseudomonadota > Gammaproteobacteria > Pseudomonadales > Pseudomonadaceae > Pseudomonas > Pseudomonas sp. K8. The sequence goes on from NZ_VJWO01000006.1 coordinate 146,929, forward strand.
AGGATAGCGAGCGGAATGCCGGGCATCCCGCCGCCGCTGCCGACGTCGAGCCAGCGGCCGTTTTCGATGAACGGCATCACGCTCAGGCTGTCGAGCAAGTGGCGCGAGACCATTTCGTCGGGGTCGCGCACCGCCGTCAGGTTGTAAGCCTTGTTCCATTTGATCAACAGGGCCAGGTAGCCGAGCAGCAACTCGTGCTGGGCGGGGCTCAGGTCGACACCCAACTGGCGTGCTCCTGTGGATAACTCTTCGGCGTGTTGCGAGGTGACCAACGAACTCAAGCGCTTTGCTCCAACTGACGGCCCGCGCCGCGTTTTTTCAAATGAATCATCAACAGCGAAATGGCTGCCGGGGTGACACCGGGGATCCGTGAAGCCTGGCCCAGGGTTTCCGGGCGAGTTATCCCCAGCTTGCTTTGGATTTCTTTCGACAGCCCGGAAATCCCGGTGTAATCGATATCCACAGGCAGCTTGGTGTCTTCACTGGCGCGCAGGCGAGCGATCTCGTCCTGCTGGCGATCGATATAACCGGCGTACTTGGTTTTGATCTCGACCTGTTCGGCGACCTGCGGATCGTCTGCGCCGCCGCCGGTCACTTCAATCAGACCAGCGTAGTCGATTTCCGGACGGGACAGCAGGTTCAGCAGGTTGTACTCGTGGGTCAGCGGCGTGCCGAATTTTTCGGCTATCGCGTCGCCCTGCTCGGTACCCGGGCGAACCCAGGTGCTTTTCAGGCGCTGCTCTTCCAGGTCGATACTTTCGCGTTTCTTGCAGAAAGCCGCCCAACGCGCGTCATCCACCAGGCCCAACTCGCGGCCTTTTTCGGTCAGGCGCAGGTCGGCGTTGTCTTCGCGCAGGATCAGACGGTATTCCGCTCGCGAAGTGAACATCCGGTACGGTTCCTGGGTACCCAGGGTGATCAGGTCGTCGACCAACACGCCGATATACGCTTCATCGCGACGCGGGCACCAGCTGTCTTTGCCCTGAGCGCGCAACGCGGCGTTGGCCCCGGCCAGCAAACCTTGGGCGCCGGCTTCTTCGTAACCGGTGGTGCCATTGATTTGCCCGGCGAAAAACAGACCGCCGATCACTTTGGTTTCCAGGCTGTATTTCAGGTCACGCGGGTCGAAGTAGTCGTACTCGATGGCGTAGCCGGGACGCACGATGTGCGCGTTTTCCATGCCGCGAATCGATTGCACGATCTGGATTTGCACGTCGAACGGCAGGGAAGTGGAAATCCCGTTCGGGTACAGCTCGTGAGTGGTCAAGCCTTCGGGCTCGATGAAGACCTGGTGGCTTTCCTTGTCGGCAAAGCGGTGGATCTTGTCTTCGATCGACGGGCAGTAACGCGGGCCGATGCCTTCGATTACCCCGGAATACATCGGCGAACGGTCGAGGTTCGCGGCAATGATTTCGTGGGTACGCGCATTGGTGTGGGTAATCCAGCAGCTCACCTGTTTCGGGTGCTGCTCTTTCGAACCCATGAACGACATCACCGGAATCGGCGTATCGCCGGCCTGCTCGGTCATCACCGAGAAATCCACCGAACGCCCATCGATCCGCGGCGGCGTACCGGTTTTCAGGCGACCGACGCGCAGCGGCAGTTCGCGCAGGCGTTGTGCCAGGGCAATCGACGGCGGATCGCCGGCGCGGCCACCGGAATAGTTCTGCATGCCGATGTGGATAAGTCCACCGAGGAACGTGCCGGTGGTCAACACCACGGATTCAGCGAAGAAACGCAGGCCCATCTGGGTGACAACACCGCGGACCTGGTCTTGTTCGACGATCAGGTCATCGGCTGCCTGTTGAAATATCCACAGGTTCGCCTGGTTTTCCAGGGTTTCGCGTACCGCCGCCTTGTACAGGATGCGGTCGGCTTGTGCCCGGGTCGCACGCACGGCTGGGCCTTTGCGGCTGTTCAGCACACGAAATTGAATACCCCCTTTGTCGGTGGCCATGGCCATCGCGCCGCCAAGGGCGTCGATTTCCTTGACCAGATGGCTTTTGCCAATGCCGCCAATGGCAGGGTTGCAACTCATGGCACCAAGGGTTTCCACGTTGTGCGTCAGCAACAGGGTTTTTGCACCCATGCGTGCTGAGGCCAGTGCTGCCTCGGTACCGGCATGACCGCCGCCGATGACGATCACTTCAAAACGGGAAGGGAAATCCACCACGCACCTCGTGCCTGCTTATGTAGGTAATTAGGAATTGATTGATTGAGCTGGTTTTAGAGCTTTGGCGGCCAGTATAGGGACTTAGCCCTTCCTAAAGAACCCTTTGCACAAAATTTAACCAGCTGTGGATGAATCACAGACAATAGAAATTAAAAGAGAGAAAGATATTAAATCTTTGTTTTTATGTTTATTTATACTGAGCCTACTTTCTGTGGATAGATTGCTACAGCCCTTTATTTACGTAATGTACAGAGATTCAAAAGTCTGTGGTCATGTGTCCATGAGCGGCGTGGATAAGTGCTTTAAGCCTGTGGATTAAACAGGCTGTTATCCACAGAGGGGTTTTCGCTCAGGTTTCAAGCCCTGTTATCAACCGGGCACAGGCGCGGTTATTCACAGGGCTTAATCCACAGAAATTGCTGCGCCAACGCAAATCGCGCCCACGGCGAGGCCACCAATGGCTGGGTCAGGAGTGCAGAAAGAGAGGAAATCGGCTGAAACAAGAGAAACAGACAGGCACGAATGGCCTGTCTGTGGACAACGAAGGTCTATTTACCGATACAGAAGCTGGAAAAGATCCGCCCCAGCAGGTCATCCGAGCTGAATGCCCCGGTGATCTCGCCCAATAGCTGCTGCGCCTGGCGTAAATCCTCAGCCAGCAGCTCACCGGCGCCTGCCAAGGTCAGCTGCGCCCGACCATGCTCCAGGGCCGCGCTGGCATGGCGCAGCGCCTCCAGGTGCCTGCGACGGGCGCTGAAGCTGCTTTCCGACGTCTGCTCATAGCCCATGCAGGCTTTGAGGTGTTCGCGCAGCAACTCCAGGCCATCCCCGGCCGACTTGGCACTCAGGCTGATCGTGACGTGGCCATCCTCGCTGGTCTCCATGGCAATGGCTTCGCCGGTCAGGTCAGCCTTGTTGCGGATCAAGGTGACTTTGGCCGGGTCGGGCCGTTGCTCGAGGAATTCCGGCCACAGGGCGAAAGGGTCCACCGCCTCGGGCGCGGTGGCGTCTACCACCAGCAGCACGCGGTCGGCTTCGCCGATGGCCTTGAGGGCGCGTTCCACGCCGATCTTTTCCACCTGGTCGTCGGTGTCACGCAGCCCGGCCGTATCGACGACGTGCAGCGGCATGCCGTCGATGTGGATATGTTCGCGCAGGATATCCCGGGTGGTGCCGGCAATCTCGGTGACGATCGCCGCTTCACGGCCCGCCAGGGCATTGAGCAGGCTGGATTTGCCCGCATTGGGGCGCCCGGCAATCACCACGGTCATGCCGTCGCGCAACAACGCGCCCTGCCCGGCTTCGCGCAGTACTGTGGATAACTCGTCGCGGACTTTATCCAGCATCGCCAACACATGGCCATCGGCGAGGAAGTCGATTTCTTCTTCCGGAAAATCAATCGCCGCCTCCACATAGATGCGCAGGCTGATCAGTTGCTCGGTCAAGTTATGCACGCGCAGGGAAAACGCGCCCTGCAGTGAGCGCAAGGCGTTGCGCGCCGCCTGTGCAGAACTGGCCTCGATCAAATCGGCAATGGCTTCGGCCTGGGCCAGGTCGAGTTTGTCGTTGAGGAATGCACGCTCGCTGAATTCTCCAGGCCGGGCCAGGCGACAGCCCAGTTGCAGGCAGCGCTGCAGCAGCATATCCAGCACGACGGGGCCGCCGTGGCCCTGCAATTCAAGGACGTCTTCACCGGTAAAGGAATTCGGCCCCGGGAAATAGAGGGCCAGGCCTTCGTCCAGCACCTGGTTATCCGCATCCAGAAACGCGCCGTAATGGGCGTAGCGCGGTTTCAACTCACGACCGCTGATGGCCTTGGCGGCCATGCCGGCGAGCGGCCCGGAAATTCGAACGATACCGACACCGCCGCGACCTTGGGCGGTAGCGACAGCAGCGATGGTTTCACGAGGAGCGCTCATCAGCAGGTTCCAGAACAAAAGTGACGGAAAGCAAAACGCCCCACTAGGGGGCGTCTTGAGTGGTTATCCACAGAGTAAGTTACGCCGCGGCTTTTTTGGTAGCCGCTTCGATCTTACGTGTGATGTACCACTGTTGAGAGATCGACAACACGTTGTTGACCACCCAGTACAGCACCAGACCAGCCGGGAACCACAGGAAGAAGAAGGTGAAGATGATTGGCATCATTTTCATTACCTTGGCCTGCATCGGATCCGGCGGAGTCGGGTTCAGACGCTGCTGGATGAACATGGTCGCGCCCATGATGATCGGCAGGATAAAGAACGGGTCTTTGATCGACAGGTCAGTTATCCACAGCATGAACGGTGCCTGGCGCATTTCCACGCTTTCCAGGAGTACCCAGTACAGCGACAGGAATACCGGCATCTGCACCAGAATCGGCAAGCATCCACCCAGCGGGTTGATCTTCTCTTTCTTGTACAGCTCCATCATGGCCTGCGACATTTTCTGCCGGTCGTCGCCATGTTGTTCTTTCAGCGCGGCCAGTTTCGGGGCCACGGCACGCATGCGCGCCATCGACTTGTAGCTGGCGGCCGACAGTGGGAAGAAGATCCCCTTGATCAGCATCGTCAGGAAGATGATCGAGAAGCCCCAGTTGCCGACGATGCTGTGGATATGTTGCAGCAGCCAGAAGATCGGCTGGGCAATGAACCACAGGATGCCGTAATCCACAGTCAGTTCCAGACCTGGGGATAACTCTTTGAGCACTGCCTGGCTTTTCGGGCCGGCGTACAGGGTCGCGGTGGTTTCAGCCTTGGCGCCTGGAGCAACGGTCAACGTCGGGCCAGTAAAGCCGATGATGTAGTTGCCCTGGCTGTCCTTGCGGGTCTGAACCAGGTTGGCTTCACCCTTGTTCGGGATCCACGCGGTCACGAAGTAGTGTTGCAACCAGGCAACCCAACCACCCTGCACGGTTTCTTTCAGCGCGCCCTTGTCGATATCTTTCATCGACACTTTTTTGTACGGCTCGTTACTTGTCCACAGGGCGGCGCCCAGGTAAGTCGCGGTGCCGGTGGCAGTGCTGGAAGAAGGATCGGAGCTGCCATCACGCTTGAGCTGGGCAAACAGGTTGCCGCTCCACGGTTTGTCGCTTTCGTTGTCGATCAGGTAAGTGACCTTCAAGTCGTACAAACCGCGGGTGAAGCTGAAGCGTTTGATGTAGTTGACGCCGTCGAGGCTGAATTTCAGGTCGACGTTCAACTGGTTCTGGCCGTCAGCCAGTTGATAAGTCTTCTGTTCGGTCGAATAAACCGGACGACCGGTAGCACGCGCATCCGGACCGTTGGTGCCGGTCAGGCCGCTTTGTGCCAGATAAACGCGTTCGCCGCCGTTATCGAACAGCTGGAACGGAACATCCGGATGGTCTTGGCGACGTGGATACAGCGGCAGTTTCAGCTGCGCGATATCACCACCTTGTGGATCGATAGCCAGGTCGAGCACATCCGTTTTCACATGGATGAGGTCTTTATTGGTGACAACTGGCGTTTCTACAGGGGCGCTTGTCTCGCCATTCGCGCTGGGAACATCGGCACTCGCGGACGCATTGTTACCCAGCGGGGTGTCCGGAATAGCCGGCGCAGCCTGATTGGCAGCAACATTCTGAGTCGGCAGGGCAGCTTGGCCGTAGTCCTGGTTCCACTTAAGAACCATGACGTAGGACACGATTGCCAGGGCGACGATCAGGATCGTGCGTTTAATATCCATGATTACTCGGCCATCGAAGAAGAACGGGAGGTAGGGATAGGTGGAACCGGGTCATAACCACCGGGATTCCACGGATGACAGCGACCTAAACGACGAAAGGTCAGCCAGCCACCGCGCAGAAGACCATGATTTTCTATGGCCTCTAACGCGTAGCAGGAACAACTGGGGTAGAAACGACAGTGGTTGGCCATCAGAGGACTAATGGCATAGCGGTAAAACTGGATCGGAACGAGTGCCAGTTTACGCATCAAGGCTGTCTACCCCTACAGTTTCGGTGCTGACTGCTGGTGCTGGTTTGTTGGTACGCGCCAGACGTTTCCAGAGCTTGCCGAAATGCTGAATCAATTCGGGGTTTTCTACGTCCCCCAAGCCTTTGCGCGCGACGATAACAATATCCCAACCAACCAGAGTGTCCTGGTGGAGGCGAAACGATTCGCGCATCAGACGCTTGAGGCGATTGCGCTCAACGGAGAGCTTTACGCTCTTCTTGCCGATCACCAACCCGAGACGGGGGTGATCCAGATCGTTGTTACGCGCAAGGAGCAGGAGATTTTTCCCCGGAACCTTGCCGGTGGGGGAGTCAAAGACTGCCTTGAAGTGCCGGGGGGTAAGCAGACGCTTTTCCCGACTGAAGTCCTGACTCACCACCAGTACCGGATTATCAAACTGCCAGACGCGCACGACCTTTGGCGCGGCGACGCGACAGGACAGCACGGCCGTTCTTGGTAGCCATGCGAGCACGGAAGCCGTGGGTACGGGCGCGTTTGATGGTGCTTGGTTGGAAAGTACGTTTCATGGCGTTGTTACCTGGTTCGTCCACAACGGGCCGGAATGGCCCCCGTTTTAAGAGACCGGCGATTCTAGAGAAAGCAAGCCTCTAGGTCAATTTCCAACCAGCTTTTCCTTCAATTAGATCTTTACAGGCAATCCGCCCTTTTTTGTCCAGCGAGCTTCCAAGGGCAATGCCATAGATATAAAAATAAAGAAGGAAGTTATTTAAAGCTTTTCTGTAAAGCTTATAAAAGCTAGGCAGGCATTCCTCTGTGGATAACTGCCTTTAGGCCTTATTCCACGTGATGTACAGAGAATGACAACACGGGGGAGAAACGGTGCTCTGCCTGTGCTGCGCTGTCGGATAAGCTGTGGGTGGAATGGGTTGTTATCCACAGGCCAGTTACCCACAGACTTTCGACCCCACTTGTGCAACGAGCTCAGGGGCGCTTATCCACAGAGCTTATGCACAGACCATTGGTCGCCTTTATTCACGTTAAGGCGTTGTTTTTGGCTGACCTGTGCGCAACCTACATGTGGATAAGTGGGCGGCCGACCGCTACAATGGCGGCTGTTTTTGCCTCACCGGCTTTCAACTTAGGGGATATCCGTGTCAGTGGAACTTTGGCAGCAGTGCGTAGAGCTTTTGCGCGATGAGCTGCCTGCCCAGCAATTCAACACCTGGATCCGTCCGCTACAGGTCGAAGCCGAAGGCGACGAGTTGCGCGTCTACGCACCCAACCGTTTTGTTCTCGACTGGGTCAACGAGAAGTACCTGAGCCGCGTTCTCGAATTGCTCGATGAACATGGCAACGGCCTCGCGCCCGTGCTCTCCTTATTAATAGGCAGCAAACGTAGCTCCGCGCCTCGCGCTGCGCCGAATGCGCCATTGGCGGCTGCCGCGTCGCAAGCCCAGGCGGTGACGGCTCCGGTCAACCACGCGCCGGCTCCCGCGCCGACGCCTTCGAAATCGTCGGCCCAGAAAAACGCGCCGGCCAATGAAGAGCCGTCCCGCGACAGCTTCGATCCGATGGCGGGTGCCAGTTCCCAGCAAGCACCGGTTCGCGCCGAGCAGCGCACCGTGCAGGTCGAAGGCGCGCTCAAGCACACCAGCTACCTGAACCGCACCTTTACCTTTGAGAACTTCGTCGAGGGTAAATCCAACCAGCTGGCCCGCGCGGCCGCCTGGCAAGTCGCCGACAACCCCAAGCACGGTTACAACCCGCTGTTCCTTTATGGTGGCGTTGGCCTGGGTAAGACGCACTTGATGCACGCGGTGGGTAACCATCTATTAAAGAAGAACCCGAATGCCAAGGTCGTGTACCTGCACTCGGAGCGCTTCGTGGCTGACATGGTCAAGGCCCTGCAGCTCAACGCTATCAACGAGTTCAAGCGGTTCTACCGTTCCGTGGATGCCTTGCTGATCGATGACATTCAATTCTTCGCGCGCAAGGAACGTTCCCAGGAAGAGTTTTTCCACACCTTCAACGCCCTGCTCGAAGGCGGCCAGCAGGTCATCTTGACCAGCGACCGCTACCCGAAGGAAATCGAAGGCCTGGAAGAACGCTTGAAGTCGCGCTTCGGCTGGGGCCTGACCGTGGCGGTCGAGCCACCGGAGCTGGAAACCCGCGTGGCGATCCTGATGAAAAAGGCCGATCAGGCCAAAGTCGATCTGCCCCACGACGCTGCGTTCTTCATCGCCCAACGCATTCGCTCCAACGTGCGTGAGCTGGAAGGCGCGCTCAAGCGGGTCATCGCGCACTCGCACTTCATGGGCCGCGACATCACCATCGAGCTGATTCGCGAATCCCTGAAAGACCTGCTGGCTCTGCAGGACAAACTGGTGAGTGTGGATAACATCCAACGCACCGTGGCCGAGTACTACAAGATCAAGATTTCCGATCTGCTGTCCAAGCGCCGTTCGCGCTCGGTGGCACGTCCGCGTCAGGTGGCCATGGCACTCTCCAAAGAGTTGACCAACCACAGCCTGCCGGAAATCGGCGATGTCTTCGGTGGTCGCGACCACACCACGGTCTTGCACGCATGCCGCAAGATCAACGAGCTTAAGGAATCCGACGCGGATATTCGCGAGGACTACAAGAACCTGCTGCGTACACTGACTACTTGATGACACCAGCGCAGCTTATTAAGGCAAGGGACTAGACCATGCACTTCACCATTCAACGCGAAGCCCTGTTGAAACCCCTGCAACTGGTCGCAGGCGTCGTCGAGCGCCGACAGACCTTGCCGGTGCTTTCCAACGTATTGCTGGTTGTCGAGGGCCAGCAATTGTCCTTGACCGGCACCGACCTGGAAGTCGAACTGGTGGGTCGCGTTCAGCTGGAAGAGCCCGCTGAACCTGGCGAGATCACCGTGCCCGCGCGCAAGCTGATGGATATCTGCAAAAGCTTGCCCAACGACGCGCTGATCGACATCAAGGTCGATGAGCAGAAGCTGGTGGTCAAGGCCGGCCGCAGTCGCTTCACCTTGTCGACGTTGCCGGCCAATGACTTCCCGACTGTGGAAGAAGGCCCGGGTTCGCTGACCTGCAGCCTGGAGCAAAGCAAACTGCGTCGTTTGATCGAGCGAACCAGCTTCGCCATGGCCCAGCAGGACGTGCGCTATTACCTCAACGGTATGTTGCTGGAAGTGTCGGAAGGCATTATTCGCGCCGTGGCCACCGACGGTCACCGCCTGGCCATGTGTTCGATGAAGGCCGATATCGGTCAGCCGGACCGTCATCAGGTGATCGTGCCGCGCAAAGGTATCCTTGAACTGGCGCGTCTGCTCACCGAGCCGGACGGTATCGTCAGCATCGTCCTGGGCCAGCATCACATCCGCGCCACCACCGGCGAGTTCACCTTCACCTCCAAGCTGGTTGACGGCAAGTTCCCGGATTACGAGCGTGTACTGCCTAAGGGTGGCGACAAGCTGGTGGTCGGTGATCGTCAGGCCCTGCGTGAGGCGTTCAGCCGTACTGCGATTCTGTCCAACGAAAAGTACCGGGGTATTCGCCTGCAATTGGCCAACGGCCAACTGAAGATCCAGGCCAACAACCCGGAACAGGAAGAAGCGGAAGAAGAAGTGGGCGTCGACTACAACGGCGGCTCGCTGGAAATCGGCTTCAACGTGAGCTACTTGCTCGACGTGCTGGGTGTGATGACCACCGAACAGGTTCGCCTGATTCTGTCCGACTCCAACAGCAGTGCGCTGGTGCAAGAATCCGATAACGATGACTCGGCTTACGTTGTTATGCCGATGCGTCTGTAATCATGCTCAGCAGAAGCTAGATGTCCCTCAGTCGCGTCTCGGTCACCGCGGTGCGCAATCTGCACCCGGTGACCTTCTCCCCCTCCCCCCGCATCAATATCCTCCATGGCGCCAACGGCAGTGGCAAAACCAGCGTGCTGGAAGCCATCCATTTGTTGGGGCTTGCCCGGTCTTTCCGCAGTGCTCGCCTGTTGCCGGTGATTCAATACGAACAACTGGCGTGTACGGTGTTTGGCCAGGTCGAGTTGGCTGAAGGTGGCCATAGCAGCCTGGGGATATCCCGTGATCGCGGGGGCGAGTTTCAGATCCGCATCGACGGGCAAAATGCTCGCAGCGCGGCGCAGTTGGCGGAAATCCTGCCGCTGCAACTGATCAACCCCGACAGTTTCCGTTTGCTCGAAGGCGCGCCGAAAATCCGTCGGCAGTTCCTCGATTGGGGAGTGTTCCACGTGGAACCGCGCTTCATGGCCACTTGGCAGCGCCTGCAGAAGGCCTTGCGGCAGCGGAACTCATGGCTGCGGCATGGTACACTTGACGCCGCGTCGCAAGCAGCCTGGGACCGGGAACTGTGCCTGGCCAGCGACGAAATAGATGAATACCGCCGCGCCTATATCAAAGCCTTGAAACCAGTCTTTGAGCAGACCTTGAGTGAGCTGTTGGACCTCGAAGGGCTGACGCTGAGCTACTACCGCGGTTGGGACAAAGAGCGTGAACTGAGTGCAGTGCTCGCCACGTCCTTGCAGCGGGATCAGCAAATCGGCCACACCCAGGCCGGCCCCCAGCGCGCTGATTTGCGTCTTAGGTTAGGCGCACATAATGCCGCGGATATCTTGTCCCGCGGCCAGCAGAAGCTGGTGGTATGTGCGTTGCGTATCGCCCAAGGGCATTTGGTTAGCCAGGCCCGGCGCGGTCAATGTATTTATCTGGTGGATGATTTGCCGTCAGAACTCGACGAGCAACACCGCCGAGCGTTATGCCGCTTGTTGGAAGACTTACGCTGCCAGGTGTTTATCACCTGTGTAGACCACGAATTATTGAGGGAAGGCTGGCAGACGGAAACGCCAGTCGCTTTGTTCCACGTGGAACAAGGCCGTATCACCCAGACCCACGACCATCGGGAGTGAAGGCATGAGCGAAGAAAACACGTACGACTCGACCAGCATTAAAGTGCTGAAAGGTTTGGATGCCGTACGCAAACGTCCCGGTATGTACATTGGCGACACCGATGATGGTAGCGGTCTGCACCACATGGTGTTCGAGGTGGTCGACAACTCCATCGACGAAGCTCTCGCCGGTCACTGCGACGACATCAGCATTATCATTCACCCGGATGAGTCCATCACCGTGCGCGACAACGGTCGTGGCATTCCGGTAGACGTGCATAAAGAAGAAGGCGTTTCGGCGGCAGAGGTCATCATGACCGTGCTCCACGCCGGCGGTAAGTTCGACGACAACTCGTACAAAGTATCCGGTGGTTTGCACGGCGTAGGTGTTTCCGTAGTAAACGCCCTCTCCGAATTGCTGGTGCTGACCGTGCGTCGCAGCGGCAAGATTTGGGAGCAGACCTACGTTCACGGTGTTCCGCAGGAACCGATGAAGGTTGTTGGCGAAAGCGAAACTACCGGTACCCAGATTCACTTCCGTCCTTCTGACGAAACCTTCAAGAACATCCACTTCAGCTGGGACATCCTGGCCAAGCGGATTCGTGAACTGTCCTTCCTCAACTCCGGTGTCGGCATCGTCCTCAAGGATGAGCGCAGCGGCAAGGAAGAGCTGTTCAAATACGAAGGCGGCCTGCGTGCGTTCGTTGAATACCTGAACACCAACAAGACTCCGGTCAACCAGGTGTTCCACTTCAACGTCCAGCGTGAAGACGGCATCGGCGTGGAAATCGCCCTGCAGTGGAACGACAGCTTCAACGAGAACCTGTTGTGCTTCACCAACAACATTCCGCAGCGCGACGGCGGTACTCACCTGGTGGGTTTCCGTTCCGCACTGACGCGTAACCTGAACACCTACATCGAAGCCGAAGGCCTGGCCAAGAAGCACAAAGTTGCCACCACCGGTGACGATGCGCGTGAAGGTCTGACTGCGATTATTTCGGTGAAAGTACCGGACCCTAAGTTCAGTTCCCAGACCAAAGACAAGCTGGTGTCTTCCGAAGTGAAGACCGCCGTGGAACAGGAGATGGGCAAGTACTTCTCCGATTTCCTGCTGGAAAACCCGAACGAAGCCAAGCTGGTTGTCGGCAAGATGATCGACGCAGCGCGTGCCCGTGAAGCCGCGCGTAAAGCCCGTGAGATGACCCGCCGCAAAGGCGCGCTGGACATCGCCGGCCTGCCGGGCAAACTGGCTGACTGCCAGGAGAAGGACCCTGCCCTTTCCGAGCTGTACCTGGTGGAAGGTGACTCTGCTGGCGGTTCCGCCAAGCAGGGCCGTAACCGTCGCACCCAGGCCATCCTGCCGTTGAAGGGTAAGATCCTCAACGTCGAGAAAGCACGCTTCGACAAGATGATTTCCTCCCAGGAAGTCGGCACCTTGATCACGGCGTTGGGCTGCGGTATCGGCCGCGACGAATACAACATCGACAAGCTGCGCTATCACAACATCATCATCATGACCGATGCTGACGTCGACGGTTCGCACATCCGTACCCTGCTGCTGACCTTCTTCTTCCGTCAGTTGCCGGAGCTGATCGAGCGCGGCTACATCTACATCGCCCAGCCGCCGTTGTACAAAGTCAAAAAGGGCAAGCAAGAGCAATACATCAAAGACGACGACGCCATGGAAGAGTACATGACGCAGTCGGCCCTGGAAGACGCCAGCCTGCACTTGAACGAAGAAGCACCGGGCATTTCCGGTGAGGCGCTGGAGCGTCTGGTCAACGACTTCCGCATGGTCATGAAGACGCTCAAGCGTCTGTCGCGCCTGTACCCTCAGGAACTGACCGAGCACTTCATCTACCTGCCGGCCGTGAGCCTGGAGCAGTTGGGCGATCACGCAGCGATGCAGGATTGGCTGGCCCAGTATGAAGTGCGTCTGCGCACCGTCGAGAAATCCGGCCTGGTGTACAAAGCCAGCCTGCGCGAAGACCGTGAACGTAACGTGTGGCTGCCCGAGGTCGAATTGATCTCCCACGGCCTGTCCAACTACGTCACCTTCAACCGCGACTTCTTCGGCAGCAACGACTACAAAACCGTGGTCACCCTGGGCGCACAACTGAGCACCCTGCTGGACGACGGCGCTTATATCCAACGTGGCGAACGCAAGAAGCAGGTCAGGGAATTCAAGGAAGCCCTTGACTGGCTGATGGCCGAAAGCACCAAGCGTCACACCATCCAGCGCTACAAAGGTCTGGGCGAGATGAACCCGGATCAACTGTGGGAAACCACCATGGACCCCGCTCAGCGCCGTATGCTGCGCGTGACCATCGAAGACGCCATCGGCGCAGACCAGATCTTCAACACCCTGATGGGTGATGCGGTCGAGCCTCGCCGTGACTTCATCGAGAGCAATGCTTTGGCGGTGTCTAACCTGGATTTCTGATCGGGTGTAGGAACTCACAAAAGCAGCTGACGTTCACACTATGCTGCTTTCGCCGCGCTACAAAAAGGCCAACCCCTGCGGGTTGGCCTTTTTTTGCCCGTATGTCCAGGAACGCGCGAGAGCTCTGCCAATTGGATTCACAGCGAGAGTTGCCGTAGTAGCGTAAAGGCCTGCTTCATTTGGTCTTCACTGACGACGAACGCACGTAGCTGCCCTGCCATGTCCAAACCTTTGGCTATCAGCCCCTGTGCCTCAAGGCTGATCTGCCATTGCAAGTCCTTGCGGCTGGTTTCTCCGGCCAGGTGCAGCGGCATTTCCGGAGTCTTGACCTTCACCAGCATCGCCGGGAACTTAACTTCCTCATTCCCACCCAGCACATTACGCGCCAGGGTCATGGCGCTTACCTGAATAGGTTGCAGAAACGGCAGTAGCTTGCCCTGGATTTGCGCGCAATCGCCAACGGCGAATATGCGTGGGTCAGAGGTACACATGCGTTCATCAACTTCAATGCCACGGTCCACTCGTAAGCCAGCCTGTGTGGCTAACGTCGTATCGGGTTTCAACCCAATTGAGGCAACGATCACATCGGCGCTGAGGTGTCGGCCGTTGGACAACGTCGCCAACAGGCCATCGTTTCTCTTTTCAATGGATACCAACGCCTGGTTAAACAGCATTTCCACACCCATCTGGCATAACCGGTGCTGCAGGCGGCTGCTCACCTCAACAGGAAGCAACGATGCGAGCAGGCTGCAGGACTTGTCCATCAGCACCACCTGCTTTCCGGCACGATTGATGTCCATCGCCAGTTCACTGCCAATCAAGCCGGCCCCGAGGATCAGTACGCTCTGTGCAGCCCGCAGTGCATGTTGTGCATGACGGTATTCCTGCTGACTGTTCAGAGTCACCATCCACTCCCGCCCGGGAATCGGCGGAACCATGGCTTGCGCCCCCGTGGCGAGAATCAGTTGGTCGTAGCTGAATGCCTCATTACCGGCGCTAACACGCTGGTTTTCGCGATCAATCGCAGTGAGCTGGCAGCACGAGTTCAGGGTCAACCGATACATCTCGGCAAACTCTGCCGCAGGCTGGCGAGTCATGTCGTCGGCAGTCTGATTGAGACTGACGACGTGACTCAGGTCGGGCTTGTTGTACTCATCGCAACTGTCTGCAGCGATCAATCGAATGGGCACCGCTGCATCGAGCCGGCGCAAGTTCTTGACCACCTGACGAGCCGCGAAGCCGGAGCCTACAATGACGATTTCCCGGTTCATGTCGCCTCCGAAGGCAGCTCATCGAACACGGATTTACCCATTGAACATTCAGGGCACAGGAAGTAATCAGGCACATCACACCAGGCCGTACCGGCCTGCACATCCTGCATCGGCTCGCCGATCGCGGGGTCGTAAATCCATTGGCAGACACTGCAGCGCGTGCGCAGGCCGTTGTCCGCGATGGGGTCTGCCTGGGCAGTTGCGGTGGCTGCAGCGGGTACGACATGTGCAGCCGTCGATGGATGCAGCGCCCATTGCCGAGCGATTTCGCGGCCATGAGCCCGGCAAACCTCAAGCGCGTCACCGTCCGGCCGCCACTTGGCTTTGAGCGCCAATGTGGTTTCAAAACCGGCGTCCATCAAGCGCGTCTGGATACGGTCTACCGCCCCGCCATTCCAGCCGTAACTGCCAAACGCCGAAGCCTTTTTGTCACGAAAACGCAGCCCGGTTATTTCCTCCAGCAGTGCGGCGACTTTCGGCATCATCACGTTGTTCATGGTGGACGAGCCCACCAAAACGCCTTTTGAGCGGAACACGTTGGTCAGAATCTCATTCTTGTCGTGGCGCGCGACGTTGAAAATCTTCACCGCCACACCTGGATCGACTTCGTGAATACCCTGCGCGATGGCATCGGCCATCATGCGGGTGTTGTTCGACATGGTGTCGTAGAACAGGGTGATGCGATCCTCCTGATAGTCCGCCGCCCATTCCAGATAGCGGTGCACGATCTGCGTCGGATTATCCCGCCACACCACGCCATGAGCGGTGGCAATCATATCGACCGGCAGGTTGAAACCGAGGATCTCGGTAATCTTGGCAATGACCAGGCGACTGAAGGGGGTGAGGATATTGGCGTAGTAGCGTTGGCACTGTTCGAACAGTTCGTTTTGATCCACTTCATCATTAAACAGGTGTTCGTCGCAGTAATGCTGGCCAAAGGCGTCGTTACTGAACAGAACGGCATCGCCGGTCATGTACGTCATCATGCTGTCCGGCCAATGCAGCATCGGGGTTTCCACGAAAACCAGCTGTTTGCCATTGCCGACATCCAGGGTGTCGCCGGTATGGACGACGTGGAAATTCCACTCGGGATGATGGTGATGACCGTTGATCGAGTCCACGCCATTGGCGGTGCAATAGATCGGCGTATTCGGGATCAGCGACATCAACTCTGTCAGCGCTCCTGCATGGTCCTCTTCCGCATGGTTGATGACGATACAGTCCAGCGTGTTCAGGTCGATTTCCATCGCCAGGTTCTGTATGAACTCCCGACTGAACCTGTGATCAACCGTATCAATCAGTACGGTCTTTTCTTCACGGATCAGGTAGCTGTTATAGCTGCTGCCTTTGTGGCATTTGTATTCTGTGCCATGAAAGTCCCGCACTTCCCAATCGCGCTGACCGACCCAATGAATGTTGTTTTTGACGTGAATTGACATGACCTACCTCGGTATAGAAATGATGTTCTACACCGAAGATGGCAACCTTCGTGCCACATAATAACTAGTTGATTTAAAAGGAAAAATAAAACAATGATTGTCAATATGACATTGCCAGACTATTGTCTTTATGACTAATTCATTGTCAAAGTGACAAACCATGAGTCTCTCCGTTGAATCCCTGGCACGCATCGCTATTGAGCTGCAAAGCGGCATTTCCCATCAGGACCGCTTTCAACGTCTGATCAATACCCTGCGCCAATTGCTGGGTTGCGACGCCTCTGCCTTGTTACGTTATGAACAGCGACTGTTCCGTCCGCTGGCGATCGATGGCCTGGCACCGGATGTTCTGGGGCGCCGCTTCAGCCTTGATGCACATCCGCGTCTGGAAGCCATCGCTCGCGCCGGTGACGTGGTGCGCTTTCCGGCAGAGAGTCATTTGCCTGATCCCTATGACGGCCTGATCCCGAGCCGGCAGGACCTCAAAGTACATGCCTGCATCGGGTTACCGTTGTTCGCGGACCAGACACTGATTGGCGCGCTGACGATCGATGGCATGGACCCGGCACAGTTTGATCACTTCAGCGACGAAGAGCTGCGACTGGTGGGCGCCCTCGCTTCTGCTGCCTTGACCAATGCGTTGCTGGTGGAGCAACTCGAGAGTCAGACCATTACGCCTCTCTCCATCAGTCATGTCCCGGCGGGCAAACCCGGCACCGAAATGGTCGGGCTCAGCGAGGTCATGCAACAGTTGAAAAGAGAGATCGAAATGGTGGCAGGTTCCGACCTGAACGTTTTGATCACTGGAGAAACCGGGGTCGGCAAGGAACTGGTCGCCAAGGCGATACATGAAGGTTCATCACGCGCCAGTCACCCTGTGGTCTATCTAAACTGCGCTGCGCTGCCGGAGTCAGTGGCTGAGAGTGAGTTGTTCGGCCATGTCAAAGGTGCCTTCACCGGGGCGATCCATCATCGCACCGGCAAGTTCGAAATGGCCGATAACGGCACACTGTTCCTCGACGAAATCGGTGAACTGTCGCTGAGCCTGCAAGCAAAACTGCTGCGGGTATTGCAATACGGCGACCTGCAACGGGTCGGTGACGATACCGTCTTGCGGGTCAACGTAAGGGTGCTTGCCGCGACCAATCGTGACCTGAAGCAGGAGGTGCTGAACAATCGCTTCCGGGTCGACCTGTTCCACCGTTTAAGCGTGTTCCCTGTGCATGTGCCACCACTGCGTGAGCGTGGGCAGGACATCACATTGCTAGCGGGTTTTTTCTGCGAGCAGAGCCGGGTACGCATGGGATTGCAACGGGTGGCGTTGGCTGCCGGTTGCCTGTCGTTGCTCAAGCAGTACTCGTGGCCAGGAAACGTTCGCGAACTGGAACATGCTGTTTATCGAGCGACAATCCTTGCTCGTGCGACCCAGCAAAGTGAAGAGCTGCTGCTGGAAGCACAGCATTTCAATCAAGTACCCGAACAGCTGGCGATACTGCCTGTTGCTGTGGATGTTCCTTCCAGCAGCGTTGGCCAATGCCTACGGGACGCGACGGATAGCTTCCAGCGTCAGCTGATTGAAAGCACGCTGAAAAATTGCGCAGATAACTGGTCTGCCTGTGCGCGAATGCTCGATATGGATGTGGCCAACCTGCACCGACTGGCGAAGCGGCTCGGTTTGAAATAACACTCGCGGCCGATCAGGGCTCAATGCAGGTCAGTCATGCTGACCCACATGTCGCCCTCGCCGCCAAGCTGTCCAGCATAAAACGCTATCGGATCTCGGGGGGAAGGCCGGCGCCCAGCGGTTGGGACGGCGGTTTCTGAATCTGCAGGTGTAGAGAAGAAAACCCGCCGGCAGGGAAAAACGCGTTCACTGGTTCTTTATCCGGCGCCAGCGTAATCCGGCTGGTGCGTCCAAGCAGTTCTTCCATCACGATCCGTAGCTCCAGTCTGGCAAGCGGCGCACCGGGGCAGACATGAATGCCGGCGCCATAGAGCAGGTTCAACTCGGGATCGCGATCGAGGCGCAATTCATCGGGATCTCCAAAGACCGCTTCGTCCCGATTGGCAGACGCCCAGTTGAGGGCAATACGCGAACCCTTCGCCAGCGTGCGCCCGCCCAGCGTGACCTCTTTCGTAGTCACCCGACGGTTCATGATCAGTGGTGCATGAATACGCAGTATTTCATCAATGGCGACAGGTAACAGCGCGGGTTGTTCGCGCAATCGCTGCTGCCACCCGAAGTTGGTCGCCAGATAGTGCGCAAGAATGCCGACCGAGGCGGAAATGGTTCCGAGTTCGCCGACTGTCCAGTTACGTAGAATGCTGACGATCTCGTCGTCCGTCAGGGGCCTTCCCAAGGACTGGTCGCGTAGCAAGAGGGTCGTGATGTCATGCGACGCAGCAGCGCCAGCGGTACGGCGCACGTCCAGCAGATCCTTGATGTAACCGTCAAACTCAAGGGCCACGGCACTCAGGGCCGCCTCGTCTCTGGACAGCGTGGCCGAGTGATTCTTCAGCGTCCACAGGCGCAGCGGTTCATGAAAATCCGCCGGCCAACCCAGCCAGGCACACTGGATCTGCAACGCAAAGATCTGGGCAAATTCGCCGATCAGTTCTGCACGGCCTTCATCCGGTAATGCCTGCACCAGACGAACCGCTATGTCACGGCACGTCGGCGCAAAGGCATCCATATGCTCCGGGCTGAAATAACGCTCGATGAGGTTCCGGTACGCCGTATGTTCGGGCGGATCCATTCCGTTGGGGACCGCGGGGAAACGCGAGACGGCATTGCTGAAGGTTTCATGATCGTTAAGTACGCGCAGCACATCCGCATGCCTGAATAACGACGTATAGCCATATTGACTGTGTGCGACCGGGCAACGGTGGCGCATGTCGTCATAGGCTGTCGTCTGATCCTTTAATACGGCTTCAGACCTGGGATCCCAATCCGGTAGCGATTTCTTGTCCATCGTTTACTCCATAAACCCGTCCCGCTGAGAACCCGGAAACAAGGAAGCAAGGTTTGTCGGCCTACTTGTACTCGGTCGGGACATGTAGGAAATACCCGCTAGACTGAAACCATGCACGACGTCCCTACGTCGGCATCACTTGGGTGAAGTCTGTACGGGCCTATAGGGAAGATCGGGCTATTAGCTAGCCAGGGGGGTTGTGATGAGTAAGCTTCAGCAGTGGGTAAACTCGCAGGGCAGCACTGCGCTGTGGGTGGTGTTCTGGCTCTATGGGGTAGTGCTCAGCAATGTACTGTTTGGCCTGATTCTGGTCGCCTTCAACAAAGTTGCACCCTCCCTGTTTGGTCTAATGCTGCTGGGTTTTGTGGCCTACACCGCGTGCATGCTCAATGCGGTATGGCGCAATGCGGATAATGTCAGTGACCCCCTCTACGGTCAGATCGCTCGTTTCCTCACGGTGGCCTGGTCGATCAACGCGGTATTGGTTTCGGGCTTTCTCTTCCTGGGCCATCTGAATGCCGTTGCCCTTCCCCTGCCGCTGCCTTTTTGATTCCAGATAACCAGGGCGCTCAATGTGGGGTTTGAACGTTAAAGCCCAAGTCATTGCGCCGTTGCGATTATCGCGCCAATTGATTGTCTGCATAGTTGATCAATATCAATTCCATTATTTCTGTCGATCGCCATCACCGTTTCAACGCTATCTCAAGTGCAATAACTCGATCTTCGCTCATGAGGCATAGCGGCTCTGTAGAACGTTGAGCGCTGTTCAACCCCTCCCTTCAAGAAATTGCCTCAACCGGCGATAGGAAGTCATATTGACTATTTCTTTGTCATTATGACCTTTTTCGAGTTAGGTCATAATGACAGTGTTGTTATTTAACTAGTTGATATTAAACAATAAAATTGTTGGCCCGGTTTGTGTATTAGGTAATGAACTTAACGCAAACCCCAAAGGGACAATCTCATGACTCGTACAATCGCGCTCAGTTTCACCCTGTGTACACTGCTGTCTCCGCTATGCCAGGCAGACCAGATAATCCGTGTAGTCCCCGACACAACTGCCGGCAAGGGGGTCGGCGTTTTGACCGGAATGATGGTTGGCGCGGTAGGCGGTCCGATTGGAGCATTAGTCGGCGCAGCTGGCGGTTTTTTCGCCGGCAGCGCGGTGCAAGGAGGCATTGGCAAGTCTGAAACCGCTTATGAAGTGAAAAACGCGCAAGGCGAGATTAGTACGGTGCGCTCACCCAATGGGCGTTTTGAAGTCGGGCAACAGGTCACGCGTAAAGGTGTGCGACTGGTGGCATCTGAGGAGTAAGAGGCTCCCGTCTGCGTCTTCCCAAGCATTCCAGGCCCTCCGTGGAGTTGCACACATAGATGGTTCGGCTAATCCTCATCGATTAGCTGAACATCACGAAAAGAGCCCGCCAAATCGCGGGCTTTTTTTGCATTCGATCCGGGTTTTTATTACGTGACCTTCCCCACTCCAATCTGCCTGATTGGGGTGTTTTTCTGGATTATTCATCCAGTCATCCACGGTTTATCGCCGCGTTGAAGCGGCCTAATCTCAATTCTCCAACGATTCGTGAAGGAGATTCCCCATGGCAGACCATTCCATTAAAGGCAAAGTCGTTCTCATCGCGGGTGGCGCGAAGAACCTTGGCGGTCTCATCGCCCGTGACATGGCCGCACAGGGTGCCAAGGCTGTTGCGATCCATTACAACAGCGCCGCGTCCAAGGTTGATGCCGATGCCACGGTCGCCGCCGTTCAGGCCTGCGGCGCACAGGCCGTCGCGCTTCAGGGGGATCTGACGACGACCGGCGCCATCGAGAAGTTGTTCGCCGATACCATCGCCGCGGTCGGCAAACCCGACATCGCCATCAACACCGTTGGCAAGGTGCTCAAAAAGCCGATGGCCGAGGTGAGTGAAGCTGAATACGACGAGATGAGCGCGGTCAACTCCAAGACCGCTTTCTTCTTCCTCAAGGAAGCGGGCAAGCACCTCAACGACCATGGCAAGATCTGCACGATAGTGACGTCGCTGCTGGGCGCCTTCACGCCGTTCTATGCCGCCTATGCCGGCACCAAGGCGCCGGTCGAACACTACACCCGAGCGGCCTCCAAGGAATTGGGCGCCCGCGGTATTTCGGTGACAGCGGTCGGTCCGGGGCCGATGGATACGCCGTTCTTCTACCCGGCCGAAGGCGCCGACGCGGTGGCCTATCACAAGACCGCCGCCGCGCTCTCGGCGTTCAGCAAAACAGGCCTGACCGACATCGAGGACGTGGTGCCTTTCATTCGCCATCTGGTCAGTGACGGCTGGTGGATCACCGGCCAGACCATTCTCATCAATGGTGGGTACACCACCAAGTAAATCCATTATCCGCAGTGTGATCTTCGTCGCCATCCGCTGCTGGGGCGCCGTACAATCGACGCAGAGCAGGCGCCCCTGGGCAGGCTGACGTCGGGACCATCGGCAGGGCAGATCATGGACAGATTCGACCAGTACCGCGTATTCGCCAAAGTGGCCGAGATGGGCAGCTTCATCAAAGCTGCCAACGCGCTGGAGATGCCACGAGCGTCGGTGTCTGCGGCCATCCAGCAGTTAGAGGCTCAGCTGGGCGTGCGCCTGCTGCATCGCACGACGCGGCAGGTACGGCTGACACCCGATGGGGAGCAATTGCTCAGCCGTGTGCGCCCGGTGTTGTGCAACGTCGAAGACATCGACCAGTTATTCCAGGCCAGCCAGCGGCAAGTCTCCGGCCGGCTGATCATCGATGTGCCCAGCCGCATTGCCCGCCGCGTCATCGCGCCAGCGCTGCCCGGCCTGTTGCGTTGTCATCCCCTGCTTCAATTGATTTTGGGTTCGACCGACCGGGCCATCGATCTGGTGCAGGAAGGTGTGGACTGCGCGGTGCGCGTTGGCGCACTGCATGACAGCAGTCTTGTGGTGCGGCCGCTGGGTCAGATTGCCTTGATCAATTGTGCGAGCCCGGCCTATCTGCTTGAGCATGGAGAGCCTCAGCAGCCTGCGCAGCTACTCGACGGACATTGGACCATCGGCTATGCGTCGCCGAAGTCGGGCAAGGAACTGCCTTGGGAATACCTGTCCGGCGACGGCAGCGTGCAGCGGTTCGACGTGCCGAGCCGGGTGATCGTGAACAATGCCGAAAGCTATATCGCTTGCTGCCTTGCAGGGTTGGGGTTGATCCAGATCCCGCGCTTTGACGTCCAACACCTGCTGGACTCACGACAACTGGTGGAGGTCATGTCGAGTTACTGTGCCGCTTCGATGCCGGTATCCCTGCTCTACCCGCACCGCCGGCAGCGTTCGCAGCGACTGGATGTGTTCCACGAGTGGTTCGAGGCATTGATGCGGCCGTATTTAGATAGCCGCCACGTCCCTCTGCATCAATAAAGCCAAATGCTCCACGTGGAACATCGGCATTTTTAACCCGCTGAGGCGGCCGCCACACTCTCCAACCGGTAGCCGTATCCATAGATCGTCAACAACTGCCAACCCCGATCCGCGGTTAACCCCAGCTTGTTCCGCAGCCGATAGATATGTGTGTCCAGCGGCCGCGACGAGACCATTTCTTCATGGCTCCAGAACCGCTCATACAGATACTCGCGAGACAACGGCCGCGCCAGGTTGGCGAACAGGCAACTGGCCAGGCGGTATTCACGTTCGGTCAGGTTGATCGGTTTGCCCGCGCGGGTGACGGTCAGTTCGGCGTCGTCAAAGGTCAGGTCGTTGAAACTTTGCACTTCAGACGTCGCCGACTTTTGCAGACCGTGGCGGCGCAGGACGGCGTTGACCCGGGCTTTGAGTTCATTCGGGCGAAAGGGTTTACTGACGTAATCGTCGGCGCCGCTGTTCAGGGCGGTGACGATATCGCTTTCGGCATCGCGGCTGGTGAGCATGATCACCGCCGGAGGCGATTCCATGTGTTCACGGGTCCAGCGCAGCAAGGCGATGCCGCTGATGTCGGGCAGCTGCCAGTCGAGGATCAGCAGGTCGAAGGTTTCCCGGCGCAGTTGGCGCAGCAGGTCTTCACCGCGTTCGAAGCAATGCACAGACCAGGGCTGTTCCAGGTTGCTGGGAATCTGTCGCAGTGTCTGTTCCACCCGCTGCAATTCAGCGGGTTCGTCATCCAGTATTGCGACACGCATGGGTGGGTCCTTTCTACTTGGAAATATTTCAGCTGTCGGCCGGTCGAAGAGCGGGCGTCCTTGCTGCGCAGATGCCAGTCATTGAATCTGAAGAATTGTGCTCAGATTCAACGACCCTTTGGATCTCTCGGTACGCTGATATCAAAGGGCCGTTAACGCTTTGAAAAACCATGCGACTCAGGGGGAAAGATACCGACTCCCGCGCGTAAGGAAAAGGATCAGTGCCGCTGGCATTGCATAGCCGTGCGGGTAGCTGATACTGCGCCCCGATGTACGGTATGTTTCAACGAACGCACTCAGGAAAACCCCCGGGGCGATCAAAATGAGCTTCACTGGGTTCAGCACCACACCGCGCACCACCTGGAGGGAGAAACCGGGTCTATGACATCTTCAACTGTCCATTTTCAGCAGCGGTGCGGGTTCCTGGCGGTCGCCCTGTGATGCTGTGGCGCAAGGCCGAAAAACGCCAGCCCACCCAGGCGCAGTTGTTGTTCCATGGTCTGTTTCGGGAGTGGCTGTGGATTGGCCTGGTGTTGCTGCCCTTTACTGCATATTTGTCCTTAAGTGCGGGCCTGGCCTTCAATAACCCGCTGTATGACGACCTGCGCCGCCTGACCCCTCTGCCGGTCGATCCACGCATTTTGCTGGTGACCATCGATGACCAGAGCCTGAAAAAGCTCGGCCAATGGCCATGGCCGCGCAGCCTGCATGCCGACGTCATCAACCGTCTGAGCGCTGCCCAACCCACGGGTATCTTGTTCGATGTGATCTTCAGTGAGCCGCGCAACGCCACGGATGACCAGCGCCTGGCCAATGCCGTGTGCAACGCCGGGAATGTTTTGCTTCCCCTGGAACGCGATGGCGGCGCGAGCCAGCCGGGCGAACAACTGTTGCCGCTGCTCAATTGCGCCAAGGGGCTGGGCCATATCAACGTCGAAGCAGACAGCGACGGTGCCGTCCGCAGCCTGTATCTGCGTGAAGGCCCGCCTGGGAACACCCTGCCGCAGTTGGCATGGCTGGCGTATACGTTGAGTGGGCAAACCGCGCAAATGCCGGGACGCAGCGAACAACCCAACAGTCAGCGCTGGCATCGGGAATATAGAGTTCGCGTCCCGTCCACGTCTGAGCCGCATGGGTTTCCCAGTGTGTCCTACGCCAGCGTATTGCACGGCGAAGTGCCGGCCGAATTGCTGCGCGACCGCCTGATCCTGGTGGGCGCCAGCGCCTATGGGCTGGGGGACCGTTTTGTGACGCCGCTCTCCTCCACTCCGGATACCACCGCCGGTGTGGAAATCCAGGCCAATGTGCTCAACGGTTTGCTGCAGGAGCGCAGCATCGTCGACCTCCCCGGCTGGCTCGCGGCACTGATCGCCACGGCCTGGGTGGCGTTGTTGCTCGGCCTTTTGCTGTACCGCCCACGCTACGCGCTGTGGATGACCTTGGGTTGCATGGCCGGCGCGTTGCTCGGCGCGTGGGCGCTGTTACGCCTTGGCCATTGGTGGTCGCCCGCGGCTTGCCTGATCGGTATGTTGCTCAGCTACCTGATCTGGAACTGGCGCCGCCTGAGCGTGATCCTTGCCTACTTTGGCTGGGAACTGGCGCGCCTGGACAACGAACCCAAGGTGCTGCCCGAACGCCGCCGAGCGCCCGCGAACAAAGGCGATGTGTTGCAAGGGCGCATCTTTGCCCTGGAGCAGGCCGTCAGCCGCACCCGTGACACCCGACGCTTCATGGCCGATGGCCTTGAGTGCCTGCCGGTGGCGACCCTGATTACCGACCCGCGGGGCAACATCCTGTTGGCCAACCGTATTGCCCGTGAAGTATTCGGCAATGACCTGGTCAACCAAAACCTGCTCGAACAGCTCGCCGACCTGGGTTATCCACCCCTGCATAACGGCGTGCGCCCCGCCCTGTCCGCCCTGGAAATCGTCGAGTTCCGGGACATCCACCAACGCAGCCTGCGCATGGAAATCGCACCCTTGCTGCCCGCCGAAGGCGATGTCGCCCTCGGCTGGCTGCTCAGCCTGACCGACTTGAGCAAGGAGCGCGAAGCCCAGCAACACCGCGAAACCATGCTGCGCTTCCTGTCCCACGACCTGCGTGCGCCGCACTCGGCGATCCTCGCGTTGCTGGATGTGCATAACGCGGAGTCGCCGGTGTTTGCCCAGATCGAGCAGCAGGTTCGACGCGCATTGAGCCTCACCGAATCGTTCGTACAACTGGCGAAAGCCGAGGCTGACGGCTACCACTTCCAGCCAAGCCTGTTTGCCATGCTGGTGATGGATGCGTTAGATCAGGTGGCGGTGATTGCGCAGCTCAAGGGCATCCAGTTGATCCACGACCTGGATGAAGCGGATGAAGGCATGGTGTCGGCCGATCAATCCCTGCTCACCCGCGCGTTGTTCAACGTGCTGGAGAACGCGATCAAATACTCGCCGGCCGGCACCACCGTGAGGTTGAGCCACGGCAGCGCGCAAGGTTGGCTGGAGTGTCGCATCAGCGACCAGGGCCCGGGCATTGCGGCAAAGGACTTGCCGGAACTGTTCAGCCAGTACCGCCGCTTCGATTCTGCCCAGGGCAGCGAAGGCCTTGGGTTGGGCCTGACCATGGTCAAGGCCGTTGTGGAGCGGCACGGTGGCCGTATCTGTTGCGAAAGCGTGGTGGGCAAGGGCACCACATTCACCCTGCAGCTGCCCCAGTTGGAAGACTGACAACACGTGCTTTTGCGCTGTGTATAAAAAACCGGTCTCAAGGACCGGTTTTTTTATCCAAAAAAAACTTATGCACGTTTTTAGTATTTTTATGAGATCAGGAAATATCTAATAAAATCATCTTGTTATGAAGAGAAAATGCCATTTTGCCAACAAACCGTACACAGGTTATCCACAGATGATCAGGCCACCGGCGTGTCCACCGCTACCGGCTCCGGCGGCAGCGAACCCATGGCGCGTTGCTGGGCTTCATTCCAGGCGGCGGCGCGGTCATTCAGTGCGGCAATTGCACGCGGTCCTTCACCTTCGGCGTACATCGGTTCCCCGATCACCACGGTGATGGTGCCAGCACGTTTTGCCCAACCGGTTTTTGGCCAGTACTTGCCGGCATTATGTGCAATCGGCAACACGGGCAGGTGGGCGTTGACGGCCAATGCCGTGCCGCCGCGTGAGAACTTGCCGACGGTGCCGTAGGGCACACGCGTACCTTCCGGAAAGATCAGCACCCAGACGCCGTCCTTGAGCAGCTCGTCGCCCTTTTTGGCCACGTGCTTGAGCGCCGCCTTGGGGTTGTCGCGGTCGATGGCGATCGGGCGCAGCATCGCCATCGCCCAGCCGAAGAACGGCACATACAGCAGCTCGCGCTTGAGCACTTGGCTCAGGGGCGAGAAGTACGCCGAGAGGAAGAACGTCTCCCACGTGCTCTGGTGGTTCGACAGAATCACGCAGGGCTGATCCGGGACGTTTTCCGCGCCCTTGACCTCGAAGCGGATGTTCAGGAACACCTTGGTCAGCCACAGCGCGCAGCGGCACCAATAGACGTTGATGAAGCGATAGCGCGCCTTGAACGGCAGAAAAGGCGCGATAAAAAAGCTCAGGGTGCACCAGAGAAACGAACTGGTGCCCAACAGCAGGTAAAAGAAGAAGGTTCTGATGGCCTGCAAAATCGACATGGCGGCATTTACCGTTGCGGGACACAGCCCGCCTGTTGAAGGCGCACTCCCGAACAGTCCTTGGTCAGGCAGTCGAGGGCGGCTAGTTGTTGATAAGTTCTGCGGCAACCGCCGCCAGATCGTCAAAAATCAAGGTGCCTACCGGCAGGTTTTTCGCCTGGGTCTTTTCGCCTTTCCCGGTCTTTACCAAAACTGGCTGAGAGTCGACGGCTTTGGCCGCCTCCAGGTCACCGAGGCTGTCCCCGACGAACCATAGCCCAGCCAGGGGCACGTTGTAATGTTCTGAAATGGTTTTCAACATGCCAGGCTTGGGTTTGCGGCAATCGCAGCCCTCATCCGGCCCGTGGGGGCAGTACACCACCAGTCCCACCTCACCGCCCTGCTCCGCCACCAACGTGCGCAAGCGCGCGTGCATGGCGTCCAGGGTAGCGATGTCGTAGTAGCCGCGGGCGATGCCGGACTGGTTGGTGGCGACGGCCACCGTCCAGCCGGCCTTGCTCAACTGCGCGATGGCCTCGATCGCGCCGGGCAGTGGGATCCATTCCTCCACCGACTTGATGTAAGCGTCGGAGTCGTAATTGATCACCCCGTCCCGATCGAGAATCAGCAGTTTCAACATGATCAGCCCAATACGGAAATGTCAGCGATGTTGATGAACAGACCGCGCAAACGCGCCAGCATGGCGTAGCGGTTTTTCCGCACGCCGGCATCTTCGGCATTGATCATCACCGCTTCGAAGAACGCATCCACCGGCTCGCGCAAGGTGGCCAGGCGCGCCAGTGCTTCGGCGTAGTTGCGTTCGGCGATCAACGGTTTCACCGCATTTTCCGCCTTGGCGATGGCCGAGTTCAGCGAGAACTCCTTGGCATCGGCGAACAGGCCTGGGTCGACATCGGCATTGCCGAGGTTGTCGGCCTTGCTCAACAGGTTCGACACGCGCTTGTTCACGGCAGCCAGGGCGTCGGCTTCCGGCAGTTTGCGGAAGGCCTGCACGGCTTGCACGCGTTGGTCGAAGTCCAGCGCCGAACCCGGTTGCAGGGCACGTACCGACAGGTACACCGAAACGTCCACGCCTTCGTCTTCGTAACGCGCACGCAGGCGGTCGAACACGAACTCCAGCACTTGCTCGGCCAGGCCGGTTTGCTTGACCTTGCCGCCGAACTGGCCGACCGCGAACACCACGGCCTGGGTCAGGTCGAGGTCGAGCTTCTTGTCGATCAGGATCCGCAGTACGCCCAGGGCCGCACGGCGTAGGGCATACGGGTCTTTACTGCCGGTAGGCAGCATGCCGATGCCGAAGATCCCGACGAGGGTATCCAGCTTGTCGGCAATGGCCACGGCCGCACCGGTCAGGGTGCTCGGCAACTCGGCGCCAGCACCGCGCGGCATGTACTGCTCGTTCAGGGCAAGGGCGACATCGTCCGGCTCGCCGTCGTTGAGGGCGTAGTAGTAACCGGCAACGCCTTGCATTTCCGGGAACTCGCCGACCATCTCGGTGGCCAGGTCGCACTTGGACAGCAGGCCAGCGCGCGCAGCCCAGGCAGCGTCACCGCCAATGCGCGGGGCAATGTAGGCGGCCAGTTTGGAAACGCGCACAGCTTTGTCGTAGACGCTGCCGAGTTTTTCCTGGAACACCACGTTTTGCAGGCGCAGGTTGAAGTCTTCGAGCTTCTGCTTCTTGTCTTGC
Source organism: Pseudomonas sp. K8 (assembly GCF_014889455.1). Lineage (NCBI taxonomy): Bacteria > Pseudomonadati > Pseudomonadota > Gammaproteobacteria > Pseudomonadales > Pseudomonadaceae > Pseudomonas > Pseudomonas sp. K8. The sequence goes on from NZ_VJWO01000006.1 coordinate 175,574, forward strand.
TTGAAGAAGAACTCGGCGTCGGTCAGGCGCGGGCGCACGACTTTTTCGTTACCGGCGATGATCTGCTGCGGGTCCTTGCTTTCGATGTTGGCCACGGTGATGAAGCGCGGCAGCAACTTACCGTCCACGTCCAGCAGGCAGAAGTACTTCTGGTTGTCCTGCATCGTAGTGATCAGCGCTTCTTGCGGCACATCGAGGAAGCGTTCTTCGAACGAGCACACCAGCGGCACCGGCCATTCAACCAGGGCGGTCACTTCGTCCAACAGGCTTGGCGGCACGATGGCGGTGCCTTCCTGCAGGCGGGCCAACTCTTCGGTGCGCTTGCTGATCAGCTCGCGACGCTCGTTGGCGTCGGCCAGCACATAGGCGGCGCGCAGGTCGTTGAGGTAGTTGGCCGGCGCGGTGATACGCACGCTTTGCGGGTGGTGGAAGCGGTGACCACGGGAATCGCGGCCGGCTTTCTGGGCAAGGATGGTGCAATCGATGACCTGGTCACCGAGCAGCATCACCAGCCACTGGGTCGGACGCACGAACTCTTCCTTGCGCGCACCCCAGCGCATGCGCTTGGGGATCGGCAGGTCGTTCAGGGAGTCTTCGACGATGGTCGGCAACAAGCTGGCAGTCGGCTTGCCTTTGATGACCTGGCTGAAACGCAGTTTCGGGCCGCTCTGGTCGATCTCGCTCAGCTCGACGCCACACTTCTTGGCAAAACCCAGCGCTGCTTGGGTCGGGTTGCCTTCGGCGTCGAAGGCGGCCTGGCGTGGCGGGCCGTCGAGGTTGATGCTGCGGTCCGGCTGCTGGGTTTCCAGCGCGGTCAGCAACACCGCCAGGCGACGCGGCGCGGCGTAGACTTTTTTCGCCTCGAACTTCAGGCCGGCGCTTTGCAGGCCTTTTTCGATACCGGCCAGGAACGCATCGGCCAGGGTGTTCAGTGCCTTGGGTGGCAGCTCTTCGGTGCCCAGTTCAACCAGAAAATCTTGAGCACTCATTGTGCAGCCTCCAGCTTAGCCAACACTTCATCACGCAGGTCCGGGGTTGCCATCGGGAAGCCCAGCTTGGCGCGAGCCAGCAGGTAGGCTTGGGCGACGGAACGCGCCAGGGTGCGAACACGCAGAATATATTGCTGGCGCGCGGTCACCGAGATGGCGCGGCGGGCGTCCAGCAGGTTGAAGGTATGGGACGCCTTCAACACCATTTCATAGCTCGGCAACGGCAGCGGCTGGTCCAGTTCGATCAGGCGCTTGGCTTCGCTTTCATAGAAGTCGAACAGTTCGAACAGCTTCTCGACGTTGGCGTGTTCGAAGTTATAGGTCGACTGCTCCACTTCGTTCTGGTGGAACACATCGCCGTAGGTCACTTTGCCGAACGGGCCGTCTGCCCACACCAGGTCGTAGACCGAATCCACGCCTTGCAGGTACATGGCCAGGCGCTCGAGACCGTAGGTGATCTCGCCGGTCACCGGGTAGCACTCGATGCCGCCCGCTTGCTGGAAGTAGGTGAACTGCGTGACTTCCATGCCGTTCAGCCAGACTTCCCAGCCCAGGCCCCAGGCGCCCAGGGTCGGCGATTCCCAGTTGTCTTCGACGAAACGGATGTCGTGGACCAACGGGTCGAGGCCGACATGTTTCAGCGAGCCGAGGTACAGCTCCTGGAAGTTGTCCGGGTTCGGCTTCAATACCACCTGGAACTGGTAGTAATGCTGCAGACGGTTCGGGTTTTCGCCGTAGCGGCCGTCAGTCGGGCGCCGACTGGGCTGCACATAAGCGGCGTTCCAGGTTTCCGGGCCGATGGCCCGCAGGAATGTAGCGGTGTGGAAAGTGCCGGCGCCTACTTCCATATCGTAGGGCTGAAGTACCACACAACCTTGCTCGGCCCAGTACTGCTGGAGGGCGAGGATCAAGTCTTGGAAGGTACGCACGGCTGGCGTAGGCTGGCTCACGAAATTCACCTGTTACTTGGGCTGCGATTTAAAGAGCGGGAGTATACCCGATTCGGCCGCGCCACCATCCCCTGGAGCCTTATGCCACGCTGCTTTTGGTGTTCTGAAGATCCGCTGTACATGGCTTATCACGATCAGGAGTGGGGAACGCCGCTGCGCGATGCGCAGGGTTTGTTCGAGTTACTTTTGCTCGAAGGGTTCCAGGCGGGCCTGTCCTGGATCACCGTTTTACGCAAACGCGAGCATTATCGAAAGGTCTTGTTCGGTTTTGATGCACAGCGCCTGGCGCGGCTGAGCGATGCCGAGATCGAAGCGTTGATGCTCGACCCAGGCATCGTGCGCAATCGTCTGAAGCTCAACGCCACCCGCCGCAACGCCGCGGCCTGGTTGGCGCTGGAGGACCCGGTGGGGCTGCTGTGGTCGTTTGTCGGCGGCGTGCCCAAGGTCAATCACTTCAAGGACCGCAGCGAAGTCCCGGCGATTACCGCCGAAGCCGAGGCCATGAGCCGCGCGCTGAAAAAAGCCGGCTTCACCTTCGTCGGGCCGACCATTTGCTACGCGTTCATGCAGGCCTCGGGCATGGTCATGGACCACACCCAGGACTGCGACCGTTACGCGGACTTGGCCAACGCCGGTTAGAATGCGTGCTTTGCGCACCACACACGATCAGGAGTGACCTGTGGAAAAGTTTAAAGGCGCCTTGCTGGTAGGCGCTCTCCGGTTGTTTGCCCTGCTGCCCTGGCGCGCCGTGCAAGCCGTAGGTTCGGCGATTGGCTGGATCATGTGGAAAACCCCCAACCGCTCCCGCGACACGGTGCGGATCAACCTCTCAAAATGCTTCCCGGACATGGACCCGGCCGAGCGCGAGCGCCTGGTGGGCCGCAGCCTGATGGACATCGGCAAGTCCCTGACCGAAAGCGCCTGCGCCTGGATCTGGCCGGCCCAGCGCTCCATCGACCTGGTGCGCGAAGTCGAAGGCCTGGAAGTCCTCCACGAAGCCCTGGCCTCGGGCAAAGGCGTGGTCGGTATCACCAGCCACCTGGGCAACTGGGAAGTGTTGAACCACTTCTATTGCAGCCAGTGCAAACCGATTATTTTCTACCGCCCGCCGAAGCTCAAGGCGGTGGATGACCTGCTGCGCAAGCAACGCGTGCAACTGGGCAACCGCGTGGCGGCGTCCACCAAGGAAGGCATCCTCAGTGTCATCAAGGAAGTGCGCAAGGGCGGCCAGGTGGGCATTCCGGCCGACCCGGAGCCGGCCGAATCGGCGGGGATCTTCGTGCCGTTCTTCGCCACCCAGGCGCTGACCAGCAAGTTCGTGCCGAACATGCTCGCGGGCCACAAGGCGGTCGGCGTTTTCCTGCATGCCCTGCGCCTGCCGGACGGTTCAGGCTACAAAGTGATCCTGGAAGCAGCGCCGGAAGACATGTACAGCACCGACACCGCCACCTCCTGCGCGGCGATGAGCAAGGTGGTGGAGCGTTATGTCGGCGCCTACCCGAGCCAGTACATGTGGAGCATGAAGCGCTTCAAGAAACGCCCGCCGGGTGAGGCGCGGTGGTACTGACTCAAAGGCAACCCAAAACCAATGTGGGAGGGGGCTTGCCCCCGATAGCAGTGTGTCAGCCAATGCATATTTGACTGAACCTCCGCTATCGGGGGCAAGCCCCCTCCCACATTTGAGTTCCGCTCAAGCCTTGCGGTCGAGTTTTTTCAGGAACACCATCATTTCTTTCTCGGCCTGCTTGTCGCCATGGGCCTGAGCCGCCGCAATCCCCTTCTCCCAGGCCTGTCGCGCAGCAGGACGATCGCCCAATCCGACGTGCGCCTTCCCCAACAGCTTCCACGCAGCCGAATACTTCGGATCAAACTCGACACACTTGTGCAGATGCTCGGCCGCCTTGGCGTTGTCCTTCAGGTCCAGATAACCCTTGCCCAGCCCAAAGCGCAGCAGGGCGTTATCCACACCCTTGGCCAGCATTTTCTCCAGGGATTCGAGCATGTCGGTGTACTCCGTTTGATCAGAAAAAGCTCAACCCCACGTGGAACAGCTTCTCCACATCGCGGATATGTTTTTTATCCACCAGGAACAGGATCACATGGTCGCCGGTGGCAATTACCGTGTCGTCGTGGGCAATGATCACTTCTTCATCGCGAATGATCGCACCGATGGTGGTACCCGGCGGCAAGCCGATGTCGCGGATGGCCTTGCCGATCACCTTGCTCGACTTCGAGTCGCCATGGGCGATCGCCTCGATGGCTTCCGCCGCGCCGCGGCGCAGGGAGTGGACGCTGACGATATCGCCACGGCGCACGTGGGTGAGCAAGGTGCCGATAGTCGCCAACTGCGGGCTGATGGCGATGTCGATATCGCCGCCCTGGATCAGGTCGACATACGCCGGGTTATTGATGATGGTCATCACCTTCTTCGCCCCCAGCCGCTTGGCCAGCAGCGATGACATGATGTTGGCTTCGTCATCGTTGGTCAGGGCCAGGAAGATATCGGCGTCGGCGATGTTTTCTTCCATCAACAGGTCGCGGTCCGAGGCGCTGCCTTGCAGGACTACAGTGCTGTCGAGGGTGTCGGACAAATGCCGGCAGCGCGCCGGGCTCATCTCGATGATCTTCACTTGGTAGCGGCTTTCGATGGCCTCGGCCAAGCGTTCGCCGATCTGCCCGCCACCGGCGATGACGATGCGTTTATACGTCTCATCGAGACGACGCATTTCGCTCATCACGGCACGAATATTCGCTTTGGCGGCGATGAAGAAGACTTCGTCGTCAGCCTCGATCACCGTGTCGCCCTGGGGCAGGATCGGCCGGTCACGCCGGAAAATCGCCGCGACGCGGGTTTCCACATTCGGCATGTGTTCGCGCAGTTGGCGCAGTTGCTGGCCGACTAACGGCCCGCCGTAATAGGCCTTCACGGCGACCAATTGCGCTTTGCCGTCGGCGAAGTCGATCACCTGCAACGCGCCGGGAATCTCGATCAGGCGCTTGATGTAGTGGGTGACCACCTGCTCCGGGCTGATCAGCACGTCCACCGGGATCGCGTCGTTGTCGAACAGGCCGGCGCGGGTCAGGTACGCGGCTTCACGCACCCGGGCGATCTTGGTCGGGGTGTGGAACAGCGTGTGGGCGACCTGGCACGCGACCATATTGGTCTCGTCGCTGTTGGTCACGGCCACCAGCATATCGGCATCGTCGGCACCCGCCTGACGCAGCACCGTAGGAAACGACGCACGACCCTGCACGGTACGAATGTCCAGGCGGTCGCCGAGGTTGCGCAGGCGCTCGGCATCGGTGTCGACCACGGTGATGTCGTTGGCTTCGCTGGCCAAATGCTCGGCCAGCGTGCCACCGACCTGCCCTGCCCCGAGGATGATGATTTTCATCCGGTTACTCCCTTTGAACCGTTCAGCCGCGTGCGGCGGCGATCTTGATCAGTTTGGCGTAGTAGAAGCCATCGTGTCCGCCTTCCTGTGCCAGCAATTGGCGCCCGTGGGGCTGCTTGATGCCGGCTGCCGTGGCGAGGTCCAGCTCGCGCGCGCCGCTGGTACGGGCGAGGAAGGCTTCGATGACCTCGGTGTTCTCGGTGGGCAAGGTGGAACAGGTGGCGTAGAGCAGGATGCCGCCGACTTCCAGGGTCGGCCACAACGCGTCGAGCAGTTCGCCTTGCAGCACGGCCAGGGCGGCGATGTCGTCGGGTTGGCGGGTCAGCTTGATGTCCGGATGGCGACGGATCACGCCGGTGGCGGAGCACGGCGCGTCGAGCAGGATGCGCTGGAACGGCTTGCCGTCCCACCAGGTGGCGGTGTCGCGGCCATCGGCGGCGATCAGCTCGGCGCTCAGGCCCAGGCGTGCGAGGTTTTCCCGCACGCGCACCAGGCGCTTGGCTTCCAGGTCGACGGCGACGACGCCGGCCAGGTCTTTTTCGACCTCCAGGATGTGACACGTCTTACCGCCGGGGGCGCAGCAGGCGTCCAGCACGCGCTGGCCTGGGGCCAGGTCGAGCAGGTCGGCCGCCAGTTGCGCGGCTTCGTCCTGCACGCTGATCCAGCCCTCGGCGAAGCCCGGCAGGCTGCGCACGTCGGTGGCGGCTTCGAGCACGATGCCATCGGTGCTGTACACGCACGGCGCGGCCGCGATGCCCGCATCGGTCAGCAATTGCAGATAAGCATCGCGGCGGTGATGGCGACGGTTGACCCGCAGGATCATCGGCGGGTGTGCATTGTCGGCCGCGCAGATGGCTTCCCATTGCTCGGGCCAGAAGGCTTTCAGGGATTTTTGCAGCCAGCGCGGGTGAGCGGTACGCACCACCGGGTCATGTTCCAGCTCGGCCAGCAGCGCTTCGCTTTCGCGCTGGGCGCGGCGCAGCACGGCGTTGAGCAGGGCTTTGGCCCAGGGTTTTTTCAGCTTTTCGGCGCAGCCGACGGTTTCACCGATGGCGGCGTGGGCCGGCACGCGGGTGTAGAGCAATTGATAGAGGCCTACCAGCAGCAGCGCTTCTACATCGACATCGGCCGCCTTGAACGGCTTTTGCAGCAGCTTGGCTGCCAGCGCCGACAGCCGTGGCTGCCAGCGCGCGGTGCCGAAGGCGAGGTCCTGGGTGAAACCGCGATCACGGTCTTCGACCTTATCCAACTGGGTCGGCAGCGAACTGTTCAGCGAAGCCTTGCCGTTGAGCACGGCGGCCAGGGCCTTGGCGGCGGCCAGACGCGGGTTCATTGGGCGGCCACCCCGAGAAGCGTGCCTACGGCAAATTTCTCACGACGGCTGTTGAACAAATCGCTGAAATTCAGCGCCTTGCCACCGGGCAATTGCAGACGCGTCAGACACAGCGCCTGTTCACCGCAGGCAACCAGCAGGCCGTCCTTGCTGGCACCGATGATTTCACCAGGGGCGCCCTTGCCGTCGGCCAGGGTGGCAGCCAAAACCTTCAAGGCTTCGCCGTTGAGGGTGCTGTGGCAGATCGGCCACGGGTTGAACGCGCGCACCAGGCGCTCCAGTTCCACGGCCGGGCGGTTCCAGTCGAGGCGTGCTTCGTCCTTGTTCAGTTTGTGCGCGTAGGTCGCCAGGCTGTCGTCCTGCACCTCGCCTTCGAGGGTGCCGGCAGCGAGCCCGGCAATCGCCTGGATCACAGCCGGCGGGCCCATCTCGGCCAAGCGATCGTGCAGGCTGCCGCCGGTGTCTTCGGCGGTGATCGGGGTGCTGACTTTCAACAGCATCGGGCCGGTATCCAGGCCCGCTTCCATACGCATCACGGTCACGCCGCTTTCGCTGTCGCCCGCTTCCACGGCGCGTTGGATCGGCGCCGCACCGCGCCAGCGTGGCAGCAGCGAGGCATGGCTGTTGATGCAACCCAGGCGCGGGATGTCCAGGACGACTTGGGGCAGGATCAAGCCATAGGCCACCACCACCAGCAGGTCCGGTTTCAGTGCGGCCAACTCGGCCTGGGCCTCGGCGTTGCGCAGGGTCGGCGGTTGCAGCACGGGAATGTGGTGCTCCAGCGCCAGTTGCTTGACCGGGCTCGGCATCAGTTTTTGCCCGCGACCGGCCGGGCGATCCGGCTGGGTGTACACCGCGACGATGTCATAAGGGCTGGCGAGCAGGGCCTTGAGGTGTTCGGCGGCAAATTCGGGTGTGCCGGCAAAAACAATGCGCAGTGGCTCGGTCATGGGCGTTCTCGGTTAAAAGCAGTCACAAAAGAAAAAGGCTTGCCGCAGCAAGCCTTTGGAAGAAGGGCATCAAGCTTGCTGGCGGTGCTTTTTTTCCAGCTTCTTCTTGATCCGGTCACGTTTGAGCGTGGACAGGTAATCGACAAACAGCTTGCCGTTGAGGTGGTCGCATTCGTGCTGGATACACACCGCCAGCAGGCCTTCGGCAACCTGCTCGAAGGGCTTGCCGTCGCGGTCCAGGGCCCTGATCTTCACGCGCACCGGGCGCTCGACGTTCTCGTAGAACTCCGGCACCGACAGGCAGCCTTCCTGGTATTCGCCCATTTCGTCGGTCAGCGCTTCGAACTCGGGGTTGATGAACACCCGTGGCTCGCTGCGATCTTCGGACAGGTCCATCACCACGACACGCTGATGCACGTTGACCTGGGTCGCGGCGAGGCCGATGCCCGGGGCTTCATACATTGTTTCAAACATGTCATCGACCAACTGACGAACCTTATCGTCCACTACGGCCACCGGTTTGGCGATCGTGCGCAGGCGCGAGTCGGGGAATTCGAGGATGTTCAAAATAGCCATAAGCGTAATTGCTGCACATGTGAGGTAAAGGCAAATCGGCGTAGGGATGGACCCGCACGGCCGGTGTGGAACGCTCGGAAGCCGCGAAGGCTATGGCGTTTCACGCGAACGTACATAATAAAGGAGATTCACCCCATGAGGAAATCGCTACTCGTCTTGCTGCTCTGGGCGCCGTTCGCCCAGGCCCTGCTTCCATCGCCCGGCCCGCGCCTGGATCAACCGACGCAACAGGCCATCCAGCGATTTTTGTTACACAATCGCATCCTCGATTCGCCCCTCGATCTCGATAACGCGCCCTACGTTGTCGCGGCTGAGGCCGGGCGAGTGCTGGGGGCCAATGGCGAGCGCGTGCATGCCCGCGGCGTCCTGGACCCGGCTCAGCCAAGCTATGGGATTTTCCGCCGAGGCAAGGTCTACACCGACCCCAAAACCCAGGAGTTACTGGGTATCCACGCCGATGACATCGGCACCGCGCACTGGGTGATGGCCGGCGACCTGACCACCCTTGCCGTACAACGGGTCACCCAGGAAGTGCGCCCCGGCGACCGCTTGCTGCGTGCCGAACCGCCGGTTGCGCTGGCCAGCCTGGAAGGCCCGCAGGCCGCGCCGTTTATCGAAGGGCGCATCATCGACGTGCCCAAGGGCGTGACGCAGATCGGCGTGTTGGATGCCGTGACCCTGAATAAAGGCCGCCGCGACGGCCTGGTCGACGGCCAACGGCTGAATGTGATCAAGACCGGCGCCACGGTACGCGACGCTCTCAGCGGCGCTCCGGTGAAGCTGGCCGATGAGTACGGCGGCATGCTGCTGGTGTTTCGCACCTACGAAAAACTCAGTTACGGCCTGGTCCTCAATGCCTCGCGGCCACTGGCGGTGATGGACCGTTTCGAGACGGCCCGTCAAACGCAATAAATAGGCTGCTAAATAAGTTACCAACAGAGTTATCCACAGCTTGTTCCGGTCAAGGATGATCAGATGTATCCGATAAACAGCAGTGAAATTTCCCCGGCAGAACTGGAAGCCCGGCTACGCTTGCACAGGCTGCCGGAACTGGGCCCGAAGCGTTTTCGCCGGTTGATCGACGCGTTCGGCTGCGCCTCGAAGGCGCTCAGCGCGCCGGCCAGCGCTTGGCGTTCGCTCGGCTTGCCCGCCGTCAGCGCCGAGGCCCGGCGCAGTCATGAAGTCCGCGAGGGCGCGAGTGTCGCATTGGCCTGGCTGGCGCGTCCGGCCCAGCATTTGCTGATGTGGGACCAGCCTGAGTACCCCGCACTGCTGGCCCAGATCGATGACGCACCGCCGTTGTTATTCGTCGCCGGCGACCCTGCGATCCTGGAAAAACCCCAGTTGGCCATGGTCGGCAGCCGTCGCGCATCGCGCCCCGGCATGGACACCGCCGCCGCCTTTTCCCGCAGCCTGGCGAGTGCCGGTTTCGTCATCACCAGCGGCCTGGCCCTGGGCATTGACGGCGCGGCGCATCAAGCGGCCCTGGAGGTCGGCGGGCAGACCATTGGCGTACTCGGCACCGGCCTGGAAAAGTTTTATCCACAGCGCCACCGACGCCTCGCGGCCGCGATGATTGCCCAGGGCAGCGCGGTGGTTTCCGAGTTTCCGCTGGACGCCGCGCCCCAGGCCGGCAATTTCCCCCGGCGCAACCGCATCATCAGTGGTCTGTCGCTGGGCGTGCTGGTGGTGGAAGCCGGCATCGCCAGCGGTTCGCTGATCACCGCGCGGCTCGCCGCCGAGCAAGGGCGCGAGGTGTACGCGATTCCCGGCTCGATCCATCATCCCGCGGCCAAGGGTTGTCATCAGCTGATCCGCGACGGCGCGGTGTTGGTGGAAACCATCGAGCACATTCTTGAAGGCTTGCGCGGCTGGCAGGCGCTGCCGTGTCCGGTGCCGCTGCCGGCGACTCATCCACTGGTCGCACTGCTGCATGCGGCGCCCCACACCAGCGAAGCCCTGGCGATTGCCAGCGGGCGGCCGTTGTCCCAGGTGCTGGCGACCCTCACCGAGTTGGAGCTGGAAGGCCAGGTGATCTGCGAAAGCGGGCGTTGGCTCGCGCGCTGCTAGGTTTTGCAGGGAAGATCGGTAAACTGCGCAGAGCTTTAGTCCGGAGAGTGAGTAATGGTCAACAGGTGGCGTGTGCTGGAAGCCGCACGAGAAATTCGCGCAGGCGCGGTGATTGCCTATCCGACCGAGGCGGTCTGGGGCCTGGGCTGTGACCCGTGGAACGAAGCGGCGGTGGACCGGCTGCTGGCGATCAAGAACCGCTCGGTGGATAAGGGCCTGATCCTGGTCGCGGATACTATCCGCCAGTTCGATTTTCTCTTCGAAGACTTCCCGCAGGATTGGATCGACCGCATGGCCAGTACCTGGCCGGGGCCGAACACCTGGCTGGTGCCTCATCAGGACCTGTTGCCGGAATGGGTCACGGGGGAGCACGACACCGTGGCGCTACGGGTCAGCGATCATCCGCTGGTGCGCGACTTGTGCTCATTGGTCGGGCCATTGATTTCCACCTCGGCCAACCCCCAGGGCCGCCCGGCCGCCCGCACGCGGATTCGCGTCGAGCAGTACTTCCGTGGCCAGGTCGATCTGGTGTTGGGTGGCGCCCTCGGTGGGCGCAAGAACCCGAGCCTGATTCGCGATCTGGTGACGGGTGAGGTTGTGCGGCCGTCCTGAGACCGTGGCGTGGCTATCGCGGGCAAGCCCGGCTCCCACATTCGATCGGTGTCCGTCATGACAACACGGTCAAATGTAGGCGCCGGGCTTGCCCGCGATGGCGCCCTTAGCCACGCCAGAAACCCCAAGCCTTACGGCAACAGAATGGTCGACCCGGTCGTGCGCCGCGCCGACAGTTCCGTCTGCGCCTTGGCCGCTTCCGCCAGCGAGAAGCGCTGGTTGATATCGATGCGTACCTTGCCGCTCTGGATCATCGAGAACAGATCATCGGCCATGGCCTGCAAGTCCTTGGGGTTGCTGGCGTAGGTCGCCAGGGTCGGCCGGGTGACATACAGCGAGCCCTTGGCCGCCAGAATCCCCAGGTTCACCCCGTCCACCGCGCCCGAGGCGTTACCGAAACTCACCACCAACCCCCGGGGCGCCGCGCAGTCCAGCGAGGTCAGCCAGGTGTCCTTGCCGACGCCGTCGTACACCACCGGGCATTTCTTGCCGTCGGTCAATTCCAGCACGCGCTGTGCGACGTTTTCCTTGCTGTAGTCGATGGTTGCCCAGGCGCCGTGGGATTTGGCCACGGCGGCTTTTTCCGGCGAACTGACCGTGCCGATCAGCTTCACGCCCAGGGCCTTGGCCCACTGGCAGGCCAGGGAGCCCACGCCACCGGCTGCGGCGTGGAACAGGATGGTTTCGCCACCCTTCAACTCATAGGTCTGGCGCAGCAGGTATTGCACGGTCAGGCCCTTGAGCATCGCGCCGGCGGCTTGTTCGAAGCTGATGTCGTCCGGCAGGTGAACCAGGTTGGCTGCGGGCAACACGTGCAGTTCGCTGTAGGCACCCAATGGCCCACTGCCGTAGGCCACGCGGTCGCCGACCTTGAATTGGCTGACCTCGCTGCCCACGGCGTCGACCACACCGGCACCTTCGGCGCCCAGGCCCGACGGCAAGGCCGGCGGCGCGTATAAGCCACTGCGGAAGTAGGTGTCGATGAAGTTCAGGCCAATGGCCGCGTTGCGCACGCGAACTTGCTGTGGGCCAGGTTCTGCTGGCGTGTAGTCCACGTACTCAAGCACCTCAGGGCCACCATGGACGCTGAACTGGATACGTTTGGCCATCTGCACTTCTCCTGGGTTTGAATTCGGGTAGCCCCCTATCGGACTCCTAAGCTTGATCTTCGTCAACTGCGACGGAGCTGAGTGCGGTGGTATCCTGTGCGCCCATTTGCCGCCGACGCCCAATGGCCTCGCGTAGCTTTGCCCGATTCAAGGTGATGCCATGACTACCCGCACCGAGGCTGTTAAAGCCTATCTGCTTGATCTGCAAGACCGTATTTGCAGCGCCCTGGAAACCTTCGAGACGGACACTCGCTTTATCGAAGACGCCTGGACCCGGCCAGCCGGTGGCGGCGGTCGCACCCGTGTGATTGAAAACGGTACGGTGATCGAAAAAGGCGGCGTCAACTTTTCCCACGTGTTTGGCAGCGGCCTGCCGCCGTCCGCCAGCGCGCATCGCCCCGAGCTGGCCGGGCGCGGGTTTGAAGCGCTGGGGGTGTCGCTGGTGATTCACCCGCACAACCCGCATGTACCGACTTCCCACGCCAACGTGCGCTTTTTCATCGCTGAAAAAGAAGGTGAAGAGCCGGTGTGGTGGTTCGGCGGCGGCTTCGACCTCACGCCCTATTACGCCAACGAAGAAGACTGCATCCACTGGCACCGCGTGGCCGAACAGGCCTGTGCGCCGTTCGGCGCCGACGTTTATGCGCGCTACAAGGCCTGGTGCGACACCTACTTCTACATCAAGCATCGCAACGAACCGCGCGGCATCGGCGGCCTGTTCTTCGATGACTTGAACGAGTGGGACTTCGACACCTGCTTCGCCTTCATCCGTGCCATCGGCGATGCGTACATCGACGCCTACCTGCCGATCGTGCAGCGCCGCAAGGCCCAGGCCTATACCGAACAGCAGCGCGAATTCCAGGAATTCCGCCGTGGTCGCTACGTTGAATTCAACCTGGTCTACGACCGTGGCACCTTGTTCGGCCTGCAGTCGGGCGGGCGTACCGAGTCGATCCTGATGTCGCTGCCGCCCCAGGTGCGCTGGAGCTACGACTGGAAAGCCGAGGCCGGCAGCGAAGAAGCGCGCCTCACCGACTACTTCCTGCAAGACCGCGACTGGCTCGGCGTGGCTGCGCCCAAGGCGGCGGTCTGATGGACCGTTATGTGGTGTTCGGCAACCCCATCGGCCACAGCAAGTCGCCGTTGATCCACCGCATGTTCGCCGAGCAGACCGGCGAGCAACTGGACTACAGCGCTCTGCTTGCGCCGCTCGAGGATTTCATCGGGTTTGCCCGTGAGTTTTTTCAACAAGGCCGTGGCGCCAACGTCACGGTGCCGTTCAAGGAAGACGCCTACCGCCTGGCCGACACCCTCACCGCACGCGCCGAGCGCGCCGGGGCGGTGAACACCCTGAGCAAGCTGGCCGATGGCAGCCTGCTGGGCGATAACACCGACGGCGCCGGCCTGGTGCGCGACCTGACGGTGAATGCCGGGCTGCACCTGCAAGGGCAACGCATCCTGTTGCTCGGCGCTGGCGGCGCAGTGCGCGGGGCGTTGGAGCCGTTACTGGCCGAGCGGCCGGCGTCGCTGATCATCGCCAACCGCACCGTGGAAAAAGCCGAAATGCTCGCCGAGTTGTTCGACGATTTGGGCCCGGTGTCTGCCAGTGGTTTCGACTGGCTGTGTGAGCCGGTGGACGTGATCATCAATGCCACCTCCGCCAGCCTGTCAGGCGATGTACCGCCGATTGCAGGCAGCTTGATCGCGCCGGGCAAAACGTTTTGCTACGACATGATGTATGCCAAGGAACCGACCGCATTCTGCCGCTGGGCCACGGAACACGGCGCGGCGGTGGCGATGGATGGCCTGGGCATGCTGGTGGAGCAGGCGGCGGAAGCGTTCTTCCTGTGGCGCGGCGTGCGTCCGGATTCGGCGCCGGTGTTGGCCGAACTGCGCCGCCAATTGGCTTGAGGCAACTCGAAAGGTGGGAGGAGCAAGCCCCCTCCCACCTGTTTGACCGCATTCAGTCTTCGAAATGGATGGGGCAGTTGTCGGCGCCTTCCAGCTTTTTCAACTCCTCGACGACCTGCGGCCTGGCCCGGCGCAAGGTCAGGCTACGGCCCATCGCCCTTAATCGCCGCGCTTCCTGGTGCAGCATCTCCACCCCGGAATAGTCGATAAAGTTGATCTGCTGCGCTTCGATTACCACCCGCTCACTCTGCAGGCTTTGCAGGCGAACTTGCAGGTAATGGCTGGCGCCGAAAAAGATCGAGCCACCGACCCGCAACACCTCTTCCTCGCCGTCGCGCCATTGTTGAACCCGCGGCTGCGAGGTGCGCTTGAGGTAGAAAAACAACGAGGCCAGCACTCCGGCGTAAATCGCGGTTTGCAGCTCCAGCAGCAACGTGGCGATGCAGGTCAGGCTCATCACCACAAACTCGGCGCGACTGACCCGGAACAACGCACGAATGCCCCGATGATCCACCAGGCCCCAACTGATCAGCAGGATGCTCGCGGCCATGCTCGGGATCGGTATATGTGCGATCAGCGCTGCACCAAACAGTGCGAACAACGCCACCCACAGGGCGGAAAACACCCCCGCCAGCGGCGAGCAGGCGCCTGCTTCATAGCTGAGGCCGGAGCGCGTGAAGGAGCCGGCCGACAGGTAGCCGGAGAAAAATCCGCCGACGATATTGGACAAACCCTGCGCTCGAACTTCCTGGTTGGCGTCGAGCAATTGCTGTGAGCGCGCCGCCAGCGAGCGCGCGATCGACAGGCTGGTCACCAGCCCGAGCATACCCACCGCCACGGCGCTGGGCAGCAGGCGCAAGAGCATGTCCAGGTCCAGCGGCAACGGGCTGAATGGCGGCAGCTTGCCGATAAACGCACTGACCAGCGCCACCTGCCCGAATATCGCCGGCCACAGCCAGGCGGCCAGGCTGCCCAGCGCCAGCGTGATCAACAGCGTCGGCCAGCGCGGCAGCAGGTACTTGAGCAGCGCGCCCGCCAGCAAGGTGCCGAGCCCCAGGGCGAGTGAGGCGTGGTCCCACTCGCCGCCGTGCTCGATCAGTGTCATCAGACTGTTGATCGCCGTGGCCTGGCTCGGCAAATCCAGGCCCAACAGGTTGGGCAGTTGGCCGAGGGCAATCACCACGGCGGCGCCGAGGGTGAACCCCAGCACCACCGAATGGGAGATGAAATTCACCAGCGCGCCGAAGCGCAGCAGGCCGAGCAACCACTGGAACACCCCGGCGAGGAAGGTCAGCAGCAGGATCAAGGTGATGTAGTCCTGTGAACCCGGCACGGCCAGGGGGCTGACGCTGGCGTAGAGCACGATGGAAATCGCCGCCGTGGGGCCGCAGATCAGGTGCCAGGACGAACCCCAGAGGCACGCGATCAGCACCGGGATGATCGCGGCGTACAGGCCGTATTCCGGTGGGAGACCGGCGATGAGCGCGTAGGCAATCGACTGCGGCAAGGCCAGCACCGCGCCGCTGAGGCCGACGATCGCGTCCCGGCCGACGCTGGCGCGGGTTTGGCGCGGCAGCCAACTGAGGAAGGGGAAGAGTGTGTGGCGGTTGGGCCGGAGCATCGCAAACTCGGGTTGAAAGGTTTGGCTCAGGGTATCAGTACACACCGGCTTTTTGTGGGAGGGGGCTTGCTCCCGATCGCGGACTGACAGTCAATGATGTAGTGACTGATCCGCCGCTATCGGGAGCAAGCTCCCTCCCACATTTGGATAGTGGTGGGCTTTAGAGCTTGGCTTTTACGGCCGCCAATGCATCCTGGCCATCCACGGTTTTCACGCCGTCGAGCCACTGCTCGAGTACCGCCGGGTTGGCCTGGATCCACGCCTTCGCCGCATCCGCGTTGCTGACCTTGTTGTTGACCACCGTGGCCATGATGCTGTTCTCCATCGCCTGGGTGAAACTCAGGTTGGTCAGCAGTTTTCCTACGTTCGGGCAGGCTTGTGCATAACCCTTGCGCGTCAGGGTATACACGCTGCCGGTGTCGCCGAAGTACTTCTCGCCGCCCTTGAGGTAGTGCATTTTCAACTGCACGTTCATCGGGTGCGGGGTCCAGCCGAGGAAGGTGATGAAGCGCTGTTTCTTCACCGCCCGTGAGACTTCGGCGAGCATCGCCTGTTCGCTGGACTCGATCAGCTTCCATTGGCCCAGGTCGAAGTCGTTCTTCTTGATGATCTCCTGCAGCGAGAGGTTCGCTGGCGCGCCGGAGCCGATGCCGTAGATCTTCTTGTCGAACTTGTCGGCGAATGAGTTGAGGTCGGCAAAGTCATGCACCCCGGCGTCCCACACATAGTCCGGCACAGCCAGGGTGAATTCGGTGCCGTCGAGGTTTTTCGCCAACTGCACCACATCGCCGTTGACCACGAATTTGTCGTAGAAACCTTGCTGCGCCGGCATCCAGTTACCCAGGAACACATCCACCTGGCCGTCCTTGAGCCCGCCGAAGGTGATCGGCACCGCCAGGGTGTCGACCTTGGGCTTGTAACCCATGCCCGTCAGCAGAAAACCGGCGACGGCATTGGTGGCGGCAATATCACTCCAGCCAGGATCGGCCATCCTCACCGTCTCACAACCGGCGTCCGCGTACACGGTGGCGCTGCTCAACGCCGCCATGCCCATTACGCCCAGCACCACAGTCAATTTTTGCATGGCCTTCCCTCTGTTTTATTGGTTTTGGCAGGGTTGTGGATAACGTGCCTTGCGCTCCAGGTCGTCGAGGTCGATATGGTTGCGCATGTATTGCTGACTGGCGTCCACCAGCGGCTGGTGATCCCAGCTCTTCAGCTTGCCCTGGGTCAGCGCCTGGTAGACCAGGCGGCGACGGCGTTGACTGGCGAGCACCTGCTGGTGGATCGCCGGGATGTCCCATTTGGCCCGCGCCTCAAGCAGAAAGGCGGCAAACAGCGCCCGATGCTGCGGCGATTGGCTGAGTTCATCCTGTTCGCGCGGGTCGTTGTGTATGTCGAACAGTAGGCAGGGGTCGTCTTCGCTGTAGATGAATTTGTAGGCGCCACGGCGAATCATCATCAGCGGGCTGAGGGTGCCTTCGGCCATGTATTCGCCGAACACTTCGTCGTGCCCGCCCTGCCCTTGCAGGTGCGGGACCAGCGAGCGGCCGTCCATGGGCAAGAGCGGTTCGAGTTCGCCGCCGGCCAGTTCCACCAGGGTCGGCAACAGGTCGGCGGTGGAGACCGCCTGGGTCACACGGCCCGCCGCGAACTGCCCCGGCGCGCTGATCAGCAGCGGCACGCGGGCGGCCATTTCGAACCAGTGCATTTTGTACCAGAGGCCGCGCTCGCCGAGCATGTCGCCATGGTCGCCGGAGAAAACGATCAGGGTGTCGTCGGCCAGGCCGGTGTCTTCCAGGGTCTGCAGCAGCTTGCCGACATTGCTGTCGATGTAACTGCAGGCACCGAAGTAGGCGCGGCGCGCATCGCGGATCTTCTCCAGCGGCAGCGGCTTGTCCCACAGGTCGTAGACCTTGAGCAGGCGCTGGGAGTGCGGGTCGAGATCGCCCTGGGCCGGGGTTGTGGGCAATGGGATGTCGCTGTCGTCGTACAGATCCCAGAACGGTTTGGGAATGGTGTACGGGTCGTGGGGATGGGTCATCGACACGGTGAGGCAGAACGGCTGGTCGCCGCCCTCGCGAATGTGGTCGAACAGGTACTGCTGGGCCTTGAACACCACCTCTTCGTCGAAATCCAGTTGGTTGGTCCGCACGCACGGCCCGGCTTGCAGCACCGAGGACATGTTGTGGTACCAGGTGGGGCGCACGTCCGGCTCATCCCAGTTCACCGCCCAGCCATAGTCGGCGGGGTAGATGTCGCTGGTCAGGCGCTCTTCGTAACCGTGCAACTGGTCTGGCCCGCAGAAATGCATCTTGCCCGACAGCGCGGTGCGGTAGCCGAGACGACGCAGGTAGTGGGCATACGTCGGCACATCGGCGGGGAAATCTGCCGCGTTGTCGTAGGCGCCGATCTTGCTCGGCAACTGGCCGCTGACCAGGGTAAAGCGCGACGGCGCACACAGCGGGCTGTTGCAGTAGGCGGCGTCGAACACCACACCTTGTGCGGCGAGGCGACTGAGGTTCGGCAACTTGATCGGGGAAGGTCCGTAGAACGGCAGCATCGGCGCGGCCATTTGATCGGCCATGATGAAAAGAATGTTCTTGCGCTTCATGGGTCTTCGGCATTCCATAGGCGGTGTTTATGCGAATGAGCATGCAGCCCATGGAAAATGGGGTAAAGCCCATGAAAGGCAATGTCTAGGATAAGTACAGCTTATGTATAAAGCCTTCGGCGATGTATCCCTCGATCTGCTCCGGGCGTTCGAAGCGGCGGCGCGCCACCGCAGTTTTACCGCTGCGGCGATGGAACTGGGCACCACCCAACCGGCCATCAGCCAGCAGATCAAGCGCCTCGAAGAGCAATTGGCGATCCGCCTGTTTGATCGCATCTACCGTGGCATCGAGCTGACCGACGCCGGCGCGCTGCTGTTCGAACATGTCCAGGGCGGTTTGCAGACCATTAACCAGGGCCTGAGCGCGATCACCCAGCAGGACCAGCACGAAGTGCTGCAAGTGGCCACCGACTTCGCCTTCGCCGCCTACTGGCTGATGCCGCGCCTGCATCGCTTCCATGCGGCCAACCCCCAGGTCGACGTCAGCCTGGTGACCAGCGAGCGCAATCACGCCACGTTGCGCAGCGATATCGACGTGGCGGTGCTGTTTGGCGACGGCCGTTTCAAGCAGGGCGACAGCCTGTGGCTGTTCAATGAAGAAGTGTTCCCGGTGTGCAGCCCGCAATGGCTCAAGGACCAGGCCACGCCGCTGACCGTGCAGACCTTGCCCGACTGCCCCTTGCTGCACCTGCGCCAGGAACGCACCAGCCAGTGGTTCGACTGGAGCGGCGTGTTCCGCGAACTGGGCATTACCAGCGCACCGACCCCCGGCCAACTGCGCTTCGATAACTACACCCTGTTGATCCAGGCCGCGATTGCCGGCCAGGGCGTGGCCATCGGCTGGCGCCACTTGGTGGACAACCTGCTGGAACAGAAGTGGCTGTGCCGGCCGATCAGCGACACGGTGATCTCACGCTTCGGCTACTACGTGGTGCAGCCGCAGCGCAAACGGCGGGGGCAGTTGGTCGAGCGGTTCGTCGACTGGCTGGTGGCGGAGCAGGCGCGCAGCGCACAGTCGCTGACCGGGCTGGCCCTGCCGTCGATTGCCGTCTAGGGGGCGATGACCTGAAGGACCACACCGAGTACGCGATCTGGATGGGTGCGATGCGCGAACTGAATCTGTCGGTTTTTTAACCTCTCTTATCAGATAAAGCCTGGCCGTTCCCGCAGTAAAAAGCGGAGTGGTTGTAGGATTTATCTCGATTCGTTCCAATATATGGGATTGATATTTATATATTGAGATATCGCCGAGCATAGGTTTATATTCGCCCATCTGCTTTTTTCAGCACCCACTCATTTCAGGTGAAGCGATGCCGGCGCAATTGATCGCGCTCGATTGGGGAACCAGTTCCCTTCGTGCTTATAAACTCGGCCCCGCGGGCGTGGTGCTGGAACAACGTGCGTTGGCGTCGGGGATCATGCACCTGCCCAGCCAGCCCCGGGAGATTGCCGGCGTTTGCTGCAGCGATGGCTTCGAGTTGGCGTTCGACGCGGCCTGTGGCGATTGGCTCGACGCGCAACCGGGCTTGCCGGTGATCGCCTGCGGCATGGTCGGCAGCGCTCAGGGCTGGAGCGAAGCGGCCTACCGCAACACCCCGGTCGACGTCGCCAGCCTCGGCCAAGCATTGCACCGCGTGCGCAGTGTGCGCGGCGTCGATGTGCATATCGTGCCCGGCGTGATCGAGCAGGTCGGCTTGCCCAACGTGATGCGCGGCGAAGAAACCCAGGTACTCGGCGTGCTGCAAGGCCTCGGCGCCGAGGTCTTGATCGGCCTGCCCGGCAGTCATTCCAAATGGGTCGAGGTGGTCGATGGCTGTATCACCCATTTCGACACCTTCATGACCGGCGAGCTGTTCGCGGTGCTGAGCAAGCACAGCCTGCTCGGGCGCACCCAACAACCCGCCGAACACTTCCAGGCGGCGGCTTTCGACCGCGGCGTGCGCGTGGCGCTGTCGGCAGACGGCCAGCGCGGCGTGCTGTCGACGCTGTTCAGCGCACGCACCCTGGGCTTGACCGGCGAACTCGCCCCGGACCAGCAGCCCGACTACCTCTCCGGCCTGTTGATCGGCCATGAACTCGCCGGCTTGCCCGGTGCCGCCAAATATAAGCCGATCATCCTGGTCGGCGCCGCACCGCTCTGTACACGTTACCAGCGTGCCCTCGGCCTCTGCGGCTTCGCCCACGTCAGCCTGGCGCAAGAGGCCAGCGAACGCGGTCTCTGGCAGTTGGCCCTGGCCGCCGGGCTCATTCAACCAGCAATGGAGGCCTGACATGCTCAAGCAAGCACTCACGCAAAACGGTTTGATCGCGATCCTGCGCGGCGTGCGCCCGGACGAAGCCGAGGCGATTGGCCAGGTGCTGTACCGCGCCGGTTTTCGCGTGATCGAAGTCCCGCTCAATTCGCCGGACCCTTACACCAGCATCCGCACCCTGCGTGACAGCCTGCCCGCCGATTGCCTGATCGGCGCCGGCACGGTGTTGACGCCGGCGCAGGTCGAGCAGGTCAAGGCCGCCGGTGGCCAGGTGATCGTGATGCCCCACAGCGACGCCAAGGTCTTGCGTGCCGCGAAAGCCGCCGGCCTGTACCTGTCGCCAGGTGTAGCCACCCCGACCGAGGCGTTCGCCGCGCTGGCCGAAGGCGCCGACGTATTGAAACTGTTCCCCGCCGAGCAAATGGGCCCGGCGGTGATCAAGGCGTGGCTGGCCGTGTTGCCGGCGGGCACGCTGTTGCTGCCGGTCGGCGGCGTGAGCCCGGCCAACATGCAGGTGTATTTCGACGCCGGCGCCAGGGGCTTTGGCCTGGGGTCCGGATTGTTCAAGCCGGGCATGTCCGTGGCCGAGGTGGCGAGCAGTGCCCAGGCGTATGTCGCGGCCTGGAACGCCCTGAACTGATCGCAAGCTTGGCGCCTTGGGCGCTGCATCGACAAGAGAGATAAGAAGATGAAAATCACCAAACTGACTACCTTCATCGTCCCACCGCGCTGGTGCTTCCTCAAAGTGGAGACCGACCAGGGCGTCACCGGCTGGGGCGAACCCGTGGTCGAAGGCCGCGCCCACACGGTGGCGGCTGCGGTCGAGGAACTGTCCGACTACCTGATCGGCAAAGACCCACGCAATATCGAAGACATCTGGACCGTGCTCTATCGCGGCGGTTTCTATCGCGGCGGCGCCGTGCATATGAGCGCGCTGGCCGGCATCGACCAGGCGCTGTGGGACATCAAGGGCAAGGCCCTGGGCGTGTCGGTCAGCGACCTGCTGGGCGGCCAGGTGCGTGACAAGATTCGCGTGTATTCGTGGATCGGCGGCGATCGCCCCGCCGACACCGCCCGCGCCGCCAAAGAGGCCGTGGCCCGTGGCTTCACTGCGGTGAAAATGAACGGCACGGAAGAATTGCAGTTCGTCGACAGCTTCGAAAAAGTTGACCTGGCGTTGGCCAACGTCGCCGCCGTGCGCGATGCCGTCGGCCCCAACGTGGGCATCGGCGTCGACTTCCATGGCCGCGTACACAAGCCCATGGCCAAGGTGCTGATGAAAGAGCTGGACCCGTACAAACTGATGTTCATCGAAGAGCCGGTACTCAGCGAAAACTACGAAGCGCTGAAGGAACTCGCACCGCTGACCAGCACCCCGATTGCCCTGGGCGAGCGCCTGTTTTCGCGTTGGGACTTCAAGCGCGTGCTCAGCGAAGGCTACGTCGACATCATCCAGCCGGACGCTTCCCACGCTGGCGGTATCACCGAAACCCGCAAGATCGCCAACATGGCCGAAGCCTACGACGTGGCCCTGGCGCTGCACTGCCCGCTGGGCCCGATCGCGCTGGCCGCCTGCCTGCAGCTGGACGCGGTCTGCTACAACGCGTTTATCCAGGAGCAAAGCCTGGGCATTCACTACAACGAGAGCAACGACCTGCTCGACTACGTGCGCGACCCGGGCGTGTTCGACTATGACCAGGGCTTCGTGAAGATCCCCAATGGGCCGGGCCTGGGCATCGAGATCAACGAGGAATACGTGATCGAACGCGCGGCCATCGGCCATCGCTGGCGCAACCCGATCTGGCGCCATGCCGACGGCAGTTTTGCCGAGTGGTGATGTCTGCCTGAAAAAATGTGGCAAAAAATGTGGGAGGGGGCTTGCCCCCGATAGCTGAGTGTCAGTCGACATCTTCGGCGGCTGGTTCACCGCTATCGGGGGCAAGCCCCCTCCCACATTTGAGCTGGTTTGGTCAGTAAGTCCGTCCTCAATAAACATAAGAAGAGACAACCCCATGCACCCTGAATCCCTCACCGGGCAGGCTTCTTTAGTCACGCCTAGCAGAAAGCGCTACTTCATCATGGTGCTGCTGTTCATCACCGTGGTGATCAACTACCTCGACCGCAGCAACCTGTCGATCGCGGCCCCGGCCCTGACCAGTGACCTGGGCATCGACCCGGTGCATGTCGGGCTGATTTTCTCGGCGTTCGGCTGGACCTACGCCGCCATGCAAATCCCCGGTGGCTGGCTGGTCGACCGGGTGCCGCCGCGCATCCTCTACACCGTGGCCCTGCTGCTGTGGTCCATCGCCACTGTGATGCTCGGTTTTGCGGCCAGCTTCATCGCGCTGTTTGTCCTGCGCATGGCGGTGGGCGCCCTGGAAGCGCCGGCCTATCCGATCAACAGCCGCGTGGTCACCACATGGTTCCCCGAGCGTGAGCGCGCCACGGCGATTGGCTTCTACACCTCCGGGCAGTTCGTCGGGCTGGCGTTTCTCACCCCGGTGCTGGCCTGGTTGCAGCACCACTACGGCTGGCACATGGTGTTTGTCACCACCGGCGGCGTCGGCATCCTCTGGGCGCTGATCTGGTACGCGGTGTACCGCGAGCCGAAGGACTTCAAAGGCGCCAACGCCGCTGAAATCGAACTGATCCGTGCCGGCGGCGGGCTGGTGGACATGCAGGCGCAAACCACCAAGGCACCGTTCAGTTGGGTCGACCTGGGCATCGTGCTGAGCAAGCGCAAACTCTGGGGCATCTACCTGGGGCAGTTCTGCCTGAACTCCACGCTGTGGTTCTTCCTGACATGGTTCCCGACCTATCTGGTGAAATATCGCGGGATGGACTTCATCAAATCCGGCCTGCTCGCTTCCCTGCCCTTCCTCGCGGCGTTTGTCGGCGTGCTGTGCTCCGGGATTTTTTCTGACTGGTTGATTCGCCGTGGCGCATCAGTGGGCTTTGCGCGCAAGTTGCCGATCATTGGCGGGCTGTTGATTTCCACCGCGATCATTGGCGCCAACTACGTGGATTCGACGGCCTGGGTGATTGCGTTCCTGGCGGTGGCGTTCTTCGGCAATGGCCTGGCGTCGATCACCTGGTCGCTGGTGTCGACCTTGGCACCCGCTCGCTT
Organism: Pseudomonas sp. K8; assembly: GCF_014889455.1. Taxonomy (NCBI): domain Bacteria; kingdom Pseudomonadati; phylum Pseudomonadota; class Gammaproteobacteria; order Pseudomonadales; family Pseudomonadaceae; genus Pseudomonas; species Pseudomonas sp. K8. The sequence continues at coordinate 199,083 of NZ_VJWO01000006.1, forward strand.
GCTCGGCTTGACCGGTGGCGTGTTCAACTTCATCGGCAACCTGGCGGCGATTGCCACGCCGATCGTGATTGGCTTCCTGGCCAGCGGCGATTCGTTCGCACCGGCAATCACCTATATCGCAGTGCTGGCGTTGCTCGGGGCGCTTTCCTACATCTTGTTGGTGGGCAAGGTCGAACGGATCGAGTTGTAAAAAAAACGGGCGACCTTGGGGTCGCCCGTTTTTTTTTGCGGCTTACGGCACCGACATTTCGTTGCGGAATATATTCAGCGGGTCCCAGCGCTGCTTGGTACGCCGCAGGCGGCTTTCGATGATCAGGTCGGGGAAGAAAACCGTGTACCACTGGGGGTTCTTGGCGTTCGCCGGGTTGCCGCCGAGGTGCGTCATGTCGAGGTCGGGGTAATTGATGTAGCAGCCCTCGAACTCCGCGTTGAGCGGCACGCCTTGATCGTTGGCGAAGGCGTTGAAAAACAGCCCCTGAATCCAATCGGCATGTGCCTTGTCGGTGGCGGCGCTGGCATCGCGCCAATAACACTGCGGTTGCCACTTGAGGAAAGAGCCGCGCTGGGCCGCGGACGATTCGCGCCGCACTGCCGGATCTGGCTGGTTGATGCGCCCGCCGAACGACTGGATCTGTATGAGACTTTGGGTCAACACGTTCGCCGGGTCGGGCCAGGTCAGCGTGGTCCAGATCGCGGATAACACCTGCGGCGTGAAAATGCCTTTCTGATAGGCCGACTTATAGCGCCCGCGCTGGTTGTCGCCGGAGCCGTTGAGGGTTTGCTGGCACGGCAGCCAGTCGAGGCGGCGCACGACGGCCCGCGCCGTGCTCAAGGAGTTGATGACACGCCCGGTGGGGTTGCTTCGCGGCAGGTGGATCACGTGAAACGGTGTCACCGATTCGCTGGCGGCAATGCCGATGGCGTCCAGCATCGTCGTGACAAAATCGTCGAAGGGCGCCTGATCGTTCAACTCGCCGTCTTTGTCCACGTAGTGAATGCCCAGCGTGACGTTGCCGGTGTGCTGGTGGCGCATTTCCAGCTTGGTCGCCAGGCCCCAGGTGTCCGGGTCGGCCTGATGTTGGGCGAACCAGGCTTGATAGGCCACCAGCAATCGCTCGAGCGCCGGTTTGGTCAGCATCGCCCAGTCCCATTCCAGTACCAGCCAAAGCACCTCCTTGGGGGCGTCCGGCAGGTCCTTGAAGTAATAACTGGTGATGATCCCGAACTGCCCGCCGCCGGCACCGCAGCACGCGGCAAACAGGTCCAGTTCGTCCGGGTCGGTGCTCTCCCGGCAGACATGCAGCGCTGTCAGGCCGTTGCCCTGGGCGTTGGGCACCAGAATATCGACACCGGACAGCCAGTCGCACACCAGGCCGTGTTTGCGCGAGAGCAAGCCGTAGCCGCCACCGCAGATGTGCCCGCCCAGGCCCACCGAATAACACGACCCCCCGGGCAGGGTCTTGTTGGCCAACGTGTACAGTGCGACGTAGGCGTCCCAGTTCTGCCCGCCGGCTTCCAGGCGAAAGCGGTAGCGATAGGGCAAGGTCGGCATCAACTGGGAGTGCAGTTGGCCGTCGGCATCGTAGTCCAGTTGCTTCATTTGCCCGATATCCAGAATCGCCAATACCTCATTGGGGTTGTCGGGCATCTTGTTGGCGACGAAACCTTCGTAACAGTGGCCGCCGCTGCGCACGGTAATCCGGCCATTGGCAACGGCCAGGGCCTGCGCCGCGGCGTCGATGATGTCCTGGGGGCTGTAACAGAGGTAAATCAGGTTGGCGCCGTTGGGCGAGGATTGGCCCTGCACGTTGCCCAACGGCCAGCGCAGGTTGAAGCCTTTTTGCAAGGTGGCGTGACGGCGGTCCGATTCGGTGATGAGATCAAATGCCATGATGTACTCCATAGAGCCAAGAATGACTTCTGATGCGGCTAACTTAACGACCGGGAGCGCAAGAAATACCGGGGCTTGCTGAGGTGGTTAGACGGCAATAGGCATGAAGTGCGTTAAGGGGGAACGAACGGTTCGCCCCTTAAGCCTAGCGGAAGAAATCGCGGAACCGTGGCGTCAGTTCAACACGCCTTCCAGAATCTCATAGACGATACCGGTGCCCACTGCGATCAGCACCACGTCCGGGCCCGAACGGCGCCATTCGTAACCCTCGTAGTACGGCAGGCGCGCCAGGGCGCGGTTGTCGAGGCGTTCGCCGTAGTAGCCGTGGGGCAGCGGCTGGCCACGGACCAGGCGCACATTCGGCGGCGGCGGCGCGCCACGGCCGAATTGGCCGTGGTTGTCGTGGATGATCTGGCGCACCGGGCCGAAGTCCTGGGGCGGGCCGCCGCGATGGTTGTCCTGCGGGCCGTGATGGTCGTCGCCACGTTGCTCGTGCTGGTCTTGTGGGCCGCCACGGTCGTCACCGCGCTGGTCAGGCGGCGCGGCTTGCACCAGGGCGCTGGCGGCAAGCACCAGGACGCCACAACCAGCAATCACGGATTTGCGCATTTTCATCGGGAATTCCTCGGGGCACGCATACAAAAAAGGGATTGCGAACACGGTTCGAAATCCCTTGGTCTTGTTGTTTAGGCCACGGTGTTGCCAGTTGATTCCTGTGTATCAGGAACTTTACCTACCGCATACGAGGCGCTTACTTACGTGCGTTACGGACACCTTCCGACAGCGCCGCGCACAGGCTCAGCACGCCGTCGATGGCTTGCTGGTCGTTGCTGGCGTTGGCGATGTGATCGATCAGCGCCGAACCCACCACCACACCATCGGCCAAGCGCGCGATGGCGGCCGCTTGTTCCGGCGTGCGGATACCGAAACCGATGCTGATCGGCAGGTCGGTATGGCGACGCAGGCGGGCCACGGCTTCTTCGACGTGTTCCAGGGTGGCGGCACCGGCACCGGTCACACCGGCTACCGACACGTAGTACACAAAGCCCGAGCTGCCGTTGAGCACGGTCGGCAGGCGCACGTCGTCGGTGGTCGGCGTGGTCAGGCGGATAAAGTCGATGCCTGCCGCCTGGGCCGGGTCGCACAGCTCGCCGTTATGTTCGGGCGGCAGGTCGACCACGATCAGGCCGTCGACCCCGGCTTGCTTGGCGTCGGCAATAAAGGCCGGCACGCCGTATTTGTGGATCGGGTTGAAGTAACCCATCAGCACCAGCGGGGTGTCGCTGTTGTCCTTGCGGAACTCGCGCACCATCTGCAGGGTTTTCGCCAGGTTCTGCTTGGCGCTCAGCGCGCGGATGTTGGCCAGTTGAATAGCCGGGCCGTCGGCCATCGGGTCGGTGAAGGGCATGCCCAGCTCGATCACGTCGGCACCGGCAGCGGGCAAGCCCTTGAGGATCGCCAGCGAGGTGTCGTAACCGGGGTCGCCGGCGGTGACGAAGGTCACCAGGGCGGCGCGGTTTTGTTGCTTGAGTTGCGCAAAGCGGGTTTGCAGGCGGCTCATTTAGTGTTTCTCCTGCTGGGACTGTTCCATGTGGTGCATCACGGTCTGCATGTCTTTGTCGCCACGGCCGGACAGGTTGACCACCATCAGGTGTTCCTTCGGCAGGGTCGGTGCGCGTTTGAACACTTCGGCCAGGGCGTGGGCGCTTTCCAGTGCAGGAATAATCCCTTCCAGGCGGCAGCATTTGTGAAAGGCGTCGAGCGCTTCGTGGTCGGTCACCGAGGTGTACTGGACGCGGCCGATATCGTGCAACCAGGCGTGCTCAGGGCCGATGCCGGGGTAGTCGAGGCCGGCGGAAATCGAGTGGGCGTCGATGATCTGGCCATCGTCGTCCTGCAGCAGGAAGGTGCGGTTGCCGTGCAGTACGCCCGGTACGCCGCCGTTGAGGCTGGCGGCGTGCTTGCCGGTTTCGATGCCAAAGCCTGCGGCTTCGACGCCGATGATCTCGACGCTGCTGTCATCCAGGAACGGGTGGAACAGGCCCATGGCGTTGGACCCTCCGCCGATGCACGCCACCAGGCTGTCCGGCAGACGGCCTTCCTGGGCTTGCAGCTGGGTGCGGGTTTCCTTGCCGATCACGGACTGGAAGTCGCGCACCATCGCAGGATAAGGGTGCGGGCCGGCAACGGTGCCGATCAGGTAGAACGTGTCGTCGACGTTGGTCACCCAGTCGCGCAGGGCTTCGTTCATCGCGTCTTTGAGGGTGCCGGTGCCGGCGACCACCGGGATCACTTCAGCGCCCAGCAGCTTCATGCGAAATACGTTGGCCTGTTGGCGCTCGATGTCGGTGGTGCCCATGTAGATCACGCATTGCAGGCCGAAACGCGCGGCCACGGTGGCGGTGGCCACACCGTGCATGCCGGCGCCGGTCTCGGCGATGATGCGTTTCTTGCCCATGCGCCGCGCCAGCAGAATCTGGCCGATGCAGTTGTTGATCTTGTGCGCGCCGGTGTGGTTCAGCTCTTCGCGTTTGAGGTAAATCTTGGCGCCGCCGCAGAACTCCGTCAGGCGCTCAGCGAAATACAGCGGGCTTGGTCGACCGACGTAGTCGCGTTGGAAGTAGGCTAATTCCTCGTTGAACGCAGGATCAATCTTGGCCGCTTCGTACTCGCGGGCCAGGTCGAGGATCAACGGCATCAGGGTTTCGGCGACGTAGCGGCCGCCGAATGCGCCGAACAGGCCGTTGGCGTCAGGGCCGTTGCGTAGATCGGTCTGGGACTGAGTCATGGGACGCTCCAGGAAAAGAATTCGGGTGGGAAGCAATGACGCTCACTCTACCCCTGACGCTCAGGGCTGAAAACCGATAAGATCGCTACAACCTGTCAGGAAAACTCACAGATGAGCCGAGACCTCCCGCCCCTTAACGCCCTGCGCGCCTTTGAAGCCACGGCCCGCCTCAACAGCGTGAGCCAGGCGGCTGAGCAGTTGCACGTCACCCATGGCGCCGTGAGCCGCCAGCTTAAAGTGTTGGAGGAACATTTGGGGGTCAGCCTGTTCGTCAAGGAAGGGCGCGGCCTCAAACTCACAGATGCCGGCGTGCGTCTGCGCGATGCGAGTGCCGAGGCGTTCGAGCGGTTAAGGGAGGTGTGCGCGCAAATTACCCAAAGCAGCGCCGATGCACCGTTCGTCCTCGGCTGTTCGGGCAGTTTGCTGGCGCGCTGGTTCATTCCGCGCCTGGGCCGCTTGAATGCCGACCTGCCCGATCTGCGCTTGCACCTGTCGGCGGGTGAAGGTGATCTGGACCCGCGCCGCCCCGGCCTGGATGCCCTGCTGTTGTTCGCCGAACCGCCGTGGCCGGCGGATATGCAGGTGTACGAGCTGGCCAGCGAACGCATCGGCCCGGTCATGAGCCCGCGTTTCGCCGGTTACGAACGCCTGCGCGACGCCCCGGCCACGGCGCTGTGCGGCGAAGCGCTGTTGCACACCACGTCTCGCCCGCAGGCCTGGCCCAGCTGGGCGCAGCAACACGGGATCGAACCCGGTGCGTTAAAACTCGGCCAGGGGTTTGAGCATTTGTATTACTTGCTGGAAGCGGCGGTTGCGGGGCTGGGCGTGGCGATCGCGCCGGAGCCGCTGGTGGCGGAGGACGTGCGCGCCGGTCGCCTGGTGGCGCCGTGGGGGTTCACGCAAACCCCGGCGCACCTGGCGTTGTGGCTACCCAAGCGCGCCGCGGACGGGCGCGCTCGGCAATTGGCGCAATGGCTCAAGGCTGAGCTGTCGCGCCAGCCGGTATAGCCGGCAGATCAGTTACCGCGTTTGCACAAAAGGTAAGCCGCCAGCAGGCCCAGCGCGCCAACGGCAACGCCGGCGGTAGTCCATGGGTGTTCTTGTGCGTAGTCCCGGGTCGCCACGCCGGTTTCGCGGATTTTGACTTTGCTTTCTTCGTAGGCGTCGCTGATCAGGTGACGAGAATGCTTGAGCGCGTTCTCGGCATTGCTTTTCAGGGCCTTCAGAGTCTTGAGCGACTCATCGGATGCGTCGTCCTTGAGGCTCTCAAGAGACTTGAGCAGGCTCGAAATCTCGGCTTCCATGCTTTCCAGCGACGCTTTGCGTAAAGAGGTGTTGGCCATGTGGACTCTCCTGAAGTGATTGGGTGGCGTGTGTAGATACCGACTACGGCCGTCTCAGAAAGTGCAGTAAATCTGAACTTTCGAGTAGGAACGGTCGCCAGAAGCAGTATGAGCTTTGACTGCTAGGCTTTATTGACGACCCTCAGGAGAAACGCCATGTCTGATCATCACACTTACAAAAAAGTCGAATTGGTGGGTTCGTCCACCACCAGCATCGAAGAGGCGATCAACAACGCCCTGGCTGAAGCCAGCAAGAGCATCAAGCATTTGGAGTGGTTCGAGGTGACCGAAACCCGTGGCCATATCAAGGACGGCAAGGCTGCGCACTTCCAGGTTACGTTGAAGGTGGGGTTCCGAATTGCCAGTAGTTGATCGAAACCGTTGAACTTGCCGGCTGGCCGATTGCCATAACCTGCGCTACAACCAATGGGGGCCGATGCGACAAGCGTCGGCCACGCTCGTTTCGATCAGCGCAAGGGAAGTGACGGATGAAAAAGTTCTTGTTAGCAGTAGGTTTGTTGAGCATGGCGGGCACCGTGCTGGCGGCGGGCAAGCCGTGTGAAGAGCTGAAAAGCGAAATTGCCGCGAAAATCGACGCCAAGGGTGCTTCGGGTTATTCGTTGGAAGTGGTGGCTAAAGGCGCTGCGGCTGACGGCAAGGTGGTTGGCACCTGCGAAGGCGGCACCAAGGAAATCGTCTACAAGCGCGGTTAATCGTGCGTTGCAGACATAAAAATCTATGGTCACCCCCATTTTTGCAATACTGATCAACGGGTGGTGTGGTTGGCTTGCTTAAATCTATCCGGCGTCTGTTTGGGGTATGCCCCAGCGCCACGATGAGAGTCGCGCCTGACGATCCTTAAAAACCGGTCGGCTTCTGAAGCCGATTTTTATGTCAGGATCTTCGCCAGGCCGGTGTGCCGTTCACATCATCTGTTGTTCAGCTATCGCAAAACCTGAAGGGTGAATCGTGGTACTGCAACAACTGCAGGGTCA
>NZ_VJWO01000070.1:0-22789 GCF_014889455.1 Pseudomonas sp. K8
CATGTACCTATGTAACTATCCACTGGGTAGGCTAGACAGCGGTGCAAGCCGGCTGTCCAGCACCCAGAAACGTAAAGGATGTCCCCGGTCTCGTTTGTAAAGGATGTCTCCGTCTGTACACCCCGATGGCGGTGTATCAGTCAACTAATTGGTAGCTGACAGATTGCAATCGGGGGCAAGCCGCCTCCCACACTCTTGACCGCGTTCGGTTTCCAGGATGTGGTCGGCTATAAGGCCGCGCCCAAGAGCAGAATGAGCCCTATCTGATCCACGGAGATCCAAATGTGGGAGGGGGCTTGCCCCCGATGGCGGTGTGTCAGTCAACTAATTTGTAGCTGGCAGATTGCAATCGGGGGCAAGCCCCTCCCACACTCTTGACCGCGTTCGGCTTCCAGGATGTGGTCGGCTATAAGGCCGCGCCCAAGAGCAGAATGAGCCCTATCTGATCCACGGAGATCCAAATGGGGGAGGGGGCTTGCCCCCGATGGCGGTGTATCAGTCAACTAATTGGTAGCTGACAGATTGCGATCGGGGGCAAGCCCCCTCCCACAATCTCGACCGCGTTCGGCTTCCAGGATGTGGTCGGCTAATAAGGCCGCGGCCAAGAGCAGAATGAGCCCTATCTGATCCACGGAGATCCAAATGTGGGAGGGGGCTTGCCCCCGATGGCGGTGTATCAGTCAACTAATTGGTAGCTGGCAGATTGCAATCGGGGGCAAGCCCCCTCCCACACTCTTGACTGCGTTCGGCTTCCAGGATGTGGTCGGCTATAAGGCCGCGCCCAAGAGCAGAATGAGCCCTATCTGATCCACATTTGATCTTTGGTGTCTGGGGGTCAGGCCAGTTCGGTGGCGGTGTTTTTGACTACCGCGAGTTCGGGGTGGGCCACCAATTTGTCGATGTGCAATTCATCGTTGTTCAACCAGGTCTCCGTCAGCACTCGGTAATGTTCCATATCCCGGCAACGCATGCGCAGGCTGTAGTCGAACGGCCCGCTGATCAACTGGCATTCGAACACCTGCGGGCAGGCTTTGACGCAGGCTTCGAAGGCCTTTTGCGCCGAGCGCCCGCTCTGGTTGGACAAGGCCACCAGCACCAGCAGCGACAGCCCCGGTGAGACCATCTGCACGTCGATGATCGCCCCGTACCCGCGGATCACCCCGCGCCGTTCGAGCTTGCGCACCCGTTCCAGGCAGGGCCTGGGGGTCAGATGCACCAGCGACGAGAGCTTCTCGTAGGTGATACGTCCCTGATGCCGCAGCACGTCGATGATCGCCTCATCGATGCGATCCAGCGCAGGGGAGGAATGGGGTCCGTTGGCCTTGGTATCCATGGGTTTCACTTCAAGCGGTTGGAAAGAAATTGCTGCAAGCGTTCGCTGTTGGGATGGTCGAGAATTTCGGCACCGCCTTGTTCTTCGACGCGGCCCTGGTGCAAAAACAGCACTTGGCTGGACACCTGGCGGGCAAAGCCCATTTCGTGGGTGACCATCAACATGGTACGACCTTCCTCAGCCAACGTCTGTATGACTTTGAGGACTTCTCCTACAAGCTCAGGGTCCAAGGCGGAGGTCGGTTCGTCGAACAGAATGATTTCCGGTTCCATCGCCAAGGCGCGGGCGATGGCGACGCGCTGCTGCTGGCCGCCGGACAGAAACGCCGGGTATTGATCCGCCACCCGGCCCGGCAAGCCGACCTTGTCCAGGTACAGCCGCGCACGTCGTTCCGCCTCGGCCGCACTCACGCCCAACACCCGGCGCGGGGCCATGGTGATGTTTTCCAGCACGGTCATGTGGCTCCACAGGTTGAAATGCTGGAACACCATGGCCAGGCGTGTGCGCAGGTTCTGCAGTTGCGCCTGGTGCGGTGCGCGGGTGCCGGCGCGGCCCTGGCGCATTTCGATGCTGATGCCGTCCAGGGTGATGACCCCGGCGTCCGGCTGTTCGAGAAAGTTGATGCAGCGCAGCATCGTGCTTTTGCCCGAGCCGCTGGCGCCGATCAGGCTGATCACATCGCCGTTGCGTGCGTTGAGGGAAACGCCCTTGAGCACTTCATGTTCGCCGTAGCGTTTGTGGATGCCTTCGACTTGCAGTTTGACCGCCGCCGTCGCCGCCTTGGCGATAGGGTCTGCGAGTGTATCGACGGGATAAGTGGCCAGGGCCTGCGCGGACTGATTCATGGGTTAGCCTCGGGTAGGAACAAGAAAACGCATCCAGCGACGTTCGGCCAGTCGAAACAGGCCCACCAGTGCAAAGGACAGCAGCATGTAGAGCAGCGCGGCGATACCGAAGGCCTGGAACGTCAGGAACGTCTCGGCATTCGCATCGCGGGCCACCTTGAGGATGTCGGCGACGGTGGCGGTAAACGCCAGCGACGTGGCGTGCAGCATCAGGATCATTTCATTGCTGTAGGCCGGCAACGCACGGCGCAGCGCGGCAGGCACCACCACAAACAGGTTCAGTCGCCAGCCGTGCAGGCCATAGGCGCGTGCCGCTTCGATTTCGCCATGGGGAATGTTGCGGATCGCCCCGGCGAAGATTTCCACGGTGTAGGCACAGGTGTTGAGGACGAACGCCAGCAGCGTGCAGTTCAACGCGTTGCGGAAGAACTGGTTGAGCAGGGCGTTGTCCTGCACCACCTCCAGGCTGTACAGCCCGGTGTAGCAAATCAACAGTTGGATATACAGCGGCGTGCCGCGAAACAGGTAGGTGTACACCTCCACTGGCCAGCGCAGCCAGGCGTGTTCCGAGACGCGGGCGATCGCCAGGGGGATCGATAGGAAAAACCCGAACAGCACCGAGATGATGAACAACCACAGGGTCATCGCCACCCCGGACACACCCGCGCCGTCGCTGTACAGGTAGGCCAGGCCGTATTGCTGGAACAGTTCGATCATCGCGCTATCCCCTTGATGCCGAGGTTGTAGCGCCGTTCGAGACGCTTGAAGATGCGGTTGGAGAGGGTGGTGATCACCAGGTACACCAGGCCCGCGAGGATCAGGAAGTACAGCGGCTCGTTGGTGGTCTTGCCGGCGTTCTGTGCGGCTTTGACCAGGTCGGACAGGCCGATGATCGACACCAGCGCCGTGGACTTGAGCAACACCAGCCAGTTATTGCCCAGCCCCGGCAGGGCGAAGCGCATCAACTGCGGGAACAGCACCAGGCGAAAGCGCTGCCAGCGGCTCAGGCCATAGGCGGTCGCGGCTTCCAGTTGACCGGCCGGCACGCTGAGGATCGCGCCGCGAAAGTTTTCGGTGAAATAGGCGCCGTAGATAAACCCCAGGGTGACCACCCCGGCGGTAAACGGGTCGATTTCAAAGTAGTTCCAGCCGAAGGCTTCGGTCAGGTCGTTCAGCCACAGTTGCAGGCTGTAGAAAATCAGCAGGATCAGCACCAGGTCCGGCACGCTGCGAATCAGCGTGGTGTAGAGCGTGGCCGGCACCCGCAGCCACTTGGCGCTGGAGAGTTTGGCTCCGGCGGCGATCAAGCCCAGGCCAAGGCTCAGGGCCAGTGCGAGGAACGCCAGCTTGACCGTCATCCAGGCGCCCTGGGCGAGCATCGGGCCGTAGCCCTGCAGGTTGAGGAATTCGTTCATGGGGAGATCTCTAAAGGGCGCAGACATACCCCTGGGGGAGCGGGCTTTTGGGGGAGGGGGATTGCCCCCTCCCACACAAGTCTTCTCTCACAGGGGCGGTGTTGGCTTACTCGTTGTAGATGTCTTGATCGCCGAAGTATTTCTTCTGGATCTGGGCGTAGGTGCCATCGGCCTGTACGGCAGCGATGCCCTTGTTGATCAGCGCGCGCAGTTCCTGGTCGTTCTTGCGCAGGCCCATGGCGATGTCCAGGGGCAGCGTCGGGTCCTTGAAGGCCGGGCCGGTCTTGAAGTCGGCGCCTTCGGGCTTGGACAGGAAGTTGAGCTGGGCTTCGAGTTTGTCGGTCAGGGTGGCGTCGAGGCGGCCGTTTTGCAGGTCGGCGTAGTTCTGGTCCTGGGACTGGTACGCCTTGATCTGGGCGCCGAGCTTGGCCAGGTGCGCGCGGGCGTAGGCTTCCTGCAACGAGCCCTGCAGCACGCCGACCTGTTTACCCTTGAGGGATTCCGGCGTGTCGCCGAAGTCGGCGTTCTTGCGGGTGATCACCGAGGTGGGGCTGAGGAACAGGCGGTCGGTGAAGTCGATCTGTTTTTCCCGCGCCGGGGTCACGGCCATGGAGGACATGATCGCGTCGAACTTGCGCGCGCGCAGGGCGGGGATCATGCCGTCGAATTCGTTATGCACCCAGGTGCATTTGACTTCGAGCTTGGCGCAGATCGCGTTGCCCAGCTCGATATCGAAGCCTTGCAGGCTGCCATCGGCGGCGACGGACTCGAAGGGTGGGTATTCGGGGAATACGCCGAAGCGGATTTCTTTCCAGTCTTGGGCGTGGGCGGCGCTGGCGCACAGCGGCAATAGCAACGCAGCGAACAATGAGCGGAGTGGCGTCATGTGGAGTCCCTATATTTTGTAATTGATGTCAGGGCAGTCAAAGGAGCAGCGCGCATTCATTTGCTGACTCTTCGGTCGCGCTCAGAATGCTTCAAGGTGGTGCGTTTTTTGTGTCGTTTACCCCGTGCTCAAAGCGCGAATTGCGCTGTTAAAACAGGCAATGCAGCGGAATCGGCTGCGGCACCCGCTGAATCGGCTTTTGATCGTCGCGGTTCTGGCCTGCCCTCGGCGCAAAGCGGCAGGCCAGAGCGGTTTCAGGCGCGCTTTTTGTGCTGTACGCGCGGAGGTTGGGCCAGGCGTGCGAACAGGTCTTTCGGGTCGGCCAGGTCGGGCACCAGTTCCAGTTCGCTGCCGACGTCCAGCGCCTTGGCCACGTCCAGCACGTAGCGCAGCGCCGAATAGTCTTCGATGGCAAAACCCACCGAGTCGAACAGGGTGACCTGGCGCGCATTCTCGCGGCCGGGCGCCTGGCCATTGATCACTTGCCACAGTTCGGTGACCGGCGAATCGGCCGGCATGTGCTGGATTTCACCTTCGATGCGGCTTTGCGGTTCGTATTCGACGATCACCCGCGCACGCTCAACGATGCGTCGGTCGAGTTCGGTTTTGCCCGGGCAATCGCCGCCCACGGCGTTGAGGTGCATGCCGGGTTCGATCATCTCGTCGGTGAGGATGGTCGCGTAGGCTTTGTCGGCGGTGACGGTGGTGACGATGTCCGCGCCTTTCACCGCTTCGGCCACGTTGGCGGCCAGGATCACCGTGATTGCCGGGAACGCCTTGAGGTTGGCCGCCAGCTTGGCGGTGGCCCTGGCGTCGATGTCGAACAGGCGGATTTCATTGATGCCCAGCAGGGTGTGGAAGGCCAGGGCCTGGAATTCGCTTTGCGAACCGTTGCCGATCAGCGCCATGCTGCGGCTGTTGTCCCGGGCCAGGTAGCGTGCGACCAGGGCCGAGGTGGCGGCGGTGCGAATCGCGGTGGTCAGGGTCATTTCCGCCAGCAGCAGCGGCCGGCCGGTGTCCACATCGCCCAAGGCGCCGAAGGCCATCACGGTGAGCATGCCGGCCTGGGTGTTTTTCGGGTGACCGTTGACGTATTTGAAGGCATACAACGACGCGTCGGACACCGGCATCAGTTCGATCACGCCCTCCGGCGAGTGGTTGGCCAGGCGCGCGCATTTCTCGAAATCCTGCCAGCGCAGGTAGTCGGCGCGGATGTACTCGGCCATCTCGGTGATGCAGGTTTGCAGGCCTTTTTGCGAGACCAGGTAGCTGAGGTCGTTGACGTCGATATAGCGGGTCATGGAGTGGCTCCTGTAGTTATTGGAAGGTGGCACGGGCGGGCAGATGCACTTCCGCGAGCATGCAGCGGGCACTGCCGCCGCCGATGCGTTCGATGTTGTCGATGTTCACCACCACCGGCCGCGTGTGGCGTTCCACATGCCGGCGCTGCGCGGGTTGCAGGGCGTTCCAGGCGCTGGCGGACATCACCAGCAGCGGCTGGCCGTCGCGGTCGTGGACTTCGAGCATGTTGCCGGCGAAGGCTTCCAACTGGTCGAAATCGAGGGCGAGGATGTCCTTGCCGGTGTCGCGCAGGGAATGCTCCAGGGCCTGGCGTTCGTCGGCGTCCGGCAGGGCTTGCAGGCACACCACCGAGAGGTTGCGGCCGACGCTCATCATCACGTTGCTGTGGTAGATCGGCGCGTGGTGGCGGTCGACGGCGTGGAACACGCAGAGCTGATAGTCGAGGCGTTCGGCGAACTGGCGCAGGGCGTCGTGGTGGGTGCGCCCGGAGTGGCAGGCGTAGCTGATCCGGTGTTGGCGGTCGAGCACCATGCTGCCGGTGCCTTCGAGGAAGATGTTCTGTTGTTCGAGATGGCTGAGGTCAATCGTGTCCTTGATTGCAAAACGCTGTTCGAGGACGTGCAGCACGCCCTTGTTGCGCTCCAGTCGGCGGTTCTGGCCTTCCATCGGGTAGAGCACCAGGCTGCCGTCGGCATGGCTGCTCCACCAGTTGTTGGGGAAGATCGAGTCGGGGGTGTGCGGCGCCGGGGTGTCCTGCACGACCAGGACTTCGACGCCATGCCGGCGCAAGGTGTCGACATAGCCGTCGAACTCTTCCAGCGCTTTGTGCTGTGCGTCGATGGGGTCGAGGGGCTGGCGTTGGAAACGGTTGTTGATCGCGGTGTCCGGGTTGAAGGCAAAGCGCGCCGGGCGAATCATCAAGACGGTGTTGGTGGTTTGCATGGGGGCACGAATCCATGGGTTGAGCAGTGGAGCTATTTTGTGCGGGCTGACGGAGGAATCCCGGCTGAAACCGAGGCGGCGCTCAGCCGGGAAAGCTGAAAAGTGGGGTGTGGCAGCCGAATCGGCTGTGCGGGCTGGAATGCGATCAAGCGGTGGCGGATAGGTTGGCTGACGGAGCGCTATCGCAGGCAAGCCAGCTCCCACATTAGTATGGGGGGGGTTGTGGTATCCGAGTCAGGAAGGAGAGTGCATGTCTATCGCCGTTCGTATTGCCCAGGCCGCCGATGCAGATGGGATCAGCCGGGTCATCCTCGCCGCCTTGCACAGCAGTAATGCGCGGGATTACCCGGCGGATGTGATCGCCCGGGTGGCGGGCAACTTCACACCCGATGGGGTGCTCGAACTGCTCCGGCGTCGGTCGGTGCTGGTGGCGGTTCAGGACGAAGTGATCGTCGCCACCGCTTCCCTTGACGGTAATGTGGTGCGCTCAGTGTTCGTCAACCCGGCGCTGCAAGGGCAGGGCATCGGTCGGCTGCTGATGATCGAAATCGAATTGCGCGCCCGCGAGGCCGGGGTGACGGTGTTGAACGTGCCGTCTTCGCTGAGCGCCGAGTCGTTCTATACCAAATTGGGCTTTCACACCGTGCGCGACGTCTACCATGGCAACGAGCGCACGTTGGTGATGGAGAAAGCGCTGTCGTCGCGTCACCCCATCGGCGTCTACCGCGACCGTCTGCACCGGGCGCAGGTGGTTACGTTGTGGCAGGACGCTTTTGGTTATGACACCGCGCACAACCTGCCGACCCTGGCGATCGATAAGAAGCTGGCGGTCAATGACGGGCTGTTCTTCGTGGCGACGGATAAGAACGTCGTGATCGGTACTGTTCTGGCGGGGTACGACGGGCATCGTGGTTGGTTGTATTCGGTGGCGGTGCGCGCCGACTATCGCCGGCAAGGGCTGGGTGCGTCGCTGGTGCGGCACGCGGAGCAGGCCTTGAGCGCCTTGGGGTGTATGAAGATCAACCTGCAGATCACCGGCGGCAATGACACGGTGGTGGGGTTCTACGAGGCGTTGGGGTACGGGGTGGAGCCGAGGATCAGCATGGGCAAGAAGATGGTGGAAAATATCCCGACTCAATCCTGAGAATGATCGCAGATCAAATGTGGGAGGGGGCTTGCCCCGATGACGGTGGGTCAGTCGATACCTCCAGTGACTGACACTCCGCTATCGGGGGCAAGCCCCCTCCTACAGGGTATTGCGGTGTGGCGGGGTTAGACCTTGACGATCCAGCCTTCTGGCGCTTCGACGTCGCCGGATTGCACGCCGGTCAGCTCTTTATAGAGCTTCTGGGTGATCGGGCCGACTTCGGTCTCGCTGTAGAACACGTGCAGTTTGCCCTGGTACTCGATACCGCCGATCGGCGAGATCACGGCAGCCGTCCCGCAGGCACCGGCTTCCTGGAAGATATCCAGTTGGTCGATGAACACTTCGCCTTCGACCACTTCCAGGCCCAGGCGGGTCTTGGCCAGTTCGATCAGCGACATGCGGGTGATGCCTGGCAGTACCGAAGGCGACTTCGGCGTGATGAACTTGTTGTCTCGGGTGATCCCGAAGAAGTTGGCCGAACCGACTTCCTCGATCTTCGAGTGCGTGGCCGGGTCCAGGTAGATGCTGTCGGCGAAGCCGGCTTTTTTCGCTTCGGAACCTGGCAGCAGGCTGGCGGCGTAGTTGCCACCGACCTTGGCGGCACCGGTGCCGTGTGGCGCGGCGCGGTCGTAGCCGGAGATCTGGAAGTTGTGCGGCACCAGGCCGCCCTTGAAGTAGGCGCCGACCGGGATCGCGAACACCGAGAAGATGAACTCCGGCGCGGTACGCACGCCGATGTTGTCACCGGTGCCGATCACGAACGGGCGCAGGTACAGCGCGCCGCCGCTGCCATACGGCGGGATGAACCGCTCGTTGGCACGAACCACTTGCTTGCAGGCGTCGATGAAGGCTTCGGTCGGCACTTGCGGCATCAACAGGCGACCGCAACTGCGCTGCATGCGCGCTGCGTTCTGGTCCGGGCGGAACAGGTTGATCGAGCCGTCCTTGCAGCGATAGGCCTTGAGGCCTTCAAAGCACTGTTGGCCGTAGTGCAGGGCGGTGGAGCCCTCGCTGATGTGCAGCACGTTGTCTTCGGTCAGGGTGCCCGCTTGCCACTCGCCGTTTTTCCAGGTCTGGATAAACCGCTTGTCGGTCTTGATGTAGTCAAAACCCAGCTTGTCCCAATTGATGCTTTCGTTACCCATGACACCCTCTATCTCTGGTCAAGTCGGTTTTTTTCTGAATGGGCGCAACAATACTGCATTCTTGCTTCATGTGGGAGCGGGCTTTTGTGGGAGGGGGCTTGCCCTCGATGAGGGCGCGCCAGTCGGCATATGCGTTGACTGGCCCACCGCTATCGGGGGCAAGCCCCCTCCCACAAAAGCCCGCGGTGAGTTTTTTACAGGTGGAGGGCGTGGCCCAGCGCTCGTAGGGCGGCTTCCTGGACGGCTTCGCCGAGGGTCGGGTGGGCGTGGATGGTGCCGGCCACGTCTTCCAGGCGTGCGCCCATTTCCAGGCTCAGCCCAAAGGCGGTGGACAGCTCGGACACGCCGACGCCAACCGCCTGCCAGCCGACAATCAGATGATTGTCACGCCGCGCCACCACCCGCACGAAGCCGCTTTTCGACTCCAGGGTCATGGCCCGACCATTGGCCGCGAACGGGAAGCTCGACACGATGCAGTCCAGCCCCGCCGCCTTGGCCTCGTCGGGCGACTTGCCGACCACCACCAGCTCCGGGTCGGTAAAGCACACGGCCGGGATCGCCGCCGGGTAGAATTCGCGGTGTTGACCGCTGATCAGTTCGGCGACCATTTCGCCCTGGGCCATGGCCCGGTGCGCGAGCATCGGCTCGCCGCTGAGGTCGCCGATGGCCCACACATTGCGCATGCTGGTCTGGCAGCGGTGGTCGATCCTGACCGCCGCGCCGTGCATCTCCAGGTCCAGCGCTTCGAGGTTCCAGCCCCGGGTGTTGGGGGTGCGACCGACGGCGACCAGCACCTGATCGGTCTCCAGCGACACGGTGTCGCCCTTCGGGTCGCGCACTTGCAGGCGGTTGTGCTCAAAGCCGGTGACGCTGTGCTTGAGGTACAGCTTCACACCCAATTGCTTGAGCGACTCGGCCACCGGCTGGGTCAGCTCGGCGTCGTAGGCCGGCAGGATACGCTCCTGCGCTTCGACCACGCTGACTTCGGCGCCCAGCTTGCGGTAGGCAATCCCCAGTTCCAGGCCGATATAACCGCCACCCACCACAATCAGGCGCTTGGGCACGCGGGTCGGCGCCAGGGCTTCGGTGGACGAGATGATCGGCCCGCCGATCGGCAGCATCGGCAGGTTGACGCTTTTCGAGCCGGTGGCCAGCAGCAGGTGTTCGCACTGGATACGCTGGCCGTCGACGTCGACGGTCTTGCCGTCCACCACCTTGGCCCACCCGTGGATGACCTGCACCTTGTGTTTCTTCAGCAGCGCGGCAACCCCGCTGGTCAGGCGGTCGACGATGGCGTCTTTCCAAGCCACGCTTTTGCGGATGTCCAGGGTCGGCACATCCACTTCGATGCCCAGTTGGGAGCCCTGGCTGTGGTGTACGGTCTGCTGGAACTGTTCGGCCACGTGGATCAAGGCCTTGGACGGGATGCAGCCGATATTCAGGCAGGTGCCGCCCAGCGCCTGGCCTTCCACGAGGATGGTCGGGATGCCCAACTGGCCGGCGCGGATCGCCGCCACATAACCGCCAGGGCCGCCGCCGATGATCAGCAGGGTGGTGTGCAATGTCTGAGTCATGCCCTTACTCCAGGAACAGGCTGGCGGGTTGTTCGAGCAGGCCGCGAATGGCCTGGATGAATTGCGCCGCGTCCATGCCGTCGACCACGCGGTGATCGAACGAGCTGGAGAGGTTCATCATCTTGCGGATCACGATCTGGCCCTTGATCACCATCGGCCGCTCGACGATGCGGTTGACGCCGACGATGGCCACTTCCGGCAGGTTCAGCACCGGCGTGCTGACGATGCCGCCCAAGGCGCCGAGGCTGGTCAGGGTGATGGTCGACCCCGACAGTTCGTCGCGGTTGGCCTTGCCAGTGCGCGCGGCGTTGGCCAAACGCGCGATTTCCTCGGCATTGCCCCACAGGCTGCGTGCTTCGGCGTGGCGCACCACCGGCACCATCAGGCCCACATCGCTCTGGGTGGCGACGCCCACATGCACCGCACCGAGGCGGGTGATGACCTGGGCTTCGTCGTCGTAACGCGCATTGATCTGTGGGAAATCGCGCAACGCCACGACCATGGCGCGCACGATGAACGGCAGCAGCGTCAGCTTGCCGCGTGTCGCGCCGTGTTTTTCATTGAGGTGTACGCGCAGTTCGTCGAGGGCGGTGACGTCGATCTCTTCCACATAGCTGAAATGCGCGGCGCGCCGGGTGGCGTCCTGCATGCGCTGGGCGATTTTGCGGCGCATGCCGATCACCGGGATCTGTTCTTCGTCGTTGCGTTCGGCGTAGGGGTTGGCGGCCGTAGTTTTTTTCGCCGGACTCTGGAGCAAGTAAGCGTCCAAATCTTCGTGCAGAATCCGGCCCGCCGGACCGGACCCCTGCACCAGGCGCAGGGGAATGCCTGCATCCAGCGCATGCTTGCGCACGGCGGGGGAGGCCAGCGGACGCTCGTTGGCATCGCGGGCCACGGGGGCCTGGGGCGCGACGGACGGTTTGAGCGCCAGTGTGCTTTCTACCGCTGGGGCCGGCTTGCTTTGCGCCACCGGCGCAGGCGCCGCCTTGGCCGGTTCAGCCGCCATCGGCACGTCTTTGGTATTGCCCGCGCCTTCCACTTCGATGCTGATCAGCACACTGCCCACGGCCATGACTTCACCCGGCTCGCCGCCGAGGGCAAGTACCTTGCCGTGGACCGGCGAGGGAATGTCCACCATCGCCTTGTCGGTCATCACATCCGCCAGCACCTGGTCTTCGACGACCAGGTCGCCGACCTTCACATGCCAGGCCGAAAGTTCAACTTCTGCGATGCCTTCGCCAATGTCCGGCATCTTGATAACGTGCGTGCCCATTCAGACCTCCATGACCCGTTTCAACGCCGCGCCCACACGGGACGGCCCTGGGAAATACGCCCATTCCTGCGCGTGCGGGTAGGGGGTGTCCCAACCGGTGACGCGTTCGATCGGCGCTTCCAGGTGGTGGAAGCAATGTTCCTGCACCAGCGCCACCAGCTCGGCGCCAAAGCCGCAGGTGCGGGTGGCTTCATGCACCACCACGCAACGTCCGGTCTTTTTCACCGAGTTGACGATGGTTTCCAGGTCCAGCGGCCACAGGCTGCGCAGGTCGATGACTTCGGCGTCGATGCCGGTTTCTTCGGCGGCGACTTGCGACACGTACACGGTGGTGCCGTAGGTCAGCACGGTGACGGCCGAACCCGGACGCACGATCGCGGCCACGTCCAGCGGCACGCTGTAGTAACCGTCCGGCACTTGCGCCTGCGGGTGTTTCGACCACGGCGTTACCGGGCGGTCGTGGTGGCCGTCGAACGGGCCGTTGTACAGGCGCTTGGGCTCGAGGAAGATCACCGGGTCGTCGTTTTCGATCGAGGCGATCAACAGGCCCTTGGCGTCATAGGGGTTGGACGGCATCACCGTGCGCAGGCCGCAGACCTGGGTGAACACCGCTTCGATACTCTGGCTGTGGGTCTGGCCGCCGTAGATGCCGCCGCCGCAGGGCATGCGCAGGGTCAACGGCGCGGTGAACTGGCCGGCCGAGCGATAACGCAGGCGCGCCGCTTCGGAGATGATCTGGTCGCTGGCCGGGTAGACGTAGTCGGCGAACTGGATTTCCGCCACCGGGCGCAGGCCGTAGGCGCCCATGCCCACCGCCACGCCGACGATGCCGCTTTCGGAGATCGGCGCGTCAAACACCCGCGAACTGCCGTACTTGTTTTGCAAGCCTTCGGTGCAACGGAATACGCCGCCGAAATAGCCAACGTCCTGGCCGAACACCACCACGTTGTCGTCACGCTCAAGCATCACGTCCATGGCCGAGCGCAGGGCCTGGATCATGGTCATGGTGGTGGTGGTCATGGCGGTTTCCAATTCGATGCTGTTGTTGTGATCGTTCATGTCAGACCCCCAACTCTTGACGCTGGCGCTTCAAGTGCTCCGGCATCTCTTTGTAGACGTCTTCGAACATGGTCGCGGCGCTTGGAATCTGGCCGCCGGCGAGGGTGCCGTACTGTTCGGCTGCTTTCTGCGCCTTGACCACTTCGGCCTCCAGTTCGGCACTGACCGTCGCGTGTTCCTCTTCGGACCACTGGCCGATCTTGATCAGGTGCTGCTTGAGGCGCGCAATCGGGTCGCCCAGGGGGAAGTGGCTCCAGTCGTCGGCGGGTCGGTACTTGGACGGATCATCCGACGTGGAGTGCGGGCCGGCGCGGTAGGTGACCCATTCGATCAGGGTCGGGCCGAGGTTGCGGCGCGCGCGTTCGGCGGCCCAGGCGGAAGCGGCGTACACCGCGATGAAGTCGTTGCCGTCCACGCGCAGGGAGGCGATGCCGCACCCGACGCCGCGTCCGGCGAAGGTGGTGGCTTCACCGCCGGCGATGGCCTGGAAGGTGGAGATGGCCCACTGGTTGTTGACCACGTTGAGAATCACCGGCGCGCGATAAACGTGGGCGAAGGTGAGGGCGGTGTGGAAGTCCGATTCGGCAGTGGCGCCGTCGCCGATCCAGGCTGAGGCGATCTTGGTATCGCCCTTGATCGCCGAGGCCATGCCCCAGCCCACGGCTTGTACGAATTGGGTGGCAAGGTTGCCGGAAATGGTGAAGAAGCCGGCGTCTTTCACCGAATACATGATCGGCAGTTGCCGGCCCTTGAGCGGGTCGTGCTCGTTGGACAGCAGTTGGCAGATCAGGTCCACCAGCGGCACGTCGCGGGCCATCAGGATGCTTTGCTGACGGTAGGTGGGGAAGCACATGTCGTCGATGTTCAGGGCCAGGGCCTGGGCGCTGCCGATGGCTTCTTCGCCGAGGCTCTGCATGTAGAACGACATTTTTTTCTGACGCTGGGCGACCACCATGCGGTTGTCGAAGATGCGCGTCTTGAGCATGGCGCGCATGCCCCGGCGCAGGATCTCGACAGGCACGTCTTCAGCCCACGGACCGAGGGCCTGGCCCTGGTCATCGAGCACGCGGATCAGGCCCTTGGCCAAATCGGCGGTGTCGGCGGGTTCTACGTCGATGCTGGGTTTGCGCACCAGGCCGGCGTCGGTCAGACGCAGGTAGGTAAAGTCAGTCTTGCAGCCTGGACGGCCCGAGGGTTCGGGAACGTGCAGGCGCAGTGGTGCATACGGCTGGTTCATGGCTTTCTACGCTCGATCTTGTGAATTTCTTGTAGTGGGCGCGCTAGCTGACCGTCATCCTCCGGGTAGGAGAAATCTTGTCCTACAACAATCATAGGCGGGGCGTAGAAGAATATTTATCTGTGTTTCGTTGCGCTCTGGCTCATTTGCGGATAAAAAAACTGCATAAACATAATAAACAGGTGATTTTGTCTCATGCGCAAACTGGACCGTACCGATATCGGCATTCTCAACGCCCTGCAGGAGAATGCGCGCATCACCAACGCCGACCTCGCCCGCTCGGTCAACCTGTCGCCCACGCCGTGTTTCAATCGGGTCAAGGCGATGGAAGAACTGGGCCTGATTCGCGACCAGGTAACCTTGCTCGATGCCGACCTGCTGGGGCTGCACGTCAACGTGTTTATCCATGTCAGCCTGGAAAAGCAGAACGAACTGGCCTTGCAGCAATTCGAAGGGGCGATTTCCGACCGGCCCGAGGTGATGGAGTGCTACTTGATGGCCGGCGACCCGGACTACTTGATCCGTGTGTTGGTGCCGACGATCCAGTCGCTGGAGCGTTTCATGATGGACTTTCTGACCAAAGTGCCAGGTGTTGCCAATATCCGCTCCAGCTTCGCTCTTAAACAAGTGCGCTATAAGACCGCGTTGCCACTGCCGCCGGATGGATTGATGGTCTGAGACAAGGTTCGCGGCGCAACGCAACGCAACTCATGCATTGCTCTTTATTGGCGCGCGCGCTTTTTAGTATTGACACCTGTCAATGTATGTTTTACCTGAGCGCTCTATTGTATCGGCTACGTTCCCCATTCAAGTGGCCGGACAAGTCATGGAGAATCAGCCGCCAAGGTGCCGTGTACCCTACGACTTTAATCTAACTTCGCATTCTAAATATTGCGGCCTGGCCCGATTGACTTCCAACGCGCTTGGGGCTTCAGGCTGGATGAGTTTTGTTGTTTAGCTAAGTAATTAAAAAGAACGGGTTTTTTTCTTGAATCATAAAAATTTCCTTGATCGCTCACGAATTTTTCACGCGTTATTAAACAAATTAGTAGCTATAAGCCACCTAACTAACAATTCCACGTAAAAGGTGAATCGAGATGTCTATGAGATCCCTGAAATTGAATCTACGTACCACCCTTTGTTTCGGAGTGGTTTGCATTCTGTTGTTAATACAAGGGGGCATGACGCTGGTAAAAGTCGATTCCGTCTATTCTTCAACCATCGAGATTGAAAGCAACTGGCTGCCCAGTATTCGCCTGGCCGGAAGAATCGATTCAGCCCTGTTTAAGTTGCGTCTGGAGTTGCGCCGTTTTGCCATGGACAGTGCCCGGCAGGATCAAAGTTCACGGGATAGCCTTCAAAGTATCCGATCGGAGTTGATGAAGATCGCCCAGAGCTACGCTCCCATGGTGTCGAGCCCCGAGGAGCAGGCCAAATATGACGAAATCATGAGCAGTATTGGCACTTACAACCAGAAGATCGACGAGTTTCTGACACTCTCTACCACAGGCTCCTCCGCGCAGATCGCCGCTTATCTGAGCGACGTGCAAACCCCCGTCGCCCTCAAGGCGCAGGACTCGATCAACGACCTGATCACCCTGAACGAGCGCGGCTCCAATGAGGCGGTGCGGATCGCCTCCAGCGAATACAACGCGACTCGTCTGTTTACCTGGGTGCTGATGGGCGCTTCAGTGCTGTTGACCGTGGTCGTCGCGAGCCTGTTTACCCGCAGTATCATTACCCCTGTGCGTGAGTTGCTGGTGTCGACCTCCAAGATCGCCGACGGTGATCTGCGCGTGGCCATCGCCGTCAACGGCAAGGATGAGCTGACGGAGCTGCAACAATCGACTGCCGCGATGCAGATGAACCTCAAAACCACTTTGCAGCACATCTCCGAAGCCTCCGGGCAGTTGGCCTCGGCTGCCGAAGAGATGAGTTCGATTACCCGTGAGTCCAGCGCCGGTATCGAGCGCCAGAGCATGGAAACCGACCAGGCCGCCACGGCGGTCAATGAGATGACCGCAGCGGTGGAAGAAGTCGCGCGCAATGCCGTCTCGGCCTCCCAGTCGACCCAGGACTCCCAACGCTCGGCCCAAATCGGCCAGGAGCGTGTGACCCAGACCATCGCCTCGATTGAAAAACTCAGCGCCACCGTGCAGCAGACCGGTATGGAAGTCGAAGGCCTGGCCAAGCAGGCCCAGGACATCGCACGGGTGGTGGAAGTGATCCGCTCGATTGCCGAACAGACCAACCTGCTGGCGCTGAACGCCGCCATCGAAGCGGCGCGGGCCGGCGAGCAAGGCCGAGGGTTCGCGGTGGTGGCCGATGAAGTGCGGGCGCTGGCCCACCGGACCCAGACCTCGACCCAGGAGATCGAGCAGATGATCGCGAAGATCCAGGTCTGTTCCAACGAGGCGGTGTCGTCGATGACCATGAACCGCAGCGAAGCGGTGGACTCGCTGAAAATCGCCCACGAAGCAGGCCAGGCCATCACCCAGATCACCGAAGCGATTGCCGACATCAACGACCGGAACCAGTTGATCGCGACGGCCTCCGAAGAACAGGCGCATGTGGCGCGCTCCGTCGACCAGAACCTGATCAGCATTCGCGACCTGTCGATCCAGAGTTCGTCGGCCGCCGGGCAAACGTCGATTGCCAGCCACGAACTGTCGAAGCTGGCGATGGATCTCAAGCAGATTGTGGCTCAGTTCTCCATCGCGTGAACCCGCGACGCAGGTGGCCGGTTGAGCGCGTTCAGAGCTGATTGAGCGGGATCTTCAGGTACACCACTCCATTCTCTTCGGGCGGCGGCAGATTCCCCGCCCGCACATTCACCTGGATCGCCGGCAGCAGCAGTGTCGGCATCCCCAGCCCGGCATCGCGCTGGGTCCGCATCTGCACAAACGCCGCTTCATCCACCCCGTCATGCACATGGATATTGCCCGCGCGCTGCTCAGCCACGGTGGTCTGGCACCGGGCCTCACGGCCTTGTGGCGGGTAGTCGTGGCATACATACAGTCGGGTCTGCGGCGGGAAGGCCAGGAGCTTGCGCATCGACGCATACAGCTGGTGTGCATCGCCACCGGGGAAGTCGCAGCGGGCGGTGCCGACGTCGGGCATGAACAGGGTGTCGCCGACCAGGATCAGTTGATCGTCGATCAGGTAGGCCATGTCCGCCGGGGTGTGGCCGGGCACGTGCAAGGCCTGGGCCTTCAAGTTGCCGATAGGGAAGATTTCATCCGGGGCGAACAGGTGGTCGAACTGCGAACCGTCGACGCGAAATTCCGGCTCCAGGTTGAACAGGTGCTTGAACACGTGCTGCACCTTGCTGATGGCCTGGCCAATGGCGATCTTGCCGCCCAACGTCCGGCGCAGGTAAGGCGCGGCGGACAGATGGTCGGCATGGGCGTGGGTTTCCAGCAGCCATTGCACCTGCAAGCGATGTTCGCGCACGTAGGCGATCACCTTGTCGGCCTGGCGTGTGTCGGTGCGCCCGGAGGCCGGGTCGTAATTGAGCACCGAGTCGACGATGGCGCAGGGGCCATCGTCGGCCTCATGCACCACATAGGTGTAGGTCGACGATGCCTCGTCCAGAAAAGCCTGAATCAACGCGGGCATGGGCGGCGGTCCTTGGTGGCGGGCTGCGGGTTACATTCGCGATGTGTCCCACATGGGCTTGGCAGATTAAGGGAAAAAAACGCTGCGAGGCAAAGGGTCGACCTGTAACAGGACATGACGCGGTCTTTCGGCATGTTGTTCAGGGTCGGTCTTACACCCTAAGTGCCGCGTCTGTGAACGGGCCGGTCTTACACCGAATTTGCCGAGCCCCCGCTGCCCGTCCAAAGCACCCTGAAATTGGCGCCAAGGCAGCGTAGGCCGTGGCCTGTCAGCTTTCGATAATCGCCTCCGACATCATGTCCCCGTTGCGGAGCGCACCATGCATAACAATAAGAAACTCCCCCTGCGTCTGTTGCCTGTGTTTCTCGTCGGCCTGGGCCTGAGCCCGTTCGCCAGCGCCGAAATCATGCTGTACGACAAAGACGAAACCACCTTCTCCACCGATGGCTACATCAACGCCTTCTACGTCAACAGCAACGTAGACCGCGCCGGTGACCAATACGACCGCCGCCAGGCCCGGGTGAAGATGGGCTTTTTGCCCAACTACCTGGGCTTCAACATGACCAAGCAGGCCGACGACCTCAAGCTCGGCGCCCGTGCCTCGTTCTGGGTGACCATCAACGACAGCCAGACCAACGGCACCGACACTGCCATCGATGTGCGTCAGTTCTACGGCACCGTCGCCAACCCGGAGTGGGGCGAAGTGCTGATCGGCAAGGACTTCGGCCTGTTCGCCCGCTCCAACATCCTGCTCGACGAATTGCTCGCGGGCTACGGCCAGGTCAGCGACAGCCTCGGTCTGGTCGACGGCGGCGGGGTTTCGTTCGGCAATATCGGCAGCGGCTATCCATACCCGTTCCCGACCTCGCAGATCACCTACCGCACCCCGGTGATGGACGGCCTGCGTGTTGCCGTCGGCATCCTCGACCCGGTCGATACCAACGACAGCAGCCCCCAAGGCAAGGCCTACCAGAAAAACCCGCGTACCGAGAGCGAGATCACCTACCAGTTCGACCTGGGCGGGGCGAAGATCTACAGCTGGCTCAACGGCAGCTACCAGACCTCGGACAACACCGATTCCAACGTCGGCAGCGTCACCTCCAAAGGTGTGGGCTACGGCGTGCAGGCGAAAATGGGCGGCCTGTCCCTGACCGGCTCGGGCTTCCAGGCCAAGGGCATCAACCCGTTCTTCACCAACAATGCCGGCGAAGCGACCCTGCGCAATGTCGACAGCAACGGCTACCTGCTGCAGGGTTCCTACAAATTGGGCAAGAACCGCCTGGCGCTGTCGTATGGCAAGACCAAGGACGACGGCAACGGCGTGGTGGGCAGCGGCGCGGACTATGACACCCGTGGCATTGCGCTGTTTCACGACGTGAACGACAACCTGAAGCTGGTCGCTGAATACAACCAGTTCCAGATCAAGGGGCATGACACCAGCGCACAAAATGAAGACACCGACACCTTCGCCGTCGGTGCCGTACTCACCTGGTAAAACCTGACTGCCCTGGTCTTTAAGTGGTACGCGGTCAAAATGTGGGAGGAGGCTTGCCCCCGATAGCGGTGGTTCAGTTGGCTCATTTGTAGCTGATCCACCACCATCGGGAGCAAGCCCCCTCCCACATTTGATTACCTGCATCCTGAGCGTCTCATCCCATCGCATCCCCCCACCCAGTACCCAAGTAGCATAGGTTCCGCCCCCCCAGCCTTCGTACACTCATGCCTCAGAGCGGAGAGTCGACGATGCACAACCATGAAGGCGTAGTCAGTGCCATGTCTCTGGCCACCGATGCCGGGCAGGCCGCCGAAGAATTGGCCGAGCAACTGCTGCATCCGTACCTGGGCTTCGTGCTGTTTTTCTGCTCGGCTTCCTACGACCTGCAGGCGCTCGGCCAAGCCCTGCAACGTTGTTTCGGCAATGTGCGCCTCGTCGGTTGCACCAGCGCCGGCGAGATCACACCCCAAGGCTACGGGCGCAATTGCGTGACGGCGATGGGCTTTAACCACGCGCATTTTTCGATTGCCACCGAACTGATCGACCAGGTGGAACACTTCAGCCTGATCGACGCCCAGCACATGGTCGAACGCCTGGTGGGCGGCTGTCGCAGCAACACCCTGGCGCCGATCAAGGGCAACACCTTCGCCCTGACCTTGCTCGACGGCCTGTCCAGCCGTGAAGAAATGGTGCTCGCGGCCCTCAGCGCGGCGCTCGGCGATATCCCGCATTTCGGCGGCTCGGCCGGCGACGACAATTACCTCACGCACACCCATGTGTATTTCAACGGCGCGTTCCACAGCGGCGCGGCCGTGGTGGTGCTGGTCAATACCTGGCTGGACTTCGAGGTGTTCACCACCCACCACATTCTGCCGCGTGCGGAAAAACTCGTGGTGACCGGCGCCGACAGCCCGTCGCGGCGAGTGTTCGAGCTCAACGCCGAGCCCGCCGCCGAGGAGTACGCGCGACACATCGGCGTGGCCGTGGCCGACCTCGACCACCGCATCTTCGCCGCGCACCCGCTGGCGGTACGTATCCACGACCAGTACTACGTCAGGGCGATCCAGCAGGTGCATGACGACCTGAGCCTGAGTTTCTACTGCGCCGTGGAAAACGGCATCGTCCTCACGGTGATGACACCCGGGCCGATCCTGCCGAACCTGGTAACCCTGTTCGACGGCCTGCAATCGCGCCTCGGCGAGCTGCTGCTGACCATTGGCTGCGACTGCTTCCTGCGCCGCCTGGAGCTGGAAGACAGCGGCACCCTGGAGCAGATCGGCGGCTTCCTGCGCGACCAGCGGGTGATGGGGTTCAACACCTACGGAGAACAGTTCAATGGCATGCATATCAACCAGACCTTCACCGGCGTCGCCATTGCCCGAGGGCGAGCCCCAGGATCGCAATGAACTGTTGGCCGAGTTGGCGCGACTGCGCCTGGACAACTACAAGCTGACGCGGATCAACGCGGCGCTGATCGAGCGCATCGAGTCCGGGGTGACCCAGGGCAACGACCCCTACACCACGTTCCAGCACTCGGTGGTGCTCGCCGAACAAGTGCGCGAGCGCACCGACGCGCTGAACCAGGCGATGGCCGAACTGCGCGCCAGCAACCACTTACTGATCAACGCCCGCCTGCGCGCCGAAACCCTGCGCCGCGAGCAGGCCGCGGCGCAAAAGGCGCAGGAGAGCGAGCGCTGGATTCGCCTGATCACCGACCATGTGCCGGCGCTGATCGGCTACCTGAATGCCGACCTGGTGTATGAGTTCACCAACAAGGTCTATGAAGAATGGTACTGCTGGCCGCGGGGCATGATGCTCGGCCAGAGCCTGCGCGAAGTCCACAGCGAACAACACTGTCAGCGCCTGGATGCCTACGTCTCGCGGGCGCTGGCGGGGGAGAGCGTGACCTTCGAATTCGCCGAAACCAACATCAACAACCAGGAGCGCTACATGCTGCGCTCCTACGTGCCCAACCGCCTGGCCAGTGGCGAAGTGGTGGGGATCTTTGTGCTGATCCGCGACATCACCGAGCGCCGGCGCACCGCCGAAGCCTTGCACCAGGCCTATCAGAACCTGGAGCTGCGCGTCGCCCAGCGCACCTCGGAACTGACCTCGCTGAACGACCAGTTGCTGCGCGAAATCGACGAGCGCCGCCGCGTGGAATCGCGCCTGCGCGAAGCCAAGCTCGAAGCCGAGCAGGCCAACCTGTCGAAAACCAAATTCCTCGCCGCCGTCAGCCACGACCTGTTGCAGCCGCTGAACGCCGCGCGGTTGTTCACCGGCGCCTTGCTCGAACGCCGCGAACCCCAGGCCAATGAAACCCTGGTGCGCAACGTGAGCAACTCGCTGGAAGACGTGGAAAACCTGTTGGGCACCCTGGTCGATATTTCCAAGCTGGATGCCGGGGTGATCAAAGCCGATATCGCCCCGTTCGCCCTCAGCGAGCTGCTCGACAACCTCGCCGTCGAATTCACCCAACTGGCGCGCAGCGAAGGCCTGGAGTTGCACTTCGTCGGCTGCTCGGCGCTGGTGCGCAGCGATATCCAGCTGCTGGCGCGGATTCTGCGCAACCTGCTGAGCAATGCGATTCGCTACACCTACTCGGGACGCGTGGTGCTGGGCTGTCGCCGCCAGCACCAGCGCTTGTCGATCCAGGTCTGGGACAGCGGCATGGGCATTGCCGAAGATCGCCTGGAGGAAATTTTCCAGGAGTTCAAACGCGGCGATGTGCAGCGGCGCGACCAGGATCGCGGGTTGGGCCTGGGCCTGGCCATCGTGGAAAAAATCGCCGGCATCCTCGGCCATCGCATCACCGTCAAGTCGTGGCCGGGCAAGGGCTCGATGTTCGCGGTGGACGTGCCCTTGAGCGCCACCGCGCCCAAATCGCTGCCGCAGCCGTCCATGAGCGAACCGATGCTGGAGCGCCTGCAAGGCGCGCGGGTGTGGGTGCTGGATAACGACGCAGCGATCTGCGCGGGAATGCGGACCTTACTGGAAGGGTGGGGCTGCCGGGTGGTCACCGCGTTATCGGAACAAGACCTGGCGCGGCAGGTGGACAACTACCACGCCGAGGCCGACCTGCTGATCGCCGATTACCACCTGGACGATGAGCAGAACGGCGTCGACGCCGTGGCACGCATCAACGCCCGGCGCGCCAGCCCGATCCCGGCCATGATGATCACCGCCAATTACAGCAACGAACTGAAGCTGCAGATCCGCGAACTGGGACACACCTTGATGCACAAGCCGGTGCGGCCGATGAAGCTCAAGACCGCGATGAGCCACCTCTTAGGTAAATGACCACCGAACGCTCCTCAAACAGCGATCAAACAGAGAACCAGAGATCCAGAGATCCAGAGATCCAGAGATCCAATAGAAATCCAGAGGTCCAATAGAGATCCAGAGATCAAATGGAGATCCAATGTGGGAGGGGGCTTGCCCCCGATAGCTGACTGTCAGTCACTGCACCTATAACTGATCCACCGCTATCGGGGGCAAGCCCCCTCCCACACAAGCCC
>NZ_VJWO01000071.1:0-22136 GCF_014889455.1 Pseudomonas sp. K8
ATCTGACTTTTTGGTCCATAGGGGACTCTCGATTCCATGACATGGCCAGTTACCTCCTGGCCATGATTAATACATGTAAACGATGTCTCCGGTTTCAAACGTAAAGGATGTCTCCGGTCTGTACCGGGGCAAGCCCCCTCCCACATTTGGATCTCCGTGGATCAGATAGGGCTCATTCTGCTCTTGGGCGCGGCCTTATAGCCGACCACATCCTGGAAGCCGAACGCGGTCAAGAGTGTGGGAGGGGGCTTGCCCCCGATTGCAATCTGTCAGCTACAAATTAGTTGACTGATACACCGCCATCGGGGGCAAGCCCCCTCCCACATTTTCTACCCCGCCTCCAAAAGTCGCTACAAGCGTTCATCAGCTCGCCGTAGCAAGCAGCAAATCCTGCACCGAACGCCCCTGCCCACGGTGGCGATCATGCGCGTACAACGATGCGGCAATCTCATCCGCCCGGATCGGCAGCACCGACAGCAAGGTATCGCTCAACCCATGGCTGGCCTGGCTGAAACCCTGGATGTAGATGCCGGCCTTGCACCGCTCATCCGTCACGATGCGGTAGTCGCGGCTGACTTCGAAATCGCTCATATAAGCCTGCAGCGGCGCCAGCAACTCGCGGTGCATCTGGCGCTCGTAGCCGGTGGCCAGGATCACCGCGTCGTAATGGCTGACGCTGGTTTCGCCACTGGCGTTATTGCGCAGGGTCAACTCGATGCCCAACGGACCGGCGCTGACGTTCTCGACCACGGTCATGGTGCGGAAGGCCTGGCGCGCGGTGCCGGAGACTTTCTGGCGATAGAAGATGCCATAGATGCGCTCGATCAACTCCAGGTCAACCACCGAATAGTTGGTGTTCTGGTACTCGGCGATCAGCCGCTCACGCTCGGCGCCGACCTGCTGGAACACCAGGTCGGTAAAGGCCGGCGAAAACACTTCGTTGACGAACGGGCTGTCATCCGCCGGTTTCAGCGCCGAGCCGCGGAGGATCATATCGACTTGTACCGCCGGGAAGCCGTCGTTCAAATCGATGAACGCTTCGGCCGCGCTCTGGCCGCCGCCGATCACCGCGATACGCATCGCCTTGCCCTGCACGCAAGGCTGCTGGGCCATGCGCGCCAGGTACTGGGAATGGTGGAACACACGGGGGTCATCCCTGAACGCCTTGAACACGTCGGGCACGCGCGGCGTGCCGCCAGCGCTGACCACCACCGAACGGGTGGTGCGGACATGCTGTTCACCCAACGCATCGCGGGAAATCACGCGCAGTGCTTCAACCTGCTGCTGATGCAGGATCGGTTCGATGGCCAGCACTTCCTCGCCGTAGCGGCTCTGGGCCTGGAACTGCCCGGCGACCCAGCGCAGGTAGTCGTTGAACTCCATGCGGCACGGATAGAACGTGCCGAGGTTGATGAAATCGACCAGACGGTTGTGGGCTTTCAGGTAGTTGACGAAGGAATACGGGCTGGTGGGGTTGCGCAGGGTCACCAAGTCCTTGAGGAACGAAATCTGCAGTTCGCTCTGGGTCACCAGGGTATTGCCGTGCCAACGGTAGTCGGCCTGCTTGTCGAGAAACAGCACGTCCAGTTTGCCCTGGGCTTTTTCGCGCTCCTGCAGGGCGATGGCCAGCGCCAGGTTCGAAGGGCCGAAACCGATACCGATCAAGTCGTGAACCGCGGGCGAAGCAATTGCCTGTGTCATTCCAGTGTCCTCTGGATAAGCCCCTTGGCGGTGGGGCGGGAATACCTTCACGACCTGCACAACAGGTCATGTGTTGATAGGAAACGAGGACAATGAATTAAAATTTAACCACTCGACGCTCAGGGTGCGTCCCACTCGCGCATCCGCACCCGGCAGTGCTTCATCGCATTGACGATGTGTTTTTCCACCAGGCTGCGGGAAATCCCCAGGCGCTCGGCAATCTGCGCGTGGGACAGGCCGTCGAGCTTGCGCAGCAGGAAGCTGTCGCGGCAGACCGCCGGCAACTCGGCCAAGGCGCGTTCGAGCATCTGCAGGCGCTGAGTGTGATCGTGGGTGGCGTGGGGCGAAGCGTTGGCGAAGCGCTCTTCGGCGTCCAGCACCTCCAGCGGCTCGACCTGACGCAAGGCGTTGCGTCGATGGCCGTCGATCACCAGGTTCAGCGCGGTACGGTACAAAAAGGCGCGGGGCTGGTCGATGGGGGTGTCACTGGCGCGTTCCAGCACCCGCACATAAGCGTCATGCACCACATCTTCGGCCACCTGGCGGTTGCCCAGCTTGGCGTTGAGGAAACACACCAGCTCGCGATAGTAGTTTTCCAACATGACTCCCGACCACCTGACGGCGGTATTAGGTCCTTGAATGCTTAAAAAGACAGCCCATGAGTGATGGCAGTTTGGGTAAGTGCAATTTATAGTAATTCTCATCTACTTTTAAAGAAGACTTGCTTCAGCGGGCAATTTTTTTACTCGCCAGCACTGTAACTACTTGTGAAACAGCCTAAATCTTCGGGCCATGCTCTCGTTTAACTGTCAGCCCCCCGCAACTGCGGTCCGAACTTTCCTGGCTGGAACCAACCCATGAAACGCCCTCGACCTGCCCGACACGCCCTGCTGGTTGTGGCGTGCCTGATCCCTGTTATCGGCATCGCCGCCTGGCAATTGCAGCCGCCGGGGCGCGACAACCTGGCCACCGTTACCGTGACCCGCGGCAACATTGAAAACAGCGTCACCGCCCTGGGCACTCTGCAACCGCGACGCTATGTGGATGTGGGCGCCCAGGCGTCCGGGCAGATCCGCAAGATCCATGTCGAAGCCGGCGATCAGGTGCAGGAAGGCCAGTTGCTGGTAGAGATCGACCCCTCGACGCAAAAAGCCAAGCTCGACGCCAGCCGCTACGCCATCGAAAACCTCAAGGCCCAATTGCAGGAGCAGAAAGCCCAGCACGCACTGGCGCGCCAGAAGTACCAGCGCCAGCAGCGCCTGGCCGCCGGCAACGCGACCCGCGAAGAGGACGTGCAAACCGCCAAGTCCGAACTGAGCGCCACCCAGGCGCGGGTCAACATGTTCCAGGCGCAGATTCTCCAGGCCCAGGCCAGCCTGCGCAGGGACGAGGCGGAATTGGGCTATACGCGCATCTATGCGCCGATGACCGGCACCGTGGTGGCGGTGGACGCACGGGTCGGCCAGACCCTCAATGCCCAGCAGCAAACCCCGCTGATCCTGCGCATCGCCAAGTTGTCACCGATGACCGTGTGGGCCGAGGTCTCGGAAGCCGATATCGGCCACGTCAAACCCGGTATGACCGCCTATTTCACCACCCTCAGCGGCGGCAACCGCCGCTGGACCAGCAGCGTGCGGCAGATCCTGCCGATCCCGCCCAAGCCGCTGAACGAAACCCAGGGCAGCGGCAGCCCCAGCAGTTCGAACAAAAGCGGCAGCGGCCGCGTGGTGCTGTACACCGTGCTGCTGGACGTGGACAACAGCGACAACGCCTTGATGGCCGAAATGACCACCCAGGTGTTTTTCGTCGCCGGCCAGGTCAAGGATGCGCTCACCGCGCCGGTCGCCGCCCTGCAAGACAGCACCAGCGCCGACCGGCAGACCGCCCGCGTGGTCGCGGAAAACGGCCGCATCGAAGAGCGCGTCGTGCGCCTGGGTATCAGCGACCGCCTGCGCGTCGAAGTGTTGGAAGGCCTCAGCGAAGGCGATCACCTGCTGATCGGGCCGGGCGACGGCAGCGGGGGGTTGAATTGAGCACGCCCCTGATCGAACTCAAGCACATCCGCAAATCCTACGGCGGCGGCGACAGCCCGCAGGTCGACGTATTGCGCGGCGTCGACCTGTCGATCCATGCCGGGGAATTCGTCGCCATCGTCGGCGCCTCGGGTTCCGGCAAATCCACGCTGATGAACATCCTCGGCTGCCTCGACCGCCCCACCGCCGGCGACTACCTGTTCGCCGGCGAAAACGTCGCGCACCTGGACAGCGACGCGCTGGCCTGGCTACGCCGCGAAGCCTTCGGCTTTGTGTTCCAGGGCTACCACTTGATCCCGTCGGCGTCGGCCCAGGAAAACGTCGAAATGCCGGCGATCTACGCCGGCATCAGCGCCGCCGAACGCCACGCCCGCGCCAGGGCCCTGCTCACGCGCCTGGGCCTGGCCGACCGCACTGGCAACCGTCCGCATCAACTGTCCGGCGGCCAGCAGCAACGGGTCTCCATCGCCCGCGCGCTGATGAACGGCGGGCATATCATCCTCGCCGACGAGCCCACCGGCGCCCTCGACAGCCACAGCGGCGCTGAGGTGATGCGCCTGCTCGACGAACTGGCCAGCCAGGGCCACGTGGTGATCCTGATCACCCACGACCGCGACGTGGCGGCGCGGGCCAACCGCATCATCGAAATTCGCGACGGCCTGATCATCAGCGACTCGGCCGACAGCCCCCGCCACCGCCCGGCCAGCGCCGACAGCGCGACGCTGCAAGCCGTCGACCTGCGCCAGCGCCTGGCCGAAGGCGCCGAGCACAACGGCGCGTGGAAAGCCGAACTGCTCGACGCAGTGCAGGCCGCCTGGCGCGTGATGTGGATCAACCGCTTCCGCACCGCCCTGACCCTGCTCGGGATCATCATCGGCGTGGCCTCGGTGGTGGTGATGCTGGCGGTGGGCGAAGGCAGCAAGCGCCAGGTCATGGCACAGATGGGCGCATTCGGTTCCAACATCCTCTACCTCAGCGGCTCCTCGCCCAACCCGCGCACGCCGCTGGGCATCGTGACCCTCAACGATGTCGCGGCATTGGCGACGCTGCCGCAGATCAAGCGGATCATGCCGGTCAACGGCAGCGACGCTGGCATCCGCTACGGCAACCTGGATTACCTGGCCTATGTGGGCGGCAACGACGTCAACTTTCCGCAGATCTTCAACTGGCCGGTGGTCGAGGGCAGTTACTTCACCGAAGCCGACGAGCGCGCCGGTGCCACGGTCGCGGTGATCGGCCACCGCATCCGCGAGAAACTGTTCAAGCAGGTCAGCCCGATCGGCCAATACATCCTCATCGAAAACGTGCCTTTCCAGGTGATCGGCGTGCTCGCGGAAAAGGGCTCCAGCTCCGGCAACAAAGACAGCGACGACCGCGTGGCCATTCCCTACACCGCCGCCAGCGTGCGCCTGTTCGGCACGTACAACCCCGAATACGTGGTGATTGCCGCCGCCGATGCGCGCAAGGTGCGGGAAGCCGAACACGCCATCGACCAACTGATGCTGCGCCTGCATAACGGCAAGCGTGACTACCAACTGACCAACAACGCGGCAATGATCCAGGCCGAGGCGCGCACGCAAAACACGCTGTCGCTGATGCTCGGTTCGATCGCCGCGATTTCGCTGCTGGTGGGCGGCATCGGGGTGATGAACATCATGTTGATGACCGTGCGCGAACGCACCCGCGAAATCGGTATCCGCATGGCCACCGGCGCGCGCCAGCGCGACATCCTGCGCCAGTTCCTGACCGAGGCGCTGATGCTCTCGGTGGTTGGCGGCCTGTGCGGTATCGGCCTGGCGCTGCTGGTCGGCGGCGTGCTGATGCTGGCCAAGGTCGCAGTGCAGTTTTCCCTGGTGGCGGTGCTCGGCGCGTTTGGCTGCGCACTGGTCACCGGCGTCGTATTCGGCTTTATGCCGGCCCGTAAAGCTGCCCGGCTCGATCCGGTTAAGGCGTTGACCAGTGAATAAACGATCTCCCGCCTCCCCCGTGTGCGTACTCGGCCTGTGCCTGCTGCTCAATGCCTGCGCCGCCAGCCTGCCCGCCGTCGACAGCGGCGTGGCAGCACCGACCGCCTGGCAATACGCCGAGCGTGACGCCGCCCAACTCAACAATCAGCGCTGGTGGACGCAATTCGGCAGCCCGCAACTGAACCGCCTGATCGAACAGGCGCGCCGTGACAGTTTTGACGTGGCGGCCGCCGTCGCACGGGTGCGCCAGGCCCAAGCCAAGGCAGTGATCGCCGGCGCGCCGCTGTTGCCGGAAGTGAAGTTCAACCTGTCCACCAGCCATCAGAGGTTACTGCGCGGCCAGGGCGGGCCGGACCTGGACGCGACGCAAAGCAATGACACGGTCAACAGCTTCGGCGCCAACCTCAGCGCCAGTTATGAAGTGGATTTCTGGGGCGGCCGCACGGCCGCGCGGGACAGCGCCCTGCATAGCCTGCGGGCCAGCGCGTCGGACCAGGCCACCGTGGAACTGACCCTGCTCAGCAACGTCGCCGACCGCTACGCGCAAACCCTCGCCGCACGCCAGCGCGAGCAGATCGCCGAGTTGAACCTGGCGAATGCACGCAATGTGCTGGAATTGGTGCAGACCCGCTACGACGCCGGTTCCGCCACGGCCCTGGAACTGGCCCAGCAGCAAAGCCTGGTCGCCAGCCAGCAACGGCAATTGCCGCTGATTCAACAACTGGCGCAAGAGTCGCGGATCACCCTCGCCGCCCTCCTCGGCCAGCCGGTCCAGGCGTTGGACCTGGGCACCGAGCCCTTCCAGGCCCTCACCTGGCCGCGCATCGGCCCGGGCGTGCCCAGCCAACTGCTGAGCCGGCGCCCCGACCTGGCCAAGGCCGAAGCCGAACTGGCGGCGGCGCAAGCGGATGTTCGCGTCGCCCGCGCGGCCATGCTGCCTGCGGTGACGCTCGGCGCGACCTTCGGCTCCGATGCCGGCAAAGCCGTGGAGATCCTGCGCAGCCCGTATTACACGCTGACGGGCGGCCTGGTCGCACCGATCTTCGACAACGGCCGTTTAACCGCCGAACGGGACAAGGCCCGCGCGCGCCAGGACGAGCTGCTGCAGACCTATCGCGGGGCGATCATCAACGGTTTCGCCGATGTGGAAAAAGCCCTCAGCAACATCACGCGCCTGGACCAGCAGCGCCAATGGCAAACGCAAGAGCTGCAGGCGGCGCAGAACGCCTTGCGCATCGCCGAAAGCCGCTACCAGGCGGGCGCCGAAGACTGGCTGAGCGTGCTGGACAGCCAGCGCACCCTGTACACGGCCCAGGACCTGAATGTGCAACTGCGCTTGTCGCGCCTGCAAGCCAGTATCGCCTTGTACAAAGCCTTGGGCGGCGGCTGGGAATCCGACATCCGATAAACGAAAGTCGCATTTCGTACACTCGCCGTTTTGTCCTCCTACATTTTTCCCCCCACGGTCCTTGGTAAAAAAGTCGTCCCGAATGAGCAGCCACAACAGTGGCTTCTTTTTCTCACACGACAGGCCAGGATCGCTGATGAAACCCCTTCCAGCTGCAAGCGCAATCACCTACCGTTGCCTGGTGCTGGTCGCTGCCCTGGCGCCCACCGGCGCTTACGCTGAAACGCCGCGCTCGCCGTTCGGCATCGAATGGTTCCTGGACTGCCCGCAGCCGACGCTCGAACGCCTGGACCCGGAAGTCATCGAACGCACCCAATGCGGCATCGTCACCGCGCCCCTGGACCATGGGGCGCCAGAGCGCGGTCGCATCAGCTTCGACATCACCCGTGTCGGCGCCAAACTACCGCTGTCACGCCAGGGCGCGATATTCGCCAACCCGGGGGGCCCCGGGCTCGACGCCGGCGGCGCCTTCGCCGTACACCTGGCCACCGTCTGGAAGCACTACGCCCGGCAACCCGACTGGGGCGACACTTACCGCCAGTTGGCCGATACCTATGATGTGATCGAAGTCACCCCGCGGGGCCTGGGCCGGCTGCCGGGCTCACGCCTGGAGTGCCGCTCCGACGCGCGGATCGTGCCGCAAGCGGACGTCAGCGAAGACCGCAGCGCGGCCAACCTCGCCGCCGCGCGCCAGAATGCACGGTTGATCGCCCAAGCCTGCGCCAGCCACCCGCTGACGCCTTACATCACCACCGAGCAAACCGCCCGCGACCTGGAATTTGTGCGCAAGCAATTGGGCGAGTTGCAGTTCAACTACCTGGGCAACGCCTACGGCACCTGGCTCGGCGCCTGGTACGGCGGCCTGTTTCCGGCGAACGTGGGGCGCATGGTGCTCGACTCGAACATCAACTGGACCTCAACGTTCGAGCACGCCAGCGTGATCGTCGCCAGCGAAAAGGAGAAGATTTTCGAGCGCTTCGTGGCCCAGGCCGCCGCCCTCGACCCTGGTGTGTATCAGCTGGGCGACACGCCGGCCGCCGTGCGCCGTGTGTTCATGGAACTGCTGCCCAGCGTGCGTACCGCGCTGCGTTCCAGCAACCGTTTCTACAGCGACCCCGCCGGCCTGATGGGCGCCCACGTGCTCAGTCGCTGGCTGCGGGACACTCCCGACGGCGACGACCTGGCGCTGGAAACGCGTGCCCGCGCACACCGCTTCAGCCCCGACCCGGTGATCGAAGAGCGCGCCAAATCGATGTTCAGCCTGCTGCTGCAACGCGTGCGCGAACCCTTGCAGGCCAACGTGCCCAAGCCCGGGCCGTTGCGCATGTCGGCCGCCGACTCGGTCAAAACCGCGATCCTGTGCAATGACTCGACCTACTCCAACGAAGACCTCTGGCAGCAGAAAGAAACCGAATCGCTCGCCAAGTACCCGGTCGCCGGCAGCGCCCTCGAGGCGCGCCAATGCACCACCTGGCCACAAAAACACAGCCGGGGCTTGCCGTACAAGGAACTCGCCCGGCTCGACAGTCTGCTGATGGTCCAGGCCGAGTTCGACGACCAAACCCCGTCCACCGGCGCCGCCTGGGCCTTCGAGCGCACCTTCCCGGCGAGCCGCGTACAACTGAAGAACGCCTATGCCCACGGGGTTTCGTTCAGCGGCGTGAGTGCCTGTGTGAACCAGTGGGTGGGCGATTATCTGATGCATGGGAACAAACCGCCGCGCTCGACGGTGTGTACGGATGCCACTGTGCAATGAGTCTCCGTTTGCGACCTTTCCACACCAGAAACGACACCCTGCGTTGACGCTACGGCCCAATCGTTATTAAGTACTATTTATCCGCATTAATACGATAAATAGACCCCATGCTCACTCGCCCGCTACGACGCAAACGCCAGAAGCTGTCCGACGTGATTGTCGAGTCGGTCAAGCGCTCCATCGTCACCGACGCCTTGAAGCCCGGCGACCGCCTGCCCACCGAGCGCGAGCTGATGGAAAGCTTCCAGTGCTCCAAGGGCTCGGCCCGCGAAGCGCTCAAGGCCCTGGAAGTCGAAGGCCTGGTCAGCACGCGCACCGGCCCGAGTGGCGGGGCCTACCTGAACCAGGCCGGCACCGAACCGGCCAGCCGCGCACTGCGCAACTACCTGCACTTCCAGCACCTGGATGGCGAGCAGGTGTATCAGTTGCGCAAGGTCATCGAAGTGGAACTGGCGGTGTCGGTGCTCGGGCGCCTGAGCGAAGACGACTACCAGGCCCTGCAGGCCAACGTGGATTTTTGCAGCGCGCCGGAAGACAGCGAGGCCGGCCAGCGCGAACAACGCCTGGCGGAACTGGAGTTCCACAACCTGCTCGCCAAGGCCTGCCCCAACCCGCTGCTGAGCTTTACGGCGCAATTTCTCAACGACCTGCTGCGCGACCTGGTGGTGCTGAAAAAAGCCTACAAGCCCAAGCGCAAGCAGTTCGACGCGGCCAACCTCGACTATCACAAGCAACTGTTGAGCGCCTTTCGCGCCGGCGATGAAAGCGCGGTGCGCAGCCTGATGCATGAACACATGTGCGACGCCGAACACCATATGACCGCGCTCGAAGGCCAGGTCAGCCCGCATTTTCTACTGGAGTTCGATCACTCTTAAGAACACCCCAGCTCCAATGTGGGAGGGAGCTTGCTCCCGATGAGGCCGGCACAGTCACCGTTATATCGACTGACACACCGCTATCGGGAGCAAGTCAAATCGTCGCACCGCCCCTCCCACAGTTGACTGCATTCCAACCCGCACACTGCGTTACCCCAATAAAAAAATGCCTGCCCACAGGCCCTGCTCCACCGTATCGCCCTTGCCGCTCCTGCCAATAACTAAACCAGGGAGTCACCCCATGCAGCGTCGTACGTTATTGAAAGCCAGCCTCACCCTCGCCTCCGCCCTCAGCCTGCCGCTGAGCGTGCGCTCGGCATTCGCCGCCGAGCCTTTTACCTTTTACGGCCTCAAGTCCATGTCTGGCGCCTTTGCCAGTTATGGCAAGTTCGCCGACATGGGTTCGCGCCTGGCGGTGGCGCAGCACCCCGAGATTCTTGGGCGCCCGCTGAACTACAAGGTCATCGACACCGAAGGCAACGCGGGCAAGGCGGTGCGCAAGGTACAGGAAGCGATTGCGCAGGACGGCGCGCGGTTCTTCCAGGGCTGCACCCTGTCGTCGTCGGCGCTGGCAGTGGCCAAGGAAGTCGACAAGGCCGGAGGCGTGTTCATGACCCCGGTGGGCGCCGATGAAGTCACCGGCAAAGACTGCAACCACGCGACCTTCCGCTGGTCGGTGCCGACCTACGGCGCGATCCGCGAAACCCTGGTGCCGCTGATCAAGCTGCTGCCGGACGCCAAGCGCTGGTACACCATCACCCCGCAATACGTGTTCGGCGAAGCCTTGCTCGAGGGCGCCAAAAACGTGCTCAAGGAACATGGCCTGGAACACGTCGGCAACAGCTACCACTCGCTGCAGGAGCAGGAATTCTCCGGCTACCTGACCAACGCCATCGCCACCAAGCCCGACGTGCTGGTGCTGCTCAACTTCGGCAGCCAGTCGTCCAACACCCTGCGCCAGGCGGTCAACTTCGGCATCAAGGAGCGCATGAAAGTGCTGCTGGTGTGGTCTGCCGGCCTCGACCAGTTCCAGGAACTGGGCAGCGATGTGCTCGAAGGCGTGTACCTCGGCGCGCAGTACTGGCACCAGGTCGACAGCCCGCTCAACCGCGAACTGGTCAAGCTGACCCAGGCCAAGTACGGCATCAACCCCACTTACCCGCTGGCCGCCGACTACATCAGCACCAAGGTCATGCTGGACACCATCATCGCCACCGGCAGCTTCGACGGGCCGACCGTGGCCAAGGCCATGCAGGGCCTGAGTTTCGAGGGCCCCACTGGCAAGGAGTCGATCCGTGCCGGCGACCACCAGGTGATCAAGGATTACTACCTGCTGATCGGCAAGGCCGCCGCCGACATGGCCGACAAGGACGACCTGGCCAAGGTGCTCAGCGCCGGCCAGTCATTCCCGCCGGTCGAGGCCACGGGCTGCACGCTCGGCTGACCCCCTGACTATTTGCACCGCAGGGCCGCGCGAGCGGCTTCCTGCCGAGGGTTCCTGCATGCTCAATCTTTACCTGTTCCAGATACTCAATGGCCTTGGCCTGGGGATGATCTACTTCCTGATCGCGGTCGGGCTGACGATCATTTTCGGCCTGCTCAACTTCGTCAACTTCGCCCACGGCGCGTTCTTCCTGCTGGGCGCCTACATCTGCTACACCGCCGTGAGCCTCACCGGCAGCTTCTGGCTAGCGCTGCTGCTGGCACCGCTGGTGGTGGCCGCGCTGGCGTGGGTGATCGAGCGCTTGCTGATCCAGCGGATTTATCACTTGCCGCACATGTTCCAGATCCTGGTGACGCTGGGGATCGCGCTGATCATCCAGGAAGCCAGCGTGATGATCTGGGGCCCGGTGGGCAAAAGCGTCGCCGTGCCGGAACTGCTGCGCGGGGTGCTGGTGCTGGGCGATTTCGTCTATCCCTATTACCGCCTGTTCCTCATCGTATTTTCCGGGCTGGTGGGCCTGGGCCTGTGGCTGCTGCTGGAACGCACACGCTTCGGCGCACTGGTGCGCGCCGGCAGTGAGAGCACCGAAACCGTGTCGCTGCTGGGCACGAATATCTTCCGCCTGTTCTCCATGACCTTTGCCCTCGGCGTCGGCCTGGCCGGCATGGCCGGCGTACTGTTCGCGCCGTTGCGCGGTGCCCAGCCCTTTGTCGGCCCGGAAATTCTCGGGATCGCCTTTGTGGTTGTCGTCATCGGCGGCATGGGCTCGTTCAGCGGTGCGCTGGTCGGCGGTTTGCTGGTGGGCGTGGTGCAAAGCCTGATGACCACACTCTGGCCCCAGGGTGCTAGCCTGATGATCTACGGCGCGATGGCCGTGGTGATTCTGGTCCGCCCCTACGGCCTGTTCGGGAGAGCCTGACATGAGCGAGAAAAATCCCCTGCCGTTCGCCAAGACCCAATCCAAAGCGATGTTGCTGTGGGTGCTGGCAGTGCTGATCGGCCTGCCGCTGGTCCTGCCCTCGGCGACCCTGGCCAGCGAAATCCTGATCTTTGCCATGGCCGCCCTGGCCTGCAACCTCTTGCTCGGCTACACCGGGCTGTTGTCGTTCGGCCAAGGCATCTTCTTTGGGGCCGGTGCGTACTGCGCGGCGCTGCTGATGATTCACCTGCAACTGGGTCTGTTCAGCGCGCTGCTCGGCGCCGCCGTAGCCGGCGGCTTTCTGGCGCTGCTGGTGGGTGCCCTGGCGATCCGCCGCACCGGTATCTACTTCGTCATGCTGACGCTCGCGTTCAGCCAGATGGCGTACTTCGTCGCCTACACCCTGAGCGACTGGACCGGCGGCGACAACGGCCTGCTCAGCGTGCCGCGCCCGGAGATCCGCATCGGCGACAGCGTGTTGCTGTCGTTGGCCGACGCCCGCGCGTTCTACGGTTTTGTCGCGGTGCTGTTCCTGCTGATCTTTATCGGCGCACGCCGCGTCATCGCCTCGCCATTCGGCAGCACGCTGATGGCGATCCGCGAAAACGAAACCCGTGCCTCGGCCATCGGCTATGACACGCGCCACTTCAAGATCCTGGTGTTCGTGCTGTCCGGCGCGGTCACCGGGATTGCCGGGGCGCTGTACGCCATGTTGCTGCACTTTGTGCCGCTGTCGAATATCGACCTGGCGATGTCCGAGAACATCCTGATCATGACCATCGTCGGCGGCACTGGCTCGCTGTTCGGTTCGTTGCTGGGCGCCGGTTCCATCGTGCTGCTGGGGGATTTCCTCTCCGACCTGTGGCCGCGCTGGCTGATGCTGCTGGGGATGATCCTGATCCTGGTGGTGATCTTCATGCGCGGTGGTTTGTGGGGCGGCCTGGCGTCGCTGTTCGAGAAAGTACGCGGCCGCCGCAAGGCCGTCGTCGTCGCCAAGGAGCAAGGGCTATGAGCATCCTGTTGGAAACCAACAACCTGGAGCTGGCCTATGGCGCGTTCCATGCGGTCAACGGCGTCAACCTGAAGGTCGCGGCCGGCACCATCCACACCATCATCGGCCCCAACGGCGCGGGCAAGACCAGCCTGTTCCACTGCCTGACCGGCGAACGCCAGGCCACCGCCGGGGCGATCCATTTCGACGGCCAGCCACTGATGCGCAAACCGGCCCACGCCCGCGTCGGCCTCGGTATGGCGCGTTCGTTCCAGCTCACCAGCCTGTTCCAGAACCTCAGCGTGCGCGAAAACCTGCGCCTGGCCGCCCAAGGTCGCGACGGTGCGCGCGCCTTGAATTTCTGGCGTCGGGTCGAGAGCAAGCGCGAACACCTGGAGATGGCCGACCAGGTGCTCGAACGCCTGCAACTCACGGCCCGCGCCGCGACCCTGGCCGGCGAGTTGTCCCATGGCCAGCAACGGGTGCTGGAGGTGGGCATGTCGATCTGTTCCAAGCCAAAACTGTTGATGCTCGACGAGCCCACCTCGGGCATGGGCATCGATGACATCCCGATCATGACTCAACTGATCAGCGACCTGGGCCGCGACCACACGGTGCTGCTGATCGAACACAACATGAGCATCGTCATGTCCATCAGCCAGCGCATCACGGTGATGAGCCACGGCCAGATCCTGGTGGAAGGCACGCCGGAGTTCGTGCGCGCCGATGAACGTGTGCGAACGGCTTATCTTGGGGAGGCTGCCTGATGCTGATCGTCGAGAATATCCATTCCTACTATGACAAGAGCCACGTGCTCGAAGGCGTATCGCTGACCGT
This sequence comes from Pseudomonas sp. K8, assembly GCF_014889455.1. Lineage (NCBI taxonomy): Bacteria > Pseudomonadati > Pseudomonadota > Gammaproteobacteria > Pseudomonadales > Pseudomonadaceae > Pseudomonas > Pseudomonas sp. K8. The sequence goes on from NZ_VJWO01000071.1 coordinate 13,932, forward strand.
CAACCCCGGCGAACTGGTGACCCTGCTCGGCCGCAACGGCGCCGGCAAGACCACCACGCTGCGCAGCATCCTCGGCATCATCTGCCCGCGCCAGGGCCAGATCCACTTCAACGGCCAGGCGCTGGTGGGCCAGAAGATTTTTGAAATCGCACGCCAGGGGTTGGCGTTGGTGCCGGAGAACCGCGGGATCTTCCGCCTGCTCACCGTCGAGGAGAACCTGCGCATCGCCGCACGCAAGAGCAGCCGCTGGCAACTCGAAGACGTCTACGGCATGTTCCCGCGCCTCAAGGAGCGACGCAAAAACGCCGGCCACGCGCTCTCCGGCGGTGAGCAACAGATGCTCGCCATCGCCCGCGCCCTGCTCAACGATCCCAAGCTGCTGATCCTCGACGAACCCACCGAAGGCCTGGCCCCGGTGATCGTCGACGAGTTGGTGAAGATCCTGCGCAAGGTCAAGGACGACGGCCTGCCGGTGCTGCTGGTGGAACAGAACCTGATGGTCTGCGACAAGCTCGCCGACCGCCATTACGTGCTCGAACAGGGCCGCGTGGTGTACGAGGGCAGCGCGCAAGCCTTCCGCGCCGACCCGACGATCAAGAACCGCTACCTGGCCCTGAGTGCCTGACCGGAGTTCGAAGATGAATAGCTTTGCACAACCGCTCCAGAGCAACGCCCCACTGATCAACCGCGACCGCCTGTGGCAATCGCTGATGGACCTGGCCCGACTTGGCGCCACCGTCAAAGGCGGCGTGTGCCGTCTGGCCCTCACCGACCTCGACCGCCAGGCCCGAGACCTGTTCGTGCAGTGGTGCGAGGCGGCCGGGTGCAGCGTCAGCGTCGACGCCATCGGCAATATTTTTGCCCGGCGCCCAGGGCGCAATCCCGCCCTGCCGCCGGTGATGACCGGCAGCCACATCGACACCCAGCCCACCGGCGGCAAGTTCGACGGTTGCTTCGGGGTGATGGCCGGCCTGGAAGTGATCCGCACCCTCAATGATTTGAAGATCGAAACCGAAGCGCCGATCGAGGTGGTGGTATGGACCAATGAAGAAGGCTCGCGCTTCCCGCCGTGCATGATGGGGTCCGGGGTGTTCGCCGGGAAGTTCGACTTGCAGGACACCTTGGACAAGCAGGACGACCAGGGCCTGTCGGTGGGCGCCGAATTGCGGCGCATCGGTTACGCCGGTTCGCGTGCGGTGCTCGGCCATCCGGTCGGTGCGTATTTCGAGGCGCATATTGAACAAGGCCCGGTGCTGGAAGACCGCGCCACCACCATCGGCGTGGTGATGGGCTGCCTGGGCCAGAAGTGGTTCGACCTGACCCTCACCGGCGTCGAAGCCCACGCCGGCCCGACGCCGATGCACCTGCGCAAGGACGCCCTGGTCGGCGCCGCCGAGGTGGTCAGCGCGGTCAACCGCATCGCACATCAACAGCAACCCCACGCCTGCGGCACGGTCGGCTGCCTGAGCCTGCGCCCCGGCTCGCGCAATGTGATTCCGGGCCAGGTCCAGATGACCATCGACCTGCGCCATCTGCATGCCGACAAGCTGCAGGCCATGGTCGATGAAGTGCGCGGCGTGATCGAAGCCAGCGCCGCACGCCACGGCCTGACGTTCGAGTTGACCGCCACCGCCGACTTCCCGCCGCTGGACTTCCACCCGGTCTGCGTCAACGCCGTGCGCGACGCCGCCGACGCCTTGGGCCTGAGCCATATGGACATCGTCAGCGGCGCCGGGCACGACGCGATTTTCGTCGCCCAACTGGGCCCGGCCGGGATGATTTTTGTGCCGTGCGAAGGCGGCATCAGCCACAACGAAATCGAGAACGCCGCACCGGATGATCTGGCGGCAGGTTGCGCAGTGTTGCTGCGCGCCATGGTCAATGCGGCACAGGGGGATCAGGCATGAGTGAGATCGGCCAACTGACGGCGGTGCAACTGCTGCAGCATTTTCGTGACAAGAGCTTGTCGCCGGTGGAAGTCACCGAAGACGCGCTGTTGCGCATCGAGCGCTATAACCCGCTGGTCAATGCCTATTGCCATGTCGATGCCGAGGGCGCACTCAACGCCGCACGCGCCTCGCAAGCGCGCTGGTTGAAAGGCGCACCCTGCGGCGCACTGGATGGCGTACCGGCGTCGATCAAGGACCTCACGCTGACCCTCGGCATGCCCACGCGCAAGGGCTCGCGCACCACCTCGGCCGAGGGCCCGTGGGACGTGGACGCGCCCTTCCCGGCGTTTATGCGCAAGGCCGGTGCGGTGCTGCTGGGCAAGACCACCACCCCGGAATTCGGCTGGAAAGGCGTCACCGACAACCCGCTGTACGGCATCACCCGCAACCCGTGGGACACGCGCATGACCACCGGCGGTTCCTCCGGCGGCGCGGGCGCGGCGGCTGCGCTGAACCTGGGGGTGTTGCACCAAGGCAGCGATGCCGGCGGCTCGATCCGCATTCCCTGTGCGTTTACCGGCACCTTCGGGATCAAGCCGACCTTCGGCTATGTGCCGCAGTGGCCGGCCAGTTCGATGACGATCCTGTCGCACCTGGGGCCGATGACCCGCACCGTGGAAGACAGCGTCTTGATGCTGCAAACCGTCGCACAACCGGATGCGCGAGACGGCTTGATCGGCGCACCAAGGACCACGCCCTGGTTGTCGGAGACCGTGGATTTGAAGGGCCTGCGCATTGCCTACAGCCCCACCTTCGGCTACGTCGATGTCGACCCGCAGGTGGCCAAAGTGGTCGCCCGGGCTGTGGCGGGCCTGGTGCAGTTGGGCGCCCATGTCGAACAGATCGACCCGGGTTTCAGCGACCCGCAGGAGGTGTTCAACACCTTATGGGCGGCCGGCGCGGCCCGTCTGACCGGCCCGATGAGCGCGGCGCAAAAACAGCTGCTCGACCCCGGCCTGCTGCGTATCGCGCAACGCGGCGAGGGCCTGAGCCTGGACGATTTCAGCGCGGCCCTGGAAGCACGGGCAGCCCTGGTGGCGCGGATGGCGGCGTTCCATGAGCACTACGATGTGCTGGTGTCGCCGATGATGCCGATCACCGCGTTCGAGGCCGGGCACAACGTGCCGCCAGGCTCCGGGATGCACGAATGGATGGAGTGGACACCGTTCACCTACCCCTTCAACCTGACCCAGCAACCGGCAGCGTCGGTGCCGTGCGGGTTGGCGGCGAATGGCTTGCCGGTGGGGTTGCACGTGGTGGCGGCGCGGTTTGCCGATGAGACGGTGTTGCGGGTTTGCCAGGCATATGCAAAAGCATTCCCTACCGCCCCCCTGCCAGCCCCGATCACCGGAACAGCGTAGATCCAACCCAACGCTGGGAGGGGGCTTGCTCCCGATGGGGGTGTGCCAGAACCCGATCAGTCAACTGACACACTGCAATCAGGAGCAAGCCCCCTCCCACAGTTCTTGAGCGCATTCCACTACAATAGGCCCCCAATCATCCCCGGGGGCTTCATGGACATCGAACTGGCACGCACTTTCCTCGAGATCACCCGCTGCGGCAGCCTGGCCGCGGCGGCCGAGAAACTGCACGTCACTCAGACCGCCATCACCGCACGCGTGAAGAACCTCGAAAGCCAGCTGGACAGCACGCTGTTTGTGCGCAACCGCGCCGGTGCGCGGCTGACCGCCGACGGCGAAGCCTTTGTGGTGTACGCCAACCAACTGCTGCAAACCTGGGAAGCCGCGCGCCGCGACCTGCCATTGCCCGAGGGCTATCGCAATGTGCTGCATATCGGCGGTGAGGTCAGCCTGTGCAACCCGTTGATGCTCGGCTGGGCCCAGGCCTTGCGCGAACATATCCCAGGCTATGCGCTGCGCACGGAAATCCGTGAGGGCGAATACCTGCTGCGCCAATTGGAACTGGGTGTGCTCGACGCCGCGCTGGTGTTCCAGCCGCAGTACTGGCCGGGTTTGCAGGTGGAGCAGGTGCTGGAAGAAAAGCTGATCCTGGTGCAACTGGTGAGCAAGCCGGGCCCGTATGTGTATATCGACTGGGGCCCGGGGTTTCGCCAGCAGCATGACGCCGCGCTGCCCGACAAGGCCCGCGCTGCGCTGAGTTTCAACCTCGGGCCCTTGGCGCTGCAGTACATTCTGGAGAACGGCGGTGCCGGATATTTCCGTACCCGAGTGGTGCAAAGCTACCTCGACAGCGGCGTGATGCAACGCGCGCCCAAGGCGCCGGAGTTCAGCTTCCCGACGTTCCTGGTGTACTCACGGGCGCGGGATTCGGCCGTGTTGCAGCAGGCGCTGAAGTTGCTGCGCGGTGTGGTCAAGGCGGAAAGCGACTGGTCGCAACGCTGGGACCCGCTGATTTGAATGTTCACGCCTGAGCCCGTCCTATTACGGGCTCGCCTATTGGAGCAAAAACTCGCACATTCGCCACCGCCCGGGAGCATGGCACGCGTGCCGTTGAAACTGGCGCTGACGCCATAATGCAAAAAGGGCATACAGGCGCTCGGCCTGTATGCCCTGGGTACTACCGGTTTACTGCATCAGCTCTTGGTGCTGCTGAGCAGCGTCTGTTTGCACAAGTGGCCGAAGCTGACGTACTCGACATTGTCACCACCGACACCGATGCCCGGATACTCCAGTACTTCCATGCGCCACACGCCGTAGTTAAAGTCGCTGCGCCAGGTGTTTTTGTAGCCCTGGGCATAATCGACAAAAGTGGTCTGGAAATCACCGGAGCACGTGCCCACGTTGATCGTGCCGCTGGCTTGACCCGAGCTGTCGGTGGCTGCCGAGTAGGCCTTGTAGACGATATTGCCGGTGTCCGGGTTGATATGCTGATCGAGATACACAATCGGATGCAGCCCTACCAGCGGCGCACCGGTGCTGTCCGACAGGCCCATGGTCCAAGTCAGGTCGCGATAGGCTTGGGTGGTCATGTAGCCATAGCCCACATTGGAAGCGGAGAACGGGATGCGCAACACGTTCGCCTCGCCTTTTACATCAGGGCTGTTCACCCGCGGGCTGGAACCCAGCGACAGGTTGTATTTGCCCGTCGCGCTCCACGGTTCGTTCGGGTGCTGGTTCGGACGCACGCGCACCTTGACCACCCCTCCGACGCCAGGGCTCGGGATCGAGGTCGATAGCACATTCGCGCCCACGGTGACCCACTGCGCGCCATCGAAACGCTCCAGTATCCATTTGCCCCGCGCGCTGCCGCTGGCGGCGTCGGCAGTCAATGCGATCCCCACGCTCTGGCCACGTACTGCGGTGAAGTCGAAGTAATCAACGTCATCGAGACTGTCGGCATTGCCACTGATGTAGTTCAGCGTGTCAGGCAGTTTGAAGGCGGTGTCCGGCGTGTCATTGGGTTCGAAGGCGTCGAGGTTGGTATCGACCGCCACACCGAACTGAAAGCCCGACCCCTGGACCGCCGCGTTGGCTTCCATGAACCAGTAGTAATCACCGGCCGGCACCACGCCGCCAAGGCTCTCATCAGCGGTGCCCGGGTTATTGGAGGTGCCCAAGGGCAGCGGATTGCCCTGGCCGTCGTCCTGGAACAAGGTCAACGACATGTCGGTGCCCGCCGTCTGGCTGACCAGCAGAGCGTTGATCCGGGCCTTCTTCGGCAGGTTGAAGTGGTAGCACAGCAGGTCGCCGGTTTGCACGCCGGTGATCGTATAGAGCGCGTTGACATCCAGCGTGGTTTCACAGCCCTGAACCAGCGCCGCCTGCACTGCAGCAGCCTGTTTGGCAGTGGCTTTCTGTACTTGGGTGACGTGGGCCGGTGCGGTGTTGTCTTCCACCACCGAGTCGGCCTTGGCCTTCGCGGCGAATACCGCTTTCTTCGACTGAGCGCCTGCCCGCAGTTGCTGTTTCAGCGCCGTGGGAGCCTTGTTGGCGGCGATTTTTGCACTGGATTTCAACGCCTGTTTGACGCTGGGTTGAAGCGCTTGCGCAGCCAGGTGAGGGTATTGCTCGGCCAGGGCGAAGGCCGAAACGAAGCAGGAGGCCGCCATGGCTGCACCCAGCATAAGGTTTTTTTTCGATTTCATTTTTTATCCATCCATAGTTAAAAACTGAAGGTCAGGTGACATCCGGTCACCTGGGATGAATTGTAGGATATTACTGTATGCATGTACAGTATTTTTTGAAAGAAATGCAGTGCCTTTCAGATGATGACGTTGCACCACCTGCGCCAAACCGACCAAACGACCGTTGCGATAGCCCAAATGAACGCAAGGTAATAGGGCCACAACACCCAACGTTTGAGCGCTAAAGGAATAGACGCCAGTTCGGCTTCGGTCACAAGACCGGCTTTCACATGACGTTTAGAGTCTGCAAGGTATTCAAAAATCAGCATCATGCGATATTGTCTGTCGATCCATTGGTTTCGTCGCCAAAAGCGCTTGTTGTTGCGAACTTCTTCATTTTCACTGAAGTAACTTTCCAACTCGTCGAGTTTTGTATATTCGGCAAATAGCATAAGTCCCAAGACGACAAACATTCCAAAAAACCAAACAATGGTATAGGCGAGAAAAAAATCCATGGTTAAGCCCCCTCTGGCTGGAATATCAAATCACCAATGAAGTTGGCGTCGAAATATAGGCAAGCGAATACTGTCCGGACACAAGCCCCAGGGGGCTCAATCACATTTAGGAAGTTGCCTACACAGAAGAAGATCGGTGCCTACAGAAAAGTGCTAATACCTGGTCATCTCCAGAGCCCTTAAACCTCACCGACCCTTCCAGTACGGAATACTCAGGTTCATCCAGGTGGCGGTGAGGACAGGTGAGCTACCATCGGTACCAAATTTCCCAAACGACTGATGCGATCAGCCAAATAAAAGAAAGACGATACGGCCACAGTGCCCAACGCTTGAGGGATATCGGGATTGAAGCCAGTTCTGCCTCAGTCACATCGCCCCTCTTTACATGCAGTTTGGGCATTCCTAACAATTGATTGATCAGAAGCATGCGCTGAAACCTGTCGATCCGCATATTTCTTCCCCAAAAACGTTTGTTATCGCAAACCAGCTTGTTTTCACTGAAGTAGCTTTCCAACACTTCGAGCTTTTTGCACTCTGCATATAACATCAGCCCCACGCCAACCAGAGCGCCTACACACAGCACAATGGTATAGACGAGAAAAAAATCCATAGTCAGGCCCCCTCTGGTTGAAAGATAAAATCACCATCGTTCTCTATGATCTTGCCGCCTAGAAACCCCACCTTCAAACTGCACCGGCCCTTGCCAGTACGGAATATCCAGGCCTTCGGGTTGACAGCTTCAGTTATGGACAGCGGCGTTGTGCAGGGTTTGGGTTGACCTTCGCGGTCGTTCCAGGTGCCGGTGAAGTAACCCGTACTGTCCTTTTTCCTTACGCGAAACAGCATCAACTGCTCAGGTGTAGGAAAACGAGCGACCACTAGAGCCAAGTGCACCAATAGCCCCAGCTAATAGCCAAAATCATCGCAAGGCGATATGGCCACACGGCCCAACGCTTAAGTGATAACGGAACGCAGGCCAACTCTTCCTCAGTCACAAGACCTTCTTTCACGTAGCGTTTTGACATTAGCAGGATATCAATCATCAGGCCCATGCGATGAAATCCGCCGAACCGCGGGTTTGGCCCCCAGAGTTGCTTACGTTTACGAACCTCTGCGTTTTCACTGAAGTAACTTTCCAGCTCGTCGAGTTTTGTACGTTTGGCAAAAAGCATCAGTCCCAGGACGACGAACGTCCCAATAATCATTACAATGGTGTAGGCAAGAAACAACGACATCGTAGCATAGGAAATATCCATCACCACTTATACCAAACGGACCAAACGCCTAATGCAACAAGCCAGATATAAGAAATGCGATATGGCCACAACGCCCAACGCTTGAGTGCTATAGGAACAGACGCCAGCTCGGCCTCGGTCACAAGACCTGCTTTCAAAAAGGGTTTTGGGTTTGATAGAAAATCAATCATCAGGCCCATCCGATGAAATCTGTCGATCCGCTGATTTCTTTTCCAAAATCGCTTATGGTAACGAACCTTTTCGTTCTCACTGAAGTAACTTTCCAACTCGTCGAGTTTTTTATATTCGGCAAATAGCATCAATCCCAAGAGGATAGACATCCCAACAAACAGCACAATGGTATAGACGAGAAAAAAATCCATAGTCAGGCCCCCTCTGGTTGAAAGATCAAAGCACCATCGATCTCCATGATCTTGCCGCCCAGAAACGCACCGCTATCC
>NZ_VJWO01000072.1:0-21469 GCF_014889455.1 Pseudomonas sp. K8
GTGGGGGATGGCCCGATGGGAGGCGGGTCGATCCTGAGTCCTGTGTTTGTTGGCAGGTTGGGAAGCGTGCTGATCATTGTGAGGTTCCTGTTGTCACGGGTTTGGTTGCCGACCTCGGTTGCCCCAAGGTCGGCTCAGGTTGTGTGGCCTCAAAAAACAATCAGTTCCGGCACCGGTCGACCGGCCAGCGTACCGTTATCGCGGTGTGTTCAACGCCGTCTCGGCACCTTGCTCGCGCACCCAGAACAACGTCGCCCCGGCCACCGCCGCCGGCATCATCAACAGGTTGACCACCGGCACCAGCAGCACCAGGTAGACGCTGCCGCCGAAGCTCATGCTCTGCCAGCGTTTCTGGCGCAGCCAGGCGAGCATTTCGTTCCAACCCAGCTTGTGGTTGTCGGCCGGGTAGTCGATGTATTGGATCGCCATCATCCACACGCCGAACAGCAGCCACAACGGCGCGGCGATCAGGTTGACCACCGGAATGAACGACAGGATAAACAGGCCGATGGCCCGCGGCAGGAAGTAGCCCAGCTTGCGCATCTCCCGCGCCAGGGTGCGCGGGACCATCGCCACCAGCTCGGCCCAACTGAACGGCGGGAAATCGTCGGTGCCACGCACCACCACTTCAACTTTCTCCGCGAGAAAACCGTTGAACGGCGCAGCGATGACATTGGCGAGCATGGTGAAGGTGAAAAACACCATCAACACCACCAGCACCACGAACAGCGGCCACAGGATATAGCTGAGGAAACTCAGCCAGCCGGGCAGCGTCGGCATCAACGCGTCGACCCACAGGCTGAACTGATGGCCGGCGAAATAGATCAGGCCGACGAACAGCACCAGGTTGATCGCCAGCGGCAGCAGCACAAACAGGCGCAGGCCGGGGCTCAACACCAGTTTGAGGCCTTCACGCAGGTATTGCGGACCGGAAAGAACAGGGGCGGGCATGGAGAACTCCGAGCAGAATGACGAACGCGCCGACCTTACCGGCTTTGCCTTCAGGACGAAAGCACGCGCAATGCCAGGACATCAGCAGAAACAAACGCGTCGATCAGCTGGGCCTGCTGCATAGATACTGCCTATGAGCTGGATTGTTATTCCGTATTTCCTTAATCTTGCCTCCCTCTATACGCTGCACCCATTATTTTCAGGATCTGCGAGTTCAAGCCTTCCCCAAGTGCTTCGCGGTCCTTTTTTATTCCAGCCGCCTTGTTGTCCGGGCGGTCGACAGGAGTGAGTCATGTCTGATACCCGTCATTCGCGAGTGATTATTCTCGGTTCCGGCCCTGCCGGTTACAGCGCTGCCGTCTACGCTGCCCGAGCCAACCTCAAGCCACTGCTGATCACCGGCATGCAGGCGGGCGGTCAGTTGACCACCACCACTGAAGTCGACAACTGGCCGGGCGACGTCCACGGTCTGACCGGCCCGGTGCTGATGGAGCGTATGAAAGAGCACGCCGAGCGCTTCGAAACCGAGATCGTGTTTGACCACATCAACCAGGTCGACTTCTCGAAAAAGCCTTACAGCCTGACCGGCGACAGCGGCGTCTACACCTGTGACGCGCTGATCATCGCGACCGGCGCCAGCGCCCGTTACCTGGGCCTGCCGTCGGAAGAAGCGTTCATGGGCAAGGGCGTGTCCGCCTGCGCGACATGCGACGGTTTCTTCTACCGCAACAAGCCGGTCGCCGTGGTCGGCGGTGGCAACACGGCCGTGGAAGAGGCGCTGTACCTGGCCAACATCGCCAGCACCGTGACCCTGATTCACCGTCGCGAAACCTTCCGCGCCGAGAAGATCCTGATCGACAAGCTGCACGCGCGTGTCGCTGAAGGCAAGATCATCCTCAAGCTCAACGCCACCCTGGATGAAGTCCTCGGCGACAACATGGGCGTGACCGGTGCGCGCCTGAAAAACAACGACGGCAGCTTCGACGAGCTGACAGTCGACGGCGTGTTCATCGCCATCGGCCACACCCCGAACACCTCGCTGTTCGAAGGCGTGCTGGACGCCAAAGACGGTTACCTGGTGGTGCAGGGCGGTCGCGAAGGCAATGCCACGGCGACCAACATCGAAGGCATCTTCGCCGCCGGTGACGTGGCTGACCACGTGTACCGCCAGGCCATCACCTCGGCCGGCGCCGGTTGCATGGCGGCCCTGGATGCCGAGCGTTACCTCGACGGTTTGCAGAACGCTTAGGTCTGAACCCGCTGAAATGAAAAAACCGGCGAAAGCCGGTTTTATGCGCGGGATTTGATGATCCATCGCTATCTCAATTTGGTAATCCAATCACTGTGGGAGCTGGTTTGCCTGCGATAGCGGTGTGTCAGCCAACGTCTATGCAGGATTTACCGCCGCCATCGCAGGCAAGCCAGCTCCCACATTAAATCGGCTTTGCACGTTGGATCAGCGGCGAGTCAGAGGTTGCTGGTCAAACTTCACCCCCGCCAACCCATGCGCGATCAACGCCCGAATATTGCCATGGTCACTGCCCTCAGGCGTGGCGACCACCGAACGGTAATGCTCGCCAAACGCCAACAAGGCGTGCTGGTCGCTCAACCCTTCCAGCAAGGCCAGGCCCAGGGTCTTGCACGAACCTTCGTTCTGCCCGGCGGCGTTTTCCACGGTGCCGTTGGTGAAGGCTTGCGGCTGGTAGTCGTAACCGGCGGCAACGAAGGCCAAGGTGTCGGCGAAGAGATGTTCGCCGCTGTCGAGGCTGGCGCGCAGGGTGTTCAGGTCAGTCATGGGGTTTTCCTTTGGCGAACGCCGCCTGTTGTTCGGCGCTGGCTTCTTGCTGGTATTGGGCTTTCCACTCGGCATACGGCATGCCGTACACCACTTCACGCGCGTCATCGAGGCTCAGCGCGATCTGGCGCTCGTCGGCCTCGGCCTTGTACCACTTGGACAGGCAGTTGCGGCAGAAGCCGGCGAGGTTCATCAGGTCGATATTCTGCACATCCTTGCGGCTGTCCAGGTGTGCGACCAGCCGCCGAAAGGCGGCGGCTTCGAGTTCGAGGCGTTGTTGATCGGTCATAGGGCTCACGTAAATCCAGGGGTTAGCGGCTGGCCGCCAGGGTAATCGAAACCGATTCGGCAAAGCGCAGCGCGTGGGGCTTGTCCACTTCGACTTCGGCGTACAGCACCGACTCGTTGCTCATCACCAGGTCCAGCAGTTCCTGGGTCAGGCGCTCCAGCAGGGCGAAGCGGTTGCCTTCGACGTGGGCGATGATCGCCTTGGTGATGGTGCGGTAATTCAACGCGTGGTCGATATCGTTGTCGCGCACGGCGTCCTGGGCGGCATACAGGATGGTCAGGTTGATCAGCACATCCTGCTTGTTGAGGATTTCATCCTCGTTGATGCCGATATAGGTGCGCAGGCACAGGTCCTTGACCCGGATGCGCGCCATGCCTGGTTGAAGTTGTGGCATTGCTACTTGCTCCGTCCAATCAGTTGCAGGAACTCCATGCGCGTGGTGTTCGACTCGCGGAACGCGCCGAGCATCACCGAGGTGTTCATGGTTGAATTCTGTTTTTCCACGCCGCGCATCATCATGCACATGTGCTTGGCTTCGATCACCACCGCCACGCCGGAGGCCTGGGTCACGTCCTGGATGGCGTCGGCGATTTGCCGCGTGAGGTTTTCCTGGATCTGCAGGCGCCGCGCGAACATGTCGACGATGCGCGCCAGCTTCGACAGGCCCAGCACCCTGCCGGTCGGAATATAGGCCACATGAGCCTTGCCGATAAAGGGCAGCAGGTGGTGCTCGCAGAGCGAGTACAGTTCGATGTCCTTGAGGATCACCATCTCGTCATTGTCGGAGGCGAACAGCGCACCGTTGACGATCTCTTCGAGGTTTTGCTCGTAGCCATGACACAGGTATTGCATGGCTTTGGCGGCACGCTTGGGGGTGTCGAGCAGGCCTTCGCGTTCCGGGTCTTCACCCAGGCCTTTAAGGATCTCGCGATAGTGGTGGGGCAGGGATAAGGTCATACAACATCCTCACAAACGGCTTACTTGATATGCCGCCCACCGTTGACGGTCAGGGTGGTACCGGTGACGTAGGGGTTGTCCAGCAGGTAACGCACGCTCTGGTAAATCACCTCGGGCCCGGGCTCGATGCCCAGTGCCGACTTGGCCAGTACCTGGGCACGGTAGGCCGCGTCGTCGCCTTCGTTGAACATCACCATCGCCGGGGCGATGCCGTTGACTTTGATCAGCGGCGCAAACTGCGCGGCAAACGACAGCGTGAGGCTGTCGAGCCCGGCCTTGGTGGCGCAGTAGGCGATGTGCTGGCGGCTGCCCTTGCGCACCACATCATCGCTGATATGCACGATGTCGGCGGGTGAAGAGCGATGCAGCAAGGGTGAACAATGCAGGTTGATCAGGTACGGCGCAAGCATGTGTACGCTGAACATGTCGGTAAAGGCACGGCTTTCGTCGCCCGGGGTTTCCGCGATCCAGGCCGAAGCGTTGTGGATGATCGCGCGCAGGCTTTGGGTATGACGCTTCAACTCGGCGATAAACGCAAGAATCCCGGCTTCGCTGGAGAAGTCGGCAAACACGCCGATCGCACCACGCTCGCGTAGCGCCTGCACGCCGGGGCGTTCGCTGCGGTAGCTGAAAAGCACCGAGTGGCCCTCGTCGAGCAGGCGTTCGGCACAATGCAGGCCGACGCGCTGGCCGGCGCCGGTGATCAGGATCGGGGCGTTCGTTGCAGTCATGGGAGGCTCGAGTCGCTGGCAGGGTCAAATCATACCAGTGACGAGCCCCCCTGTACTCACGCCGCGGCTTCGCTGGCCTTGGCGCGTGGCGGCGAAGGGTGCAACCAGTTGGCCAGCAGGTGGGTCGAGAGTGGAATGAACAAGTAGACCATCAGCGGAGTGAGCGCCAAGGTGCTGACCAGCACGCGGCTGAACAGGTCCAGCCCGCCGAGCAATGGCCCCAGGCCGAAGTTGAACAGCAACGACACCGGGAAAAACGCCAGCCAGATCGCCACCGCCTGTTTCCAGCGCGGCGGCCGTGTACCTACTGCACCGAACCAGCCATCGATGCCGCGCACGCGATGCTCGGACGGGTCGGCAAACAGCTCGCTGCCCCGGCTCAGCCACGCGCTGCGTGACGCGGAAAATTCCCAGGCATGCAGGGTTTTTTCGTCGGCAAAGCGGAAAATAATCTGGAATTCATCATCAAGGGGCGGTGGTGCGAGGACGCCGGAGCCCAGGTAGCCGGGGAAGTCAGTGGCCAGTCGCTCGCCTTCGCGCAGCCAGGCCATCAGCTCTTCATAGCGGCCCTTGGCCACGCGGCGCGCAACCATCAGGGTGACGGGTGAGGTAGACATTGTGTATCTCCAAATAGACGGGTGCGCTGAACCGGGTAGGTGGCGCACAGACGACGCTGCGGGGGTGTTGCAGCGACGCTTTATCGGTAAGCAAGGATTATTCCTGTTTTGCAGAAATACGCCAGCGACATCGGTCCGATAGGCACACACCTTGATATACATCGCGGTAAAGGCGTTAAATGGGACTCACTTTCAAACGGACGTTCATGACCTCTGATGCCCGAAATCACTGCTCCTGTTCGCGAATCTACCGCCCCCAGCCCTGCCGATTCCGATGAGTTGTTTCCGATTCGTGACGTGTCGAGATTGACGGGCATCAACCCGGTCACCCTGCGCGCCTGGGAGCGGCGTTACGGCCTGATTCAACCCACGCGCACCGAAAGCGGGCATCGTCTCTACTCCAAGGCCGATATTCAAACGGTTCATCGCATTGTCGATTGGATCGAGCGTGGCGTGGCCGTGAGCAAAGTGGGCAAGATCCTTGCGCGTGACGATCAGCAGGCCGCCGCCGTGCGTGTCGAACACGACACGGTCGAGCTAGGCGAATGGCCGCAATGGCAGGCGCGCCTGGTGCTGGCCGTGGGCGCGTTCGATGATCGTCAACTGGAGCAACTGTACAACCAGGTGATCGCCACCTACCCGCTCAACGTGGCGTTCCAGGACATCCTGATGCCTCTTTGGAACGACCTGTTGCGTCATCAGGGGCGCTTCGGCCAAGCCAGTGAATGGCTGTTCTTCGACAACTTCCTGCGGGTGCGGGTGTTGCAGCGTTTGCAACTGGTGTGTGCGTCGGCGGCGCCACGGGTATTGCTCGCGGCCATTCCCGGCGAGTGCCGTAAATTGGAATTGCTGGTGGCGGGGCTGTTGATCGGTCGAGACGATCTGGCCGTGAAGGTGCTGGGGATGGGTCAGCCTTTCGATGAATTGACGCTGGTGTGTGAAAAGACGCAACCCGAGGCGCTGGTCCTCTTCTCCAATTACTCACACACCCAAGCGTTGGCCGGGCGTTTGAACCGCCTGGCGTTGACCCTCGATTGCCCGCTGTTTCTTGCCGGTGCCGCGTCAGACCTGGCCCAGGCCGATCTGACGGGCTCCGCCGTTGGCTGCCTGGGCAATGAAGGACGCTTGATGCAACGGCGCTTGCAGCAATTTCTCAGCGGTAACCTGGATACCTGAAGGTCAGGCGTGCATCTGCGGATGTACCAGGCGGTGCTGGTGCAGGATGAATTGGCGCAGGCGCTCGGTCTCATCCGGGTTGCTCTGGCCCAGGCGATAGGCAAACAGTCCCCGTGCGGTTTCCCGCTCCAGCGTGCCGCGTAGCGCAATGCGTTCATAGCCGGAAGGGCTGAACCACAGGGCAAAGGTCTTCGGCGTCTTGATCCGGCCACGGATCTCCAGCAGCACGCCCTTGAACGAAACCTCATGCACCCACAGCGCACTTGGGTTGCCCCTGACATTTTCCAGCGCCACCGGCGTTTCAAGAGCCAGGCGCCACGGACGAATCATCGGCCCGTCTTCAAAAATGCTCGGCACGCCCAGGCGTAAATGCACGGCATGAAACTCGTCTTCCACCAACTGCAGCGGGAAGGTGAGTTGCTGGTTATCGAATTGCGCCTGGAGGGTGACGTGATCGTGGGCAGCCAGCCGAGTGAGCAAATCGCGAAGCTGCGCAGCGCCGTTGACGGTCAGGCTCGACGATGCATCCCGCAGGTTGAGCTGGGGGTTGTGCTGCATGTCCTGAATGAAATCCAACTCGTCCTGAGTCAGAAGCGCGTCGCGTTGCATTGATCTTGCTCAAGGGGGAGAGTGTTAAAACGCCATTATCCGCTCTAATGACAGCATTTTCTAAGTTTTGTTAGACCCGCTCGTCGCCTTGATCGCCGCCAGCTCGGCCTTGACCTGCGCCAACTCCGCCTCCAATTGCGCGACGCGCTGCTGGGCCTTGACCTGCAAGGTCACGTCCTTTTGCACGCCGACGAAATAGGTCTGCTTGTCGGCATGGTTGTACACCGTTGAAAGCGACAGCTCGTTCCAGAAGTGGCTGCCGTCCTTGCGATAGTTGCGCAGGATTTCCCGGCAGGCGCCGCCGCTGTCCAGTGCTTCGCGAATGGCCATCAGCGCCGGTTGATCACGGTCGCCGGACTGCAGGAAGCGGCAGTCCTGATACAGGACGTCGTCCAGGGTGTAACCGGTCAGGCGCTCGAATGCCGGGTTGACGTAGATCAGCGGTTTGTCCCGGCCTTCCCGCTCGGCCACGACAATCCCGTCGTTGGAAGCGTTGACGACCATTTGCAGCAGCTTGGCGTTAATCATTGCGCGGTCCCTGGCGTGTGCTTGAACTGCCAGTTTATGGCAAGTCTTGAATGTTGCACGACGCGCGCCGAAATATTTGCCCCAACTGGTAATATCCCAGGCTTTCGCTCAATGACAGGATCAGTATTGATGAGAGTCGCCATTCTTTCCGGTTCGGTGTACGGCACGGCTGAAGAAGTCGCCCGCCACGCTGCCGGCATCCTTACATCGGCCGGCTTCGAGGCCTGGCACAACCCGCGCGCGACCCTGGCGGACGTGTTGGCCTTCGCCCCGCAGGCGTTGCTGGCGGTGACGTCCACCACCGGCATGGGTGAACTGCCGGACAACCTGCAACCGCTGTATTCGAGCATTCGCGACCAGTTGCCCGCGGCCTGGCGCGGTTTGCCGGGCGCGGTCATCGGCCTGGGCGACGCCAGCTACGGCGATACCTTCTGCGCCGGCGGCGAGCACATGCGCGAGCTGTTCAGCGAGTTGGGCGTGCGCGAAGTGCAGCCGATGCTGCGCCTGGACGCCAGCGAAAGCGTCACCCCGGAAACCGACGCCGAGCCTTGGTTGGCGGAGTTGATCACTGCCCTGCGCGGCTGACCGGAAACTCCCGCAACAACGCCAGCCAGGCCTGGGCGGCTTTCGACAGATAGGCGCCCTCACGCCAGATAAACGCGATGTCCCAGCGCAGGAAGTCGGGCGCCTTCAGCGTGAGGCGCACCACCCCGGGCCGCACCAGCCCGCGAGCGACCACGCTGGGCAACAGCACCACGCCTTGACCGGCCGCGACCAGGGCGGCGAGAAAATCCGCCTGGCCGCTGCGGCCTCCTTCCTTCGGCGTAAAGCCCACCCGCTGACACGCCTGCGTCAAGCGGTCGTTCAAGACAAAGCTGCGCTGATACATCAGGAACGGTGTGTCTGCCAATTCTTCCAGGCGCACCTGGGCGTTCTGTGCCAAGGGGTGGTTCATCGGCAGCAAGGCATCCAGTGGTTCATCGCAGAAGTCTTGCCAGGCGAATGCCGGGTCGCTGGGTTTCAAGCTGCCGCCCACTTCCAGCTCGCCGCTCAAAATCGCCTGCTCGATACTGCGGCTGCCGCCCTCCAGCAACTGGATGGTGACGTTCGGATAGCGCCGGCGGTACTCGGCGAACAAGTCGGCAAACAGCGTATCGCCGCCCAACTGCGGCAAGCCCAGGCGCAACTCGCCACGGGTCAGGTGCTGCATGTCGTCCAGCTCGCTGAGCAACTCGTTCTGCAGGCGCAGCATGGCTTCGGCGCGTTGCAGCACAACCTGGCCGGCGGCCGTCAGGCGGATCTGCGAGCCGATGCGGTCGAGCAACGGCGTGTCCAGGCTGTGTTCCAGCTGTGCGACCTGTTTGCTCACGGCGGACTGGCTGATGTGCAGGGTTTTCCCGGCCTGGGTAAAACCGCCGCGGTGGATGACTTCGACAAAACTGCGCAGCTGTTTGAATTCCATGGGTGCGATTCCAGTTTGGAATAGTTGGCAGTCTAACAATTCGCTGTGGGGATGGAAGCGCTCTCTCTAAAATGGAGGCCTACGAGGACCCAAAGCCCATGAAACGTTTAAGCTTCAAACACGTCGGCCGTCTGCTGACTGAATTGGTCGTGCTGCTGGCCATCTACCTGCTCGGTACGCAACTGGTGGCCTGGTTGGCGTGGCCCATCCCCGGTGGGGTGATGGGCCTGGGCCTGTTGCTGGCGACCTTCGCCACCGGCCTGGTCAAGCCGGCGGCCCTGCAACTGGGGGCGGGCGTGTTGATGGCGGAAATGTTGTTGTTCTTTATTCCGGCCTTGATGAGCCTGCTGGACTACGGCGGCCTGGTGCGCAATGACGGTTGGCGGATTCTGCTGGTGATCGGCTTCAGCACCCTGGCGGTCATGCTGGTGACGGCCTTCACCGTGGAAATGGTGTGTCGCTGGAAGCTGCGCCATGAAGCTTGAACTGATGCCGGTGTTCTGGCTTGCCCTGACCCTGGGCGCGTATTTCTTCAGTCGCTGGATCTACCGTCGGACCGGGCGCTACCTGTTGTCGCCGCTGATCCTGGTGCCCGCGCTGCTGCTCGCGGTGGCCGTGCCGATGCACACCGCCTATGCCGAATACGCCAGCGACACCCATTGGCTGATGCTGGTGTTGGGCCCGGTGACGGTGGCGTTCGCGGTGCCGATCTGGCAGCAGCGACGTTTGCTGGCGCGGTATTGGTCGGCCTTGCTGCTGGGGATGCTGGCCGGCAGCGCGGCGTCCATCGGCACCTCGTTCGGCCTGGCCAAGGCGCTGGCGCTGGACAGTGCGGTGACGATGTCGCTGGTGCCGCGTTCGATCACCACACCGTTTGCCATGCCGATGTCTTCCGACCTCGGCGGTGTGCCGGAACTGACGGCGGTGTTCGTGATGTTCACCGGCGTGTTCGGCGCCATGCTCGGGGGTGTGCTGCTCAAGTGGCTGCCGCTGCGCACGCCTTTGGCACGCGGGGCATTGTTTGGGGTGGGCGCGCACGGCGCGGGCGTGAGCCGGGCCCATGAAGTGGGGGGCGAAGAGGGCTCTGTCGCAGGCCTGATGATGGTGTTGACGGGGCTGCTCAACCTGTTTGCCGCGCCTTTGTTGGCGGCACTTCTCTGACGCGACTTGGACAGATTTAAACTATTCTCATGGCTGACTCGTGCGGCCATCAAGCTGGCTGCGAAGGCAACTACCTGCGCCACGACGTCTGACTACACTGACCCTTCACTTAAAAAATAATAAGAAAGTGCGTCAAGGAGGTCGTTGCCGTGAGCCTAGCCCCCGTTGTATCGCCACAGAGTGTCAAAGATCAGGTCAGCGCCGCCGAATGGCAGACGCGCGTCGATCTGGCTGCGTGCTATCGCCTGGTCGCCCTGCACGGCTGGGATGATCTGATTTTCACGCATATCTCGGCCAAGGTGCCGGGCACCGATGATTTCCTGATCAACCCCTATGGGATGATGTTTCACGAGATCACGGCGTCGAGCCTGATCAAGGTCGACCAGGCCGGCAACAAACGGATGGACAGCCCCTACGACATCAACCCGGCCGGCTACACCATCCACAGCGCCATCCACGAAGTGCGCCACGACGTGGAGTGCGTGTTGCATACCCATACGGCGGCGGGGGTTGCGGTGTCTGCGCAGAAGCAGGGCATACTGCCGATCAGCCAACAGTCCTTGTTCGTGTTGTCCAGCCTGGCCTATCACGCATACGAAGGCGTGGCGCTGAACCACGAGGAAAAAGCCCGTTTGCAGGCCGATCTCGGCGACAACAATTTCCTGATGCTGCACAACCATGGCCTGCTGACCTGCGGCGCGACCATCGCCGACACTTTCTTGATGATGTTCACCTTTCAGCGCGCCTGTGATATCCAAGTGCTTGCGCGCAACGGCGGGGCTGAATTGATCGCCATCGACCCACAGATTCTCGCCGGGGCCAGGGCG
Source organism: Pseudomonas sp. K8 (assembly GCF_014889455.1). Lineage (NCBI taxonomy): Bacteria > Pseudomonadati > Pseudomonadota > Gammaproteobacteria > Pseudomonadales > Pseudomonadaceae > Pseudomonas > Pseudomonas sp. K8. The sequence continues at coordinate 11,104 of NZ_VJWO01000072.1, forward strand.
ATGGTGGCGGCTGTCACAAAGAGCGCCCAAGGTATGGGGGGCGCGCTGGCCTGGCCGGCGCTGCTGCGTAAATTGGACCTGCAAGATCCAGGGTATAAAAGTTGATGCCTCTCGCCGAAATTCCGCTCAGAGCCTGGCGCAAGTGCGGCCAGAGTTTTGTTTTTCGTGGCCACACCATTCGCTATTGGGTGGCCGGGCAGGGTGAGCCGCTGCTGCTGATCCATGGCTTCCCGACCGCCAGTTGGGACTGGCATTACCTGTGGCAGCCCCTGGCCCAGCGCAACCTGGTGATCACCTGCGACATGCTCGGGTTTGGCGATTCGGCCAAGCCGCTGGATCACGACTATTGCCTGTTGGAACAGGCGGATCTGCAACAGGCGCTGCTCGACCACCTGCATGTGCGACAACCGGTGCATGTGCTGGCCCATGATTACGGGGACAGCGTCGCCCAGGAGTTATTGGCGCGGCATCACGAAGGCCGCTTCCAGATGGCCAGTTGCGTGTTCCTCAATGGCGGGTTGTTCCCCGAAACCCATCGCCTGGCCCTGGTGCAGAAACTGCTGCTCAGCCCCTTGGGCTGGATGATCGGTCGCACATTTGGGCGCAATGCCTTGTCCGACAGCTTCAGTCAGATCTTCGGCGCACAGACCCGCCCCAGTGAGAGCGCCCTCGATGATTTCTGGAGCCTGATCGACTGCAATGACGGTCCGCGCATCCTGCATAAACTGATCAACTACATTCCCCAGCGCCGTCGCCTGCGTGAGCGTTGGGTGGGCGCCCTGCAACGTGGCGACGTGCCGCTGCGGGTGATCGACGGCGAGTTCGACCCGATTTCCGGCGCGCACATGGTCGAGCGTTACCGCCAGTTGGTGCCCCACGCCGACACGGTATTGCTGGCCAATATCGGCCACTACCCGCAGATCGAAGCGCCGGTGCAGGTGCTCAAGCATTACCTGGAGTTTCGACAGCAGATCGCGCACGCGCCGCCGCGCATGGCCTATTCCTGAAACAGGCGATCATCCTGCTGCCTTATCGCGCACCATTCAGCCGTGGCCGTATTTATTGTGACCGCAGGCGCCGTGCCTGACACTCGAGCCATTCCCATCGTCGCCATTGGAGTTCGGTATGAGTGAGTCAGTGCAGTTCCAGGATAAGGTCGTGATCGTCACCGGTGCCGGCGGCGGGTTGGGCCGGGCCCATGCGCTGCTGTTCGCCAGGCACGGGGCCAAAGTGCTGGTCAACGATCTCGGCGGTTCCACCCAGGGCGAGGGCGCCAATGCGTCGGCGGCCGACCGTGTGGTCGCACAAATCCGCGAAGCCGGCGGTATCGCCGAAGCCAACCATGATTCCGTCACCGACGGCGAGAAAATCGTACAGAACGCCCTGGATGCGTTCGGCCGTATCGACGTGGTGGTGAACAACGCCGGTATCCTGCGCGACAAGACCTTCCACAAAATGGACGACAGCGACTGGGACTTGGTTTACCGGGTGCATGTCGAAGGTGCCTACAAAGTTACCCGCGCCGCCTGGCCTCATCTGCGTGAACAAAGCTATGGGCGGGTGATTTTTACTGCGTCCACGTCGGGCATCTACGGCAATTTCGGGCAGTCCAACTACGGCATGGCCAAGCTCGGCCTGTATGGCTTGACCCGCACCCTGGCGCTGGAAGGGCGCAAGAACAACATCCTGGTCAACGCCATCGCCCCCACCGGCGGCACGCGCATGACCGAAGGCCTGATCCCGCCGCAGGTGTTCGAGCGTCTCAAGCCGGAACTGGTCAGCCCGCTGGTGGTGTACCTGGGCAGCGAGGCGTGCCAGGAAACCTCAGGCTTGTTCGAAGTGGGCGGCGGCTGGATCGGCAAGACCCGCTGGGAACGCAGCCTGGGTGTGGGCTTCGACCCGGAAGCCGGGTTCTCGCCGGACGACGTGGCCGCGCACTGGCAACAGATCTGTGACTTCGAAGGCGCGGTGCATCCCAAGGACACAATCGAGGCTTTGAAGGAGATGATGGCCAATTTGCAGAAGTTCAGTCTCTGATCATTGCCGGATACACCAGCAATACTGCGGGGCGCTGACGGCGCCCCGTTTTTTTCAGGCATAAAAAAGGCCGCTGCAAAGCAGCGGCCAAAGTAAGACGTTGGATCAAGGAGCGACAGACTCAACGTCAGTGAACACCGGTAACAGATTGAATACAGTAGCCAATCCGTCGAATTTCAGCTGTTCTCCCGAAGGTGGGAGCGGGCCGTTTGCCCTGAAAGCCAGGCAAGAATAGAGGGTTGTAACAAAATGAGTAATAGCGCTTCAGGACAAGGACTGTTACGGATATGACAACAGTCACCCCATGGCGCCATCCACCGGCCTGATAACCCGCCATCCATGGGGCGCATGCCCCCGCGCAGAGCCGCGCCAGAGCGGCGTTAATCCTTTCGGGCGACAACACGAATACCTCCTTGGTGCGCTTATCGCTCCCGAAGGGCGGCAGTAGGGTGGGGCCTTCTGTCACTCACCGGGGAAGACGCATGACAAAAACAACAATGCGCGCCATCTTCACGCCGCAGGCGCTGGCCGCCGCGGTTGCGTTGGGATGCTGTGCCCAGGCACAGGCTGTTTCGTTCAACATCGGCGAGATCGAAGGGCAATTCGATTCCTCGCTGTCGGTCGGCGCCAGCTGGGGCATGCGCGATGCCGACAAGAAACTGGTGGGCGTGTCCAATGGCGGCACGGGGCAGGCCTCCACCGGGGATGACGGGCGACTGAACTTCAAGAAGGGCGAGACCTTCTCCAAGATCTTCAAAGGCATCCACGACCTGGAACTCAAGTACGGCGACAGCGGCGTGTTCGTGCGCGGCAAGTACTGGTACGACTTCGAACTGCAGGACGAAGACCGCGAGTTCAAGCAGATCAGCAATCACCATCGCGACGAAGGTGCGCGCTCCTCCGGCTACGAGCTGCTGGATGCGTTCGTCTATCACAACTATTCCATCGCCGACCTGCCGGGCAACGTGCGCGTCGGCAAGCAGGTGGTGAGTTGGGGCGAGAGTACGTTCATCGGTAACTCCATCAACAGCATCAACCCCATCGACGTATCGGCCTTCCGCCGCCCCGGCGCCGAGATCAAGGAAGGGCTGATACCGGTCCATATGCTGTTCGCCTCCCAGAGCCTGACCAACCAACTGACGGTAGAAGGCTTCTACCAGTTGAACTGGGAAAACACCGTGCTGGATAACTGCGGCACGTTCTTTGGTGGCGACGTGGCGGCCCACGGTTGCAACGGTAACTACACGGTCGGCAGCCCGGCGATTGCGCCGTTGCAACCGGTGGCCGCAGCGTTCGGCCAGGGCTTTGAGGTCACGCGTGAAGGCGTCGTGGTGCAGCGCGCCAAGGACCGTGATGCCCGCGATGGCGGCCAATTCGGCGCGGCCTTGCGCTGGCTGGGCGACGACACCGAGTACGGCCTGTACTTCATGAACTATCACAGCCGCACGCCGACCGTCGGCACCCTCACCGCCAACACCAACCTGGCCACCATCGGGGGCATCGTCAACGCTGCCAACGCCATTGCGCCAGGCACCGGCTCGGCCCTGGCCCAGAGCACCATGCTCGGCCGTGGCCAGTACTATCTCGATTACCCGGAAGACATTCGCCTGTACGGTGCCAGCTTCTCCACCACCCTGCCCACCGGCACGGCCTGGACCGGGGAAATCAGCTACCGCCCGAATGCGCCGGTGCAACTCAACACCACCGACCTGACCCTGGCCCTGATCAACCCGATTGCCGGCAACACCGCCTCGCCGATCCACAGCTCGTTCGGCGCTGACAACGCCGGTTACCGGCGCAAGGAAATCACCCAGATCCAGAGCACCATGACTCAGTTCTTCGACCAGGTACTGGGGGCCGAACGCCTGACCCTGGTGGGAGAGGCCGCCTTCGTCCACGTCGGCGGGCTGGAAGCGAAAAGCAAACTGCGCTACGGCCGCGACTCGGTATACGGCGCCTATGGTTACGGTGGCGACACCGACGGTTTCGTCACGGCCAATTCCTGGGGGTATCGTGCCCGCGCCATCCTCGACTACAACAACGTGTTTGCCGGGGTGAACCTCAAGCCCAACCTGTCCTGGTCCCACGACGTCAACGGCTACGGCCCCAACGGCCTGTTCAACCAGGGCGCCAAGGCGATCAGCGTCGGCGTCGATGCGGACTACCGCAACACCTACACCGCCAGCCTGAGTTACACCGACTTTTTTGGTGGCGACTACAACACCCTGACCGACCGCGACTTCCTCGCCCTCAGCTTCGGCGTGAACTTCTGATTTGGCTTAAAGAAGGACAAGACTCTATGCGTAAGTTAATTGCTGTGATGGCCCTGAGTGTGTTGGCCGCCAACGTCATGGCGGCCGTGTCGCCCGAAGAAGCCGCCAAACTCGGCACCAGCCTGACTCCGGTCGGCGCCGAAAAGGCCGGCAACGCCGATGGCTCGATCCCGGCCTGGACCGGCGGCATTCCAAAAAATGCCGGTGCGGTGGACAGCAAGGGCTTCCTCGCCGACCCGTTCGCCAATGAAAAACCGCTGTTCGTGATCACCGCCGCGACCGTCGACAAATACAAGGACAAACTCTCCGACGGCCAGGTGGCGATGTTCAAGCGTTACCCCGAGACCTACAAGATCCCGGTGTACCCGAGCCACCGCACGGTCAACCTGCCGCCGGATATCTACGAGTCGATCAAGCGCAGCGCGCTGAACGTGCATGCGATCAACGACGGCAACGGCCTGGAGAACTTCACCGGCAACCGCTACTACGCGTTCCCGATCCCCAAGAATGGCGTGGAGGTGCTGTGGAACCACATCACCCGTTACCACGGCGGCAACCTGCGGCGCATCATCACCCAGGCCACCCCGCAGACGAACGGCAGCTACACGCCGATCCGCTTTGAAGAAGAAGTCGCGGTGCCGCAGGCGATTCCGGATATTGACCCGGCCAAGGCCGCCAACGTGCTGAGTTTCTTCAAGCAATCGGTAACGGCCCCGGCGCGGCTGGCGGGCAACGTGCTGCTGGTCCACGAGACCCTCGACCAGGTCAAGGAACCGCGCCTGGCCTGGATCTACAACGCTGGCCAGCGCCGTGTGCGCCGGGCGCCGCAAGTGTCCTACGACGGCCCGGGCACCGCGTCCGACGGCCTGCGCACCACGGATAACTTCGACATGTTCTCCGGCGCCCCCGATCGCTATGACTGGAAGCTGGTGGGCAAGAAAGAGATGTACATCCCCTACAACAGCTACAAGCTCGATTCGCCGAACCTCAAGTACGACGACATCATCAAGGCCGGGCATATCAACCAGGACCTGACCCGCTATGAGCTGCACCGCGTGTGGGAAGTGGTCGGCACCGTCAAGCCGAGCGAACGGCACATCTATGCCAAGCGCCACATGTACATCGACGAAGACAGCTGGCAGGTCGCGCTGGTGGATCACTATGACGGCCGCGGCCAACTGTGGCGTGTCGCCGAAGGTCATGCGCAGTTCTACTACGACCATCAGGTGCCGGCCTACACCGTGGAAACCCTGTACGACCTCATCGCCGGACGCTACATCGCCCTGGGTATGAAGAATGAGGAGAAGAGCAGCTTCGTGTTCGGGTTTGCGGCCAAGGCGGCGGACTACACGCCAGCGGCGCTGAGGGCTTCGGGCGTGCGTTGATGCCTTCGGACGTGCGTTGATGCCTGTTTGAAATGCAATCTTAATGTGGGAGGGGGCAAGCCCCCTCCCACATTGGGTTTTGTGCATGGTCATTAATCACCCTGCTGAATACTTCTTCAATATTCGCCGAGCACGGGGCTAGGGTAGGTGTCAGGTTGCATAACAATAAAAACGCAGGATGCAGCAATGACCGCCATGACACGCTGCCTGGACCGTCCTGGATTCATGCCACGGCTGTCCGCCCATCATCTGTTGCGCCCGCGTCTGGCCGAGCCGTTGTTGGCGGCGCAGGCGCGGGTCAAGTTGCTCTGTGCCCCGGGCGGCAGTGGCAAGAGCGCGTTGCTCGCCGAGTGCGCCTTGCAGGCGCCGGCGGGTTGTCAGGTGTACTGGCTACCGCTCAATGGCGTGCCGCTAAGCCCGCTGGATTTGTGCCGGCGCCTGGCGCACAACCTGGGCCTGGCGTTTACCGATGAAGCCACGCTGTTGCAGGATCTCAGCCGCTGGCAGACGTCGGCGTGGCTGTTTCTCGATGATTTCAGCCGTCTGCCCGCGCCCGAACTGGACGCCTTGCTCGACCGCCTGCTCAGCGCCAGCCACCCGGCGCTGACCTGGTGGCTGGGTGCGCGGCGGCGCCCTGGGTGCAACTGGCCGCGGCTGCTGCTCGACGATGAGCTGCTGGAATGCAGCGCGGCCGAGTTGATCTTCAGCGCCGAGGAAGTCCAGGCCCTGCTCGGCGAGGCGCCGGGTCACAGCATCGAGCGCGTGATGCGGTTCAGCGCCGGTTGGTGCGCTGGGGTTCGCATCGCCTTGCTCGGCGACGGCCATCCCGACAAGACCTTGCTCGACTACCTGCAACACGAGCTGTTCAGCACCTTGCCGGCGGAACTGGAGGAAGCCTGGCGGGTGCTGGCGCATTTGCCGCGTTTTAATGCGGGCTTGTGCGAGCACCTGTTCGGCTTTGGCGATGGCGCTCAGTACCTGCGGGACTTGCAGGCGCTCGGCGCATTTATCCAGCCCTGGGACGATGTCGCCGACTGGCTGCAAGTCTTCGCGCCGCTTGCGCAGTTGATACGGGATGAACCCTGGCCGGCCAAACGCTCCTGGCACCGACGGGCCTGCCAATGGTTCAGTGCCGAGGGCGACTGGCAAGCCGCGTTCGAGCAGGCGCTGCTGGCCGAAGAATACGAAGTGGCCGTCAGCCTGTTGCAGCACTTCAGCTTCGAAGACCTGTTCCGCCAGCAGAATGCCGTGCTGTTGTTGCGCCTGCATGAACAACACGGTGACGAGCTGATGCTGTGTTCCGCGCAGTTGGTGGGGCTGGTCACGGCCGCGTTGCTGTTCGCCGGGCGCTTCGAGCAGGCCGCATTGTGCATCGGCCAACTGGCGCGTTTCGCCCCGCAACCGTCGGCGCCGCAGCAACGCCTGTTGTTGGCGCGCTGGCAGGCGCAGTGGGGGTGGTTGCTGCATCTGGCGGGTGATGCGCAACGTTCTCGCGAGCATTTCCTCGAGGCCTTGCAGGCGTTGCCCGACAGTGCGTGGACGTCACGTCTGATGTGCCTGTCGGGGCTGACTCAGCAAGCCTTGCTGCGCGGTGAGCTGGAGGCGGCCCAGACCCTGAACCGCGAAGCGCTGTGCCTGGCGCGGGCCCATGGTTCGCTGTTGCTCGAAGCCCTGCTGGAGCTGGATCACGCGCAATTGCTCGAACAGCGCGGCGCGCCGTACCGCGCGCAAAACCTGTTGGAGCAGGTGCAGGCGATGTTGCTCAAGCAGCGGCTGAAGGCCGGGCCGCTGGTCGGACGCATCGCCTTGCGGCGTGGGCATCTGGCCCTGCGCCAGGGGCAGGACGCGTTGGCTGCCGAGTGCTTCGAGACGGGTTTGAACATGTGCCTGCACAGCCAGGACAAGCGCGTGTTGTATGGCTATCTGGGCCTTGCGCTGTTGGCGGCCAATCACGGTGATTACGCCCAGGCCTTTATCCAGTTGCGCGAGGCCGAGCGCCTGATGCAGCAGCGCCAGGTGCCGGACACGGTGTACCGCGCGGTGTTGCTGCTGGTCAGCGGGCACTTCTGGTTGCAACAGGGCCGCGCCGAATTGACGGTGGCAGCGCTGCGCCGGGTGCTCCGCCATTTCCGAGGGCCCGACGCCAAGCAGGCCCCGCCGGCCACGCTGGAATTGATCCCGCGTCTTGAATACCTGCTGGTGTTGGCCGAGGTCAAACTGGGCGTCGCCGATCAACCGCTGGCGCGGCTCAACGCGCTGCTGGACGCTTCCCGCCAACGCGGCATGCTGTGCCTGGAGGCCGAATTGCACCTGGTGCTGGGGGAGGTGGCCTGGCAACTGGGCGAACCGGCGGTGGCGCGTCGCTCACTGCAACACGGCCTGGAACTGGCAGGGCGTTGCCAGGTGCAGCAAGCGATCCGCGAGCTGCGTTTACGCTCGCCCGGGCTGTTGAGTGAGCTGGGCCTGGAACCGCAGGCCTCGCCGACCGGCACGGCGGACAACCCGCTGAGCCAACGCGAGCTGGAAGTGTTGCAACTGATCGCCCTGGGCAACTCCAACCTGGAAATCGCCGACCGCTTGTTTATCTCGCTGCACACCGTCAAGACCCACGCGCGGCGTATCCACAGCAAGCTCGGCGTGGAGCGACGCACCCAGGCGGTGGCCAAGGCCAAGACGTTGGGCTTGATGGTTTAAGCGCAGAACGCCTGACGGTATTCGCCGGGCGTCGCGCCCATGGCCTGGCGAAAGCGATGGGTGAAGTGGCTGGCGCTGGAGAAGCCGCACATCAACGCGATGTCACCCACGGGCAGGCTGCCGCTGCGCAGCAGGTTCTGCGCGCGGGCCAGGCGCCGGGCCAGCAGGTATTGATGGGGCGGCAGGCCGAAGCTTTGGCGGAACATCCGCGCAAAATGATATTCCGATAGCGCACACATCCCGGCCAATTGCCCGAGGCTGATGGGGTCATCCAGGTGCTGGTCGATGTAGTCCACCAACAACCGCCGCTGATGCGCCGCCAGCCCGCCTTTCAAACGCAGCCCGTCGCGCGCGCCGACTTGGCTGAGCAAGGTGTGGCTGAGCATTTCATGGGCCAGGCTGCTGGTCAGCAGGCGTTCGGCGGGCTCGTGCCAGTTGAGGGCGATCAACTGGTGAAAGCGTCGCGCCTGGCTGGGGTCTTCGAGGAAGGTGCTTTCCTGCAATTGCAGCGCGCGCGGTTCGCGGTCGAGCAGGGTGATGCAGCCCAGGGCGAATTGCGCCTGGCTGAAATACACATGGGCCAGGCGGATGTCGCCGTTGATCACCCAGGCCGACTGATGCTCGGCCGGCAGGATGCACAACTTGTCGGGCCCGCCCTTGGTGCCCGGCTGGTCGCGACGAAACGTGCCGGTGCCGCCGCCGATGTAGCAGGACAAGGTGTGATGGCCGGGCGCCTGGTAGTCCTGGGAATCGTGGTGGTTGCTCCACAACGCCGCAGACAAGCCGTCACCGAGCTCGGCGCAGGCTTCGAGGCGAGCGTGGGGCGAGCGGTTGAGGGCTTGAAAGACTTGCAGGGATTCCAGCGTTGACATGGTGTGTACTCTCCGACGCCTTGCATCCTACTCCGAGCCGCTGGCGCTGTGAGCCCGCCGTGCGACAAAAGCGCAAGAATCTGCAAGCGCCGGCCAGGGCTTGAAGGCGACACTGTGGCTCAACCAGCGGAGCCTGTTATGAACCTTTTCCTGTATTTACTCACCGTGCTGGTCTGGGGCACCACCTGGATCGCCCTCAAGTGGCAACTGGGCGTGGTGGCGATTCCCGTGTCGATTGTCTATCGCTTCGCCCTGGCGGCGTTGGTGTTGTTTGTGCTGTTGCTGCTCAGCCGCAAGTTGCAGGTGATGAACCGGCGCGGGCATCTGATCTGCCTGGCTCAGGGGTTGTGCCTGTTCTGTGTGAACTTCATGTGTTTTCTCACGGCCAGCCAGTGGATTCCCAGCGGGCTGGTGGCGGTGGTGTTTTCTACGGCGACGCTGTGGAATGCCCTGAATGCGCGGGTGTTTTTTGGCCAGCGGGTCGCGCGCAATGTGTTGATGGGCGGCGGCCTTGGCCTGCTGGGCCTGGGCCTGTTGTTCTGGCCGGAGCTGGCGGGGCACACCGCGAGCCCGCAGACCTTGCTCGGGCTGGGTTTGGCGCTGTTGGGGACGATGTGTTTTTCGGCTGGCAATATGCTTTCGAGCCTGCAGCAGAAGGCGGGGTTGCGGCCGTTGACTACCAATGCCTGGGGCATGGCATATGGTGCGGTGATGTTGGCGACCTATTGTGTGGTGCGCGGTATTCCGTTCGAGATGGACTGGAGTGCGCGGTATGTCGGGGCGTTGGGGTATTTGGTGATTCCGGGGTCGGTGATTGGGTTTACGGCGTATCTGACGTTGGTGGGGCGGATGGGGCCTGAGCGGGCGGCGTATTGCACGGTGTTGTTTCCGGTGGTGGCGCTGAATGTGTCGGCGTTTGCCGAGGGGTATCAGTGGACTGCGCCGGCGTTGATGGGGTTGGTGTTGGTGATGGTGGGGAATGTGTTGGTGTTTCGTAGGGGGTGGCTTAAGGTGGGAGGGGTCTTGACCCCGATTGCAGGGGGTCAGCTACAAATAAGTGAATGAACCACTGCTATCGGGGGCAAGCCCCCTCCCACATTTTCAG
>NZ_VJWO01000073.1:0-21334 GCF_014889455.1 Pseudomonas sp. K8
CCGTATTACTACCCGACGTATCCGGTTTATTACTATCCCGCCCCGACTTACTACTACCCGGCCAGCCCGCCGACGGTGGTGGTCGAGCCTCAGCCCGTCACGGCCGCGCCATCGGCCTGGTACTACTGCGATTCCGCCAAAGGCTATTACCCGAGCGTACGCCAGTGCCCTGAGGGATGGCGCATGGTTCCCGCGACGCCGCCGCCTGGCCCCATCCGTTAAGACCCCGGACGCGTGGGCTGTTTTTCATTCCTCCCTGGAGCCAGATCATGAGCCAATACCAGTGTTTGTTACTGATCATCAACCCCGCCCTGCGTGACTCCCCGGCAATCGGCCATGCTGCCGCCCTGGCCAAGGCCAGCGGCGCGAGCCTGCATATTGTCGCGCTGGCAGCACCGTTGGACATCTTGTTGCTACTGGCCGAGAACGTGCGTGAAAAGGCTCGGGCCAGCTACCTCGAGGACCACCGCGACTGGCTGAACGCCCAAACCAAGAATCTCCATGCCCTGGGGCTCAACGTGACCGCCCAGGTGACCTGGGCCACCAACCTCAAGCAAGACATCCTGGATTACGTCACTGAGACACAGCCCGATCTGTTGATCAAACAAGTGCAGCAAGAGTCCGCGTTCAAGCGCGCGTTCTTCACCCCGCTGGACTGGCAGTTGCTGCGCGAGTGTCCGATTCCGGTCTATCTGGTCGGCGGTGGTGGGCATGCCTTGCCGCGCATCGTCGTGGCAGCGGTTGACGTGTCGAATGTTCAACCGGCCAACAGCGCGTTGAACCAGCGCATCATTGAGCAGGCCACCAGCCTGGCGCTGCAATGCGATGCCGAGCTGCACCTGCTGTATGCCTGCGATATGTCGACGATCTACATGGCTGACATGGGCGGTATGGCCCTGTCCAATCTCAGTAAGGAACTGGCGAGCAAGGAGGAAAAAACCTTCCTCGAACTGGCGCGAGACTATGGCGTGCCTTCCGATCGTCATCACTTCGTTTTGGGCAATCCGGTTGCGGTGTTGAGTCAATTCGCCAAGGAACACCAGGTGGATGTGATCGTGATGGGCCGGGTCCAGTATCACGGCATCGAGAAGCTGCTGGGCAGTACCACCGAACACATTCTCTATCAGGTGCCTTGCGGCGTACTGGCGGTCTAGCGCGGCAAAGGCGGTGTGCAATGAAACCACAGATGAGGTGACCCATGAGTTATAGCCCTTCGCTGCAAACGCTCTGGCAGGATCGGTCGGTGGCCGGTCAAAGCCTGGTGGAGCCGTTGCTCAGATACGCCCGCCGCCCCGACGTGATCATCCTGGCCTTGCCGCGTGGCGGCGTCCCGGTGGCGTATGAGGTGGCCACGGCCCTGCAGGTGCGCCTGGATCTGATGGTGGTACGCAAGCTCGGCATGCCGTCCCAACCCGAATTCGCCATGGGCGCCATCGCCAGTGGCGGTATCCAGATCCGCAATGAAGAGGTGCTGCGGGCTCATTCGATTGATCAAGACAGTTATGACGCGGTGGTCGCCCGGGAAGCTCGCGAGTTATCGCGCCGTGAGCAGGTTTACCGGGGCACGCGGGCGCCGCTGCAGTTGAAGGATCAGGTGGTCATCCTGATCGATGACGGCCTGGCCACAGGGGCCTCGATGCTCGCCGCGATCCAGGCGGTGCAGGTGCAGGCCCCGGCGCGGATCGTCGTGGCGGTGCCGGTCGCGCCGCTGGATACGGTGGAGACCCTGCGCTGTATCGTCAATGAAGTGATCTGCCCGCTGATTCCTGAGCGGATGATGTCCATCGGTTACTGGTACTCGAATTTCCCCCAGACCACCGATGCAGAGGTCATTGAGTTATTGCAGCGGGCCTGGCAACGCGAATCGACTGAAGCGCACCCGCTGTAGATGCGTCGCGGCAGGTGAGCCTTACACACCGAACGGAAAGGTTTCGTCTTCCGCTTCCAGCTCCTCGTTTTTGGGCAGTGCCAGGGCCTTTACCGCCTGCGTCTGCTCGAACCAGAGCATGGCGTCGAACTGTTCGGCCAGTACCGCTTCGAAGTAGTGGCTGTCGCGTTCGGTTGTGGGCCGGTAAATCACGCCAATCGCGCGTTCCAGCAGGGTGGCGGACAACACCGTGCGCAGCTCGGCGCGCTGCGGGTCGCGCCAGTCGGTCAGCGACGCCGGCACGCCGGCTTCGAGGAACTGATGCTCCCAACTGTCGGGACGGGAAGGCCGCACCGCCTTGATGAGCATCTCGGCGTCCCAATCGTCGGCCGCCGCCACGTGGCCACGGTCGGTGCTCATGCCGATCAGCACGGCGTCGCGGCCATAGGCACTGCGGCACAGCTGGCCGATGTTGAACTGGCCCTTCCAGCCCATCTCCGTGGCAGCGGCATTGCCGATATGCGAGTTGTGCGCCCAGACCACCGCTTTGGCCTGCGGGCCCCGGTGTTCCAGCAGGGCGCGCAGGGTGTCGAACATGTGGCGGTCACGCAGGTTCCACGACGCGGTCGAGCCGCGATAGACGGCGCGGTAGTACTGTTCCGCCGCACGCACCACGCGGGCGTTTTGCGTGGCGTTGAAAAAACCTTCGTCATCCTGGATGAGCCCGGCCAATTGCTTGGCCAGCATCACGTTGAGTTGTTCGACCACCTGCGGTTCACAGGGCATCAGACCGTTGCGTTCGACGAAGTGACCGTACAAGGCCGGGTCATCCTGCCAGGGCGTCAGGCAGCCGTAGCGCCGCCGTGCTTCTTGGGCCAGTTGCGGGTCGACGCTGTCCAGATAGTGCAGCACCTCATGGATCGAGTTGCGCATGCTGTAAACGTCGAGGCCACGGAACTCCACACGGTCTTCACTGGCGCGTTGATGGTTGTAGCGGTGCAGCCAGTGGGCAAAGGCTTTGACCTCGGCGTTGCGCCACATCCAGGTCGGGAAGCGGCTGAAGATATGGCGTTTCCAGGCCGACGGGGCCAGCCCTCGGACGTATTTGTCGACATGCCCTGCATCGGGCCAGTCGGCCTCAACGGCGACGATGGAGAAGCCATGCCGCTCAATCAAGCGTTGCGTGATGGCGGCCCGGGCGCGATAGAAATCACTGGTGCCGTGGCTGGCTTCGCCGATCAGCACCACCCGCGCATCCGCGTAGCGATCGAACATTTCGCCGAACGCTGCAGAATCGAACGCCGGCAGAGGCTCGGCAAATTGGCGCAGGACCGCTGCGATGGCGGCTCTATCGACCTGCCGAGACGCGCCATAGTGTTTATCCAGCATGCGTTGGGCGGGTGTGCTCACGGCCGTCGTCCCCTTCAGTGTTTATCTATTCCTACACCCTGACCCAGGTGAATCATTGAGTTTTGTCAATAAAGCCTGCACGGCCTTGAGCCAATGTGGCTGAACCCGGTACGCGCCGGCTACCGACGCGGCTCATGGAGGCTTGTGATATGAGGTGCTCTATCAATCGATCACACCTGACGCTTGCCCTCTGTGTGGTGGCCCTTGTGGGCTGTACCGACACCCGCGACCGGGCATCGCAAAAAACCGCGTCCATGCCCGCGCTGGCCTTGGTAAACGACGTGTGTTCGCTGTGCCACGGGCTGACGGGGGAGTCGGTATCGCCGTTGTTTCCCAAATTGGCCGGCCAGCAAAAAGACTACCTGAAGCAGCAGTTGACGGATTTAAAAAACCATACGCGCATGGATAAAGCCTCGACTCAATACATGTGGGGCTTTACCCATTTGACCGAATCGCAGATCACTGAACTGGCGGACTACTATTCAAAACAGCCGGCCATGCAGGCTGAAGCCGAAACGCCTGACGCGCGGGGCGAATTGATCTTTCGCCACGGCGTGCCGGAATCCGGCATCGCTCAGTGCAGCGCCTGTCATGGCGCCGAGGGCCGGGGCCATGGCCAGACCCCACGCGTGGCAGGCCAGCATGCCGCGTACATGATTCGCCAGATCCAGGTGTTTCAACAGGCCGACCTGCGTGAGCGCGGTGACCTGACGAGCCAGATTGCGCACACACTGTCGGACGCCGATGCCGAGGCAGTCGCGCATTACATGGCCAGGCTGGGGCCATGAAGCTCACGGCCGCACCGCAGGCACCCAGCACACCGACGTCTGCGGTCAAGCGCTCGCAGGCGGTGAGCAATGAGGACATTGCCGCGGTGTTTGACGATATCGCCGACCTGCTCGAAATCGATGACGCCAACCCGTTTCGCATCCGTGCTTATCGGGTTGCGGCGCGCACGCTGAGGGCGCTGACGGTCGAGTTGGCGCCGCTCATTGCGCGTGGGGAAACCTTGCCGAAACTGCCGGGCATCGGCGTCGATCTGGCGGCCAAGATCAGTGAAATCGCCAGCACCGGGGATTGTGCGCTGCGGCAGCGCCTGCGCTCGACATTGCCGCCTGGGCTGGTTGAACTGCTGTCCATCGCCGGCCTCGGCCCCAAACGCATCAAACACCTGTATCACGGCCTGGGAATCGAAACCGCGCAGCAACTGTGCGAGGCCGCCGAGCAGGGCCACATCCGCCATGTGCCCGGTTTTGGCGAAAGGCTCGAGGCGCGCTTATTGAGCGCCGCGCAGAAGGGGCTCGGAAAGGATCGCCGGTTGCCGCTGGGCGTTGTCGAGCCCGTGGCGCTGCAGTTGATCGAGTATCTGCGTCAACTGCCCGGGGTCGAGGACGCGAGGCTGGCCGGCAGTCTGCGGCGCATGCGCGATACCGTGGGCGACATCGACATCCTGGTGGCGGCAGCGCCCGCAGTGGCGGTCACTGCACACCTGATCAAGCACCCGGAGGTGTCCACCATATTGGTCAAAGGCCGCACGCGGGCCAGTGTCGTACTGGACTCCGGCCTGCAAGTCGACATGCGGGTGGTCAAGCCTGCGGATTGGGGCGCCGCGCTGGTGTATTTCACCGGCAGCAAGGCGCACAACATTGCGATTCGCAAGCAGGCGCGGGAACAGGGCTTGAAGCTCAACGAGTATGGCGTGTTCAAGGGCGAGGAACGCCTGGCGGGTGCCACGGAGGTCTCGGTTTATCAGGCTCTGGGGTTGCCGTGGATCACGCCGGAACTGCGCGAAGATCGCGGTGAGGTCGCGGCGGCACTCAGCGGGCGTTTGCCCAGGCTGGTGGAAGTGAGTGATCTCAAGGGTGACTTGCACGCGCACACCTGCGACGCGGATGGCGCCAATACCCTGGAACAGATGGCACTGGCCGCGCAGCAAGCCGGGTTGGAATACCTGGCGATCACCGATCATTTCCTGGACGGCGAGCGGCTGCTGAAGCAGATCGACCAGATCGATGCGCTCAACGCCCGCCTGCGCGGCATCACCTTGCTCAAGGGCGTTGAAGTCGAGATTCTGGAAGATGGCAGCCTGGGGCTGCCAGACGCTGTTCTCGCTCGCCTGGACCTTGTGGTGGGTGCGGTCCACACGCATTTCAACCTGACGCTGCGGCAACAGACGCAACGCCTGCTCAGGGCCATGGATCATCGCTATTTCACGCTACTGGCGCACCCGCTGTGTCGCCTGATCAATCAGCGCGCGCCGTTGAACATGGACCTGTCGGCCGTCATCAGGGCCGCTTCTGCACGCGGCTGCTGCCTGGAACTCAACGCGCAACCCCAGCGCATGGACCTGTTCGACCTTCAATGCCAATACGCCAAAGACCAACACGTGCTGATCAGCATCAATTCGGATGCCCAGCGCACCGCGGATTTTGCGTACTTGCGCTACGGCGTCGCGCAAGCCCGGCGTGCCTGGCTGGAAAAGGGCGATGTACTCAATACCCGTTCGCTGAGCGCGCTGAAGTCGTTGTTGGCCGCTACGGCAGGCGGGCGTTCGCAAGGCGCCGGGAACTGACGGTTCGGTCTGATTCTTGGTCGAAAGTTGACAAAAATCAGAGCCCCGCACCGACGGCGCCGGATACTTGAACCGTAGCCGGAGCGTTCCTGCTACGACCCTCAAGGAGAATACCCATGAATATGCGTTTACCCGTAGTGTTGCTCAGCGTCCTCCTCGCGTTATCGGCTGGTTGCAGTAACAAACCGGCCAAAGAACTGGATGCACGCCTGGAGGCTGCTCAAAGCACTGCGCTGTCGGCACGCGCCAGAGCCGATGAAGCCTACTCGAAAGCGGAGCAGGCGGCGATGGCGGCCAATCAGGCGCAACAGACTGCCGATCAGGCCAATGAGCGCGCCAGCCGGATGCTCGAAAAAGCCAGCCGCAAATAGTGAACGGTTGCAGCACCCGACACGTCGTCGGGTTTGCTGCAAGACAGCCGCAGGCCTGCAACCACCCCTGCCAGGCAGCACATCTGGCACCTGCGCGTCGACTCAACAGCATTGGCTTGGTTTTCCCCGACTATCATCTCTTCGCGTAGCGGACTGCCGCTGAACATGTGGCTTAGGCTGACGTTCGGCTGGCGTTACCTGCGCATTCGCACGCTCTTGAAGATCGAGCTGTTCGATATTTTCCGGGGATGAAGCGTTGAACCACTGCAGATAAAAAAAGCCCCTTGTCGGTTTCCCGCCAAGGGGCAGTGCCGCCTGGGATTCATTCGCCTTTGATCGGCACGACTTTATCCGCTTTCATGGCTTCTGGCTTTTTCGGTAACGAGATGCACAGCACGCCTTTGCTGAAACTCGCGTCGATCTTATCGGCATCAATACCTTTGGGCAGGTTGAACACCCGCTCGAAGGAACCGTAGTGACGCTCGCTAAGGTGGTAGCCTTTGCGTTTTTCTTCCTTGTCCTCCTGTTTCTCGCCTTTGATGATCAGGCTGCCGTTGGACAGTTTGACCTCAATGTCTTTCTGATCCATGCCGGGTACTTCGGCGGTGATCTCGTAGCTTTTGTCTTTCTCGGTGATGTCCACGGCAGGCATGCCATGGCCGATCAGCTCGCGACGCCAGAACGGTTCAACGTCGAACAGCCCCCGGCTGAAGGGCGACAGGCCGGAACCGAGATTGAAGTCATCAAACAGGTGGTCCACCTGTTGCCGCAGTTTTTCCAGCGGCCGCCACAGGTCTGTCGTCATGGGATGCTGGTCGGATTTATGTTCGGTAGTGACCGGCATTTTTTTTGCGGAATTGCTCATCTTTCGGTACTCCTCTTCAGATAGAAGGCAGGCAGCAGAACGGCCTCTGCGCGGCCTGCCAGGACAGAACACGGGGGCAAGCCCATCGTTACAAGGTCAGCGTCCCCGACCACAGCATCCAGCCGGCATAGGCCGCGGCCGCCCAGATGATGATCAACAGGCCGGTCTCGGGGCCGCTGAGCGCTTGTCCCTGACGGGCGCGCAGGGTGCCCAGGTAGATCAACGAGCCCGGGGCGTAGAGGAGGGCGCTGAGCAGCATGTATTTCGGCCCGGCGGCATAGAGCAACCACATGCAGTACAGCGTGGCGACGGCCGCGATGGCCATGTCGCGCAATTGCAGGGCGCGGTGGCCGGCATAGGTGTCACCCTTCCAGGTCAATTTCAGCGCATACAGGCCGCTGAACAGGTACGGCAATAGAATCATCGAGGTGGCCAGGGAGATCAGCGCGAGATAGGTAGCGCTCGAATACAAGGTCAGCAGCAGGAACAATTGAATGCAGCCGTTGGTCAGCCACAGCGCATTGGCTGGCGCGCCTTGGGTGTTTTCCACGCCCAGCGAGACAGGCATGACCTTTTCCTTGGCGGGCGTGAACACCGACTCGGCCGCCAGCAACGTCCAGGCGAGCAGGGCGCCGCCGACCGAAACAATCAGGCCGATGCTGATCAGCACCGCGCCCCATGGCCCGGCCGCGGCCTGCAGCACGCCCGCCATCGAGGGGTTCTTCAAGGCGGCGAGTTCCGGTTGTTTGAGCACCCCCAGCGACAGCAAGGACACCGAAATCAGCAGCAACAACGTGATGACAAAACCGATCACCGTGGCCCGCCCGACATTGGCCCGCTCCGCCGCACGGGCAGAAAACACGTTGGCGCCCTCAATCCCGATAAACACCCAAACGGTGACCAACATCGTGCTTTTGACTTGATCGAGCGTACTGCCCAACGCTGGCGAGCCCCAGAAGTCGACAGTGAACGTTTCACGCTGGAACGCGGCGATCACCAGGCCGATGAACAACAGCAACGGCACGATCTTCGCGACCGTCGTCAACGCATTGGCCCGCGCAGCGGTGCGCAAGCCCCTGAGGATCATCCAGTGCAACGCCCACAACACCACGGACGCACCGGCGATCGCCGCCTTGTTATTGCCTTCGCCAAACACCGGAAAGAAGTAACTCAGTGCAGCGAACAGGATCACCAGGTAACTGACGTTGCCGATCCAGGCACTGATCCAATAACCCCAGGCGGAGTTGAAGCTCAGGTATTCGCCACCCAGCGCACGCGCATAGGCAAACACACCGTTGTCCAGCGCGGGCTGGCGGTTGGACAGGGTCTGATAGACCAGCGCCAGCGACAGCATGCCGACGCCGGTGATCAACCAACCGATCAGAATCGCACCGGCGCCCGCACTGGCGGCCATGTTTTGCGGCAGGCTGAAAATGCCGCTGCCGATCATCGAACCGACCACCAGGGCAATCAACAAGCTCAGCGACAAGCGCTTGGGTTCTACCTTGCGCAGACTGCCTGCCACGGGTTGGACAGCCGGCGGGACGATCGGTTGAGAGCCTTGCAGATGCGTAGCCATGACGAGCCTCCACGAAAACGTGAGTATCTGCACCGTCGAATGCGAGGGTGCGACTGCTGCATCTAATTTCTGCGCGAAGGGGCTGGGTCTGGTTGATTTAGATCAGATGTAAGTGTCTGCGGATCAGTCGCAATACTTAACTGATTGAATTGTTTTTCAAAAAACATTTTCCCGCGGGTGTTTTCGTCGTTAAACGCCAAAGTGTTGTTCGTCGATGATATTGATGCGCCAGGAACGCGCTGAACCGTAACGGGAACATTTTATTGAGGAAGGTCAAGCAGCCGCGCCCCGTGGATGCCAGGATAAGGCCAACCTGGGGCAAGGTTCCCTGTAACCTCATCGAGTGTCGAGGCGGCCCATGATGCGAGCATTACGGTTACTGCTTGGCGGCTTCCGTCAGGCCGTGGATTCCCCGGCGTTGTGGAGCCGCGCATGATGGATGCCCCTTGCCCGGCGTTGTTGGTGCTGAATGCGGGCTCTTCAACCCTCAAGTTTTCCCTTTACTTCGTGGCGGCACCCACGGTCCATTGCCTGGGCAGCGGCATGATTGAAGTGCGCCAGGGCAGGGCAACGCTGGTGTATCAGGCCCCAGGATCCGAGGCCGAACATCAGGAGCAATGGCGCGCCGACAGTTGCATGGACGCAGTTTCCCTGGGCAACCTGATGCGTTGGCTGGGCAGCAACAGCCAATGGCAGATTGTCGGCGCGGCGCATCGGGTGGTCCATGGCGGCGCCCGTCGGGAAGTGGCTGCGCGGGTCGATAGCGCGCTGATTGACGAGATACAACGACTGATCCCAATGGCACCGTTGCACCAGCCCTTGTGCCTGGCACCGATTCTCCATATGGCCCGCGAGCATCCCGAGCTGCCTCAGGTGGCCTGCTTCGACACTGCCTTTCACCACACACTCGACCCGCTGGAAACCTTGTACGGCCTGCCCCGGGCACTGAGCGAGGCGGGCCTGCGGCGTTACGGCTTCCATGGTTTGTCCTACGAGTACATTGCCGGGGTCCTGGCGGATTACGACCCGCGCGCGGCGGCCGGGCGCACCCTGGTCGCACACCTGGGCAACGGTGCCAGCCTGTGCGCGATGCGTAACCGCATCAGTTGCGGCACCACCATGGGGTTTTCCACCCTGGACGGGCTGTTGATGGGCACCCGCCCGGGCAACCTGGACCCCGGCATCGTGCTGTACCTGCTGCGCGAACGCGGCATGAGCGCGGCGGCGGTCGAACACCTGCTGTACCACGAGTCCGGATTGCTGGGCGTCTCTGGCGGTGTGGCGAGTGACATGCGGACGCTGCTGGCCAGCCACGCCGAGGGGGCCGCGCAGGCCATTGAGTTGTTTGTACGGCGCGCCGTCAAGGAAATCGGCGCGCTGGCCGCATTGCTCGGCGGGCTCGACGCGTTGGTGTTCACCGGCGGCATTGGCGAACATGCACCCACCGTGCGTGACGGGATTCTCGACGGTTGCGCCTGGTTAGGCGTAACCCGCAACCAGCACCCGCCCACCGGAGCCTGCCTGACGACGCCGGACAGCCCGGTATCGGCCTGGGTCATCGCCACTGATGAAAATGCCGTCATCGCTCGACACAGCCTGGTCTTGCTGCCGGCGCCGGTTTCGAGCGAGGCGCTTTAGCCACTATCGCCTTGAGGTGTCGACGTGTATGCATTCCTGCCACGCGAACTGCCGGAGCAGTTGCGCGCATTGACCGAGCTTGCGCTTAACCTGCGCTGGACCTGGAACCATGCGCTCGACGAGCTCTGGAAAAGCATCGACCCGCAACTGTGGGAGCGTACCCACAACCCCTGGCTGATACTGCAGAACACCTCGCCGCACCGGCTAGGAGAACTCTGTCGAGATGCGACGTTCTCGCAAACCCTCGCGCACGCCATCGAAGAGCATCGGCACTACCTCAGCGAGCCGGGTTGGTATGCGCAGCAGACAAGCGCCGGCGATTCCAAGCAGATCGCCTACTTCAGCATGGAATTCGGCCTGAGCGAGGCGCTGGCGCTTTATGCCGGCGGGCTCGGTGTGCTGGCCGGGGATTACCTGAAGACGGCAAGCGACATGGGCGTACCGGTGCTCGGGGTGGGGTTGCTCTATCAGGAAGGCTATTTTCGACAATCCATCGACGCGATGGGGCGCCAGCAGGAGGCCTACCCCTATAACGACCCCACCAGCCTGCCGATCCAGCCGACGTTTGGACAGGACGGCGCGTGGTTGAAAATCCCCTTGGCGCTTCCCGGCCGGACCCTGTATTTACGCGTGTGGCAGGCCATCGTCGGGCGTACCAGCCTGTACCTGCTCGACAGTAATGACCTGCTCAACGGCGCCAGCGACCGTGGCATCACCTCGAAGTTGTACGGCGGCGGTTCGGAGATGCGCTTGCTGCAGGAAGTGGTGCTTGGCATCGGCGGCTGGGCCACACTCGAAGCGTTGGCGATCAATGTCGATGTGTGCCACCTCAACGAAGGTCATGCTGCACTGCTGGTGCTGGAGCGTGCCCGGCGCTTCATGCATCAGAAGGGCACATCGTTCCAGGAAGCCTGGTGGGCGACGCGGGCAGGCAACGTGTTTACGACCCATACGCCAGTGGCTGCGGGTTTCGATGTGTTTTCCGCGGAACTGGTACTCAAGTATGCCCGCGGCTATCTCGACGACTGCCGCCTCACATCGCACGAGTTGCTGGCGTTGGGCCGACGCAATCCGTCGGACGCGGATGAACCCTTCAACATGGCTTTTCTGGCGCTGCGTGGGTGCGCTCAAGCCAATGGTGTGAGCCGCTTGCACGGCGAGGTCAGCCGACGGCTATTCAGCGATTTGTATCCCCGCTGGCCTGTTCAAGAGATACCGGTGGGGCATGTCACCAACGGTGTGCATGTGCCGTCCTGGGACTCAATGTGGTCCGATCATCTGTGGACCACAAGCTGCGGCAAGGAGCGTTGGCGCGGCGCAGTCGAGTTGCTGCCGGCGACGGTCGCCAACAATGACGACGAGGCCTTGTGGAACATGGCTGCCGAGCAACGGCGCGACCTGGTGAACTATGCGCGCAAGCGCCTGGCCTGGCAGCTCGAGCAGCGTGGCGAGTCGGCGCAGCAGGTGGCGGAGGGCGGGCAGGTGTTTGACCCCAACTGCCTCACGCTCGGGTTTGCGCGACGCTTCACCGACTATAAGCGCCCGAACCTGCTGCTGCACGACAGCGACCGCCTGGCGCGGCTGTTAACCAACGAGCAGCATCCGGTACAACTGCTCATCGCTGGCAAGGCTCATCCCGCCGATGAGCGCGGCAAGCAACTGATCCAGGCATGGCTCGACTTCGTGCATCGCCCGGGGCTGCGCCGGCATGTGGTGTTCCTGGAAGACTACGACCTGGAAATGGCCCAACACCTGGTGCAAGGCGTCGATGTCTGGATCAACACCCCGCGTCGGCCCTGGGAAGCCTGCGGCACCAGTGGCATGAAGGTGCTCGTCAACGGCGGGTTGAACCTCTCGGAACTCGATGGTTGGTGGGCACAAGCGTACCAGCCCGCCTATGGCTGGGCGATCGGGGATGACGCGCCGAGCGATGACGACGTCGACGCCGAGCGCTTGTACGGCCTGTTGGAAAACGAGGTCGTCCCCACGTTCTATTCACGCGATGCACAGGGTATTCCACGCGACTGGGTGCAACGCATGCGCGCCAGCATGTCGCAGCTGGGGCCGTACTACAGCAGCAATCGCATGCTGCAGGAATACCTGGAACATCTTTACCAGCCGGCGATTCAGGCGTTTCGACGCCGCCGCGAGGATAACGCGGCACTGGCGCGCACGCTCCATGCCTGGCAGAAGGCGTTGAGGGCGGCCTGGGACAATATTCACTTCGGCGCGGTCGAGGGGCATCGCGATGGCGACTGCCTGTGCGTTCGCGTGCCGGTCTATTTGGGTGAGATCTCGCCTCTGTGGGTCAAGGTGGAACTCTATGGCGGCCTGTGCGACGAGTACCCCGCCGAGTGCTTGCTGATGAAAGCCGTCGATGTGATTCCGGGTGCCATCCAGGGTTATATCTATTCCATTTCGGTCGCCGCCACGCGCCCGCTGGAGCACTACACTCCGAGGGTTCGCGCCTGGCACACGGATGCCTTTCTGCCAGCGGAAAACCCATTGATTGCGTGGCAGCGTTGAGCTGCGATGCGCCTATTGTCAGCGAGCCAAACCGGGGTAAAGCCTGGCGGCCAACAGCAGAAGAACGGTGAACACCGAGAGCATCACCTATCGCAACGGGCGCTGTCCCACGCGGCAGCAAAGCGCATTTGTTGATAAAGATCAGAGGCCATCGGGAGCAACCCCAGATACTCATGCGACCGACTTAACCGTCTTCCCGCACTCTCGACTCAACAAAAAGGAAAAGGATCATGGGCACAGCCGCCATTTCCCCGCAGGCTGAACGTTTCAACCTGCCGGTCAGTGAATGGGTTACCTCGACTGTTGATCCGCTGGCGCTAGCGCCAGTTTCGCTGCCCATTACCAGCGTGGCGGCCAGGGCCAAGGTCCTGTTCGTGACCTCGGAATTGGCCGGCCTCGTGAAAACCGGCGGGCTCGGCGATGTATCGGCGGCATTGCCCCGGGCCCTGCATCCCCTGCACGATGTGCGCGTGTTGATGCCGGGTTACCCGCAAGTGCTCAACAGCGGAAATCCGGTCCATGTGATCAGCGAGCTGGAGGGCCATGCGGCATTGCCGGCGTGCAAGATCGGGCGGATGGACATGACGGATGGCCTGGTCATTTACCTGGTGATCTGTCCTGAACTGTATGAGCGTGAAGGCACTCCTTACGGGGATAACAATGGCCGTGACTGGCCGGATAACCATATCCGGTTTGCCCGTCTCGGCCTGGCCGCGGCCGACTTCGCCGCAGGCGCGGTGAAGTGCCAGTGGCGTCCGGAGCTGGTACACGCGCATGATTGGCCGGCTGGCCTCGCGCCGGCGTACATGCGCTGGCGTGGGCAGGCCACGCCGAGCATTTTCACCATCCATAACCTTGCCTATCAAGGCATGGTCAGCAGCGGTTCCCGGCGCGAACTGGGCATCCCCGAGCACGCGCTGGCCTCGGACGGTATGGAGTTCTACGGCAAGCTCTCGTTGCTCAAGGCCGGCATGGCCTATGCCAACCACATCACCACCGTCAGCGCGACCTACGCCCGGGAAATCACCACGCCAGCATTCGGTTGCGGCCTGGACGGCTTTCTGCAGAGCAAAGCCGAACAAGGGCTGCTCAGCGGCATTGCCAATGGTATCGACGCCAGTTGGGACGCCGAAACCGATGAGCACTTGATCTGCCGGTTTGCCGCTAACGATTGGCTCGGCAAGGCGGTGAACGCCCACTATGTACGCCAGTTGTTCAATCTCAAACCGTCGAAGGGGCCTCTGTTCGCGGTGGTATCGCGCCTGGTCTTCCAGAAAGGCCTGGATCTGACCATTGGCGTTGCCGGGCACATCGTCAGGCAGGGCGGGCAGATCGTCATCATCGGCCGTGGCGAACCGCAGGAAGAGGAGGCCGCACGGGAGCTGGCCCGGCGCTTCCCGGGCCAGGTCGGTGTGCTTATCGGCTTCAACGAAACGGATGCCCGGCGCATGTTTGCCGGCAGTGACTTCCTGCTCATGCCGTCGCGCTATGAACCGTGCGGCCTGAGCCAGATGTATGCGCAGCGTTTCGGCTCATTACCGGTAGCCCGTAATACCGGTGGGCTGGCCGACACGATCGAAGATGGCGTGAGCGGTTTTCTGTTCGAGGAGCCCACCGTGGAAAGCTACGCGGCAGCACTGACGCGGGCGATCAAGGTGTTCGCCAACCCTGAGCTGCTCAATGCAATGCGCTGCCGCGCCATGCGCAAGCCGTTCGATTGGCACCAAGCCATAAAGCCTTACAGCGCCCTGTATCTGCGATTGCTGAAGGCCAATCGGGTATCCCTGGCGGCCCCCTCACTCAATGGAGAGATATCGTGACCCATTCACAGCCGCACATTCGTTGGTTCAAGGACTTGGGTATCAACGACGTCGCACAGGTCGGTGGCAAGAACGCCTCGCTGGGGGAGATGTACCAGAACCTGACAGGCCAGGGCATCCGCGTACCCAACGGGTTTGCCGTTACTTCAGACGCGTACCGTTATGTCCTTGAGCACAACAAGGCGTGGGCGCCGCTGCATGCCGCGCTCGACGGCCTCGACCCCAACGACATCAAAGACCTGCAAGCCCGCGGCAAACGGGCGCGGGCGATTGTGTATGGCTGTACGCTGCCGGAAGACCTGAAGAGCGCGATACTGCACAGCTACGCCCAGCTCAAGCGCGAATACGGCAACAGCCTTTCACTGGCCGTGCGCTCCTCGGCAACCGCCGAGGACTCGCCGCAGGCCTCATTTGCCGGGCAGAACGAGACCTATCTCAATATCGCCAATGAAGATGCGCTGCTCGATGCCTACAAGCGTTGCCTGGCCTCGAACTTCACCGATCGGTCGATCCATTACAAATACGACAATGGCTTTGATTGCTTCAAAGTCGATCTCGCCGTCGTCATCATGAAAATGGTGCGCAGTGATCTCGGGGCCAGCGGCGTGATGTTTTCCCTGGATACGGAAACCGGCTTCAAGGATGTCGTGTTCATCAACGCCGCGTGGGGGCTTGGGGAGAATGTGGTGCAGGGCGCGCTGGCCCCGGACAGTTTCTACGTACACAAACCCAGCTTCGTCGCCGGTTATCGTGGCGTGCTCAAACGTAGCCTGGGCAGCAAAGAAAAGAAGATGGTGTTTACCGACACCCTCAATACCGGGAACATCGCGCAGGAGTACACCGCGAATATCGAAACACCCGACGAAGAACAAACGCGCTTTTGCCTCTCGGACGGGGACGTCATGGTCCTGGCTGACTATGCCATCAAGGTTGAAAACCACTATTCGAGCAAAGCCGGTTTCTACAAACCCATGGACATGGAATGGGCGAAAGACGGGATCGATGGCCACTTGTATATGGTCCAGGCGCGCCCCGAAACGGTGGCCTCGCAGAAAAAAGGCAGCGTGCTGCAGATCTATCACCTCAAGCAACGCTCGCCAGTGCTGCTCAAGGGGAAGGCGGTCGGCACCCGCATCGGCGCCGGGAAGGCCCGTATCGTCAACGACGTGAAACAGCTCAGCGAGTTTCAACCGGGCGAAGTGCTGGTCTCCGAAGCCACGACTCCGGATTGGGAACCGGTGATGAAAACCGCCGCCGCGATTGTGACGAACCACGGCGGACGCACCTGCCACGCGGCCATCGTGGCGCGGGAGCTGGGTATTCCCGCGATCGTGGGCGCCACCAATGCGGCAGCGACAATCAAAACCGGCGCCTTGTTGACCGTCAGTTGCGCCGAAGGCGAAATCGGAACGGTCTACGACGGCATCCTGGATTTTGATGTCGAGGAAACGGACCTCAGCCAACTCGGACATCCCGACACGCACATCATGATGAACCTGGCCAACCCCGACCAGGCCTTCAGCCTGGCCTCGCTGCCGGTCGACGGTATCGGTCTGGCGCGCATGGAGTTCATCATCAATGAATGCATCAAGGTCCATCCGATGGCCCTTGTCCACCCGGAAAAGCTGGATGACGCCACCCGTGAAAAAATCGCCGTGCTGAGCGCCGCGCATGCAGACCCTACGGATTTTTTCATCAAGACCTTGGCCGAAGGCGTCGCCACCATTGCCGCAGCGGTGTACCCAAAACCGTGCGTGGTACGCATGAGCGACTTCAAGAGCAATGAGTACGCGACCCTGCTGGGTGGGCAGTATTTCGAGCCGGTAGAACACAACCCGATGATCGGTTTTCGCGGCGCGTCCCGGTACAGCCATCCGGCTTATGCCGAAGGGTTTGCGCTGGAGTGCGCGGCGATGAAATGGGCGCGCGAACACATCGGCCTCACCAACATCAAGTTGATGATCCCGTTTTGCCGCACCGTGGCGGAGGGTGAAAGGGTATTGGCGACCATGGCCAGCCATGGCCTGCAGCGCGGAGAAAACGGGCTTGAGGTCTACATCATGTGCGAAATACCCAACAACGTGATCCAGATCGACGCGTTCGCCAAACTGTTCGACGGCTTCTCGATCGGTTCCAACGACCTGACCCAGTTGACGCTCGGCGTGGACCGCGACTCGGAAATCGTCGCCTTCGATTTCGATGAGCGCGACCCGGGCGTCAAGCAGATGATTCGCCTGGCGGTAGAAGGCGCCAAGCGTAACGGCCGACACTCGGGAATCTGCGGGCAGGCGCCTTCGGATTATCCCGAGATGGCGGAGTTTTTGGTGTCGATTGGCATCGACTCAATGAGCCTCAGCCCGGATGCGGTGCTGGCGACGATTCGGCATGTGCTGGCGGTGCAGACGCAGCGGTTACCGAGCGATGAGGCCGACCGGGGCAACATCGGCGCGTGAGGCCTTTCACGCAAGGCCTTCGTCTTGCAACGCTTTGCGCACCGCAGGACGCACCTTGACCCGGTCATACCAGGCCCGGAGGTTATGCAAGTGCTCGAAGTGGATGTCGGCCTTGTAATAGCTGGTCAGCCAAGAGGCCTGGCCCCAGCCGGTCAATGCGAACAGATAGGCATCCGCCACCGTGAAGGCATCGCCCATGAGGTATGGACGGGTACTCAATTGTTCGTCGATCCAGGCGAAGCGCTTTTCCAGCTTTGGCTTGGCAGTCTCGACGTATTGACCTGCGAGTGTGGCGTACAACAGCGGAATGTAGCCCTTGTGAATCTCAGACGACAGGAAGCTCAGCCATTCCTGAAGTCGGTATCGATCGAGAGTGCCATGAGCGGGAACCAGCCCAAGCGCCGGCTTCAGGTCGCCCAAATACTGCACGATTGCCGGGCCTTCACGCAGGAGCGTGCCATCGTCCAGCTCGATGGCGGGTACGTAGCCCAGACGGTTGACCTCGAAGTAGTTGGCACCCGAGTCGGTAAGGTGCGTCTTGTGATCGACCTTGATCAGCGTGGCATCGAGACCCAATTCATTCAGAACGATGTGGGGCGAAAGCGAGCAAGACGCGGGGATGTAGTACAACTTCATTGGCAAACTCCAGAACAGGGGGAGCGCTGTCAATCCAATGGAGAGCGCGCTTCAGCTGATTCTAGATGCCCGGTATAAAATAGGAAGAACGCACTATTTTGTAGTATAGGTACAAAAAATATACCTACACCCGGCCAGGACTCTGACCATGAAAGACAACATCTCCGGCTGCTCGGTCGAAGAAGCGATGCGTTTGTTGGGTGGCCGCTGGCGCCTGCTTCTTGCGTCCTACCTGCTCGATGGGCCGAAGCGTTTTAATGCCCTGAGGCGCGACATTCCGGCTATTTCGCAACGCATGCTGACCCTCGACTTGCGCGCCCTTGAGCAAGCCGGGCTGGTCAAACGGACGGTGTTCCCCACCGTGCCCGTGACGGTTGAGTACGAACTCACCGTGGACGGGCGACGGTTGGAACCGGTCGTTGCGGTAATGAAAGAGTTTGGGCTGTGGGTCAAGAGTCGCCCATGTGAGGTGATACAGGTTGCCAGCCGCGAGTCGGATGCGCTCTAGCGGGAGCTCGCGGGAGCCTCAATCAGACGGGTCTTCCGATCTGGTGTAGGCCTCGACGAAGCCCGGTTAATCGCACCGGATTGTTCAAGCTATTCACCATTTCCTTCAAGAGTAAAACGCGCCTCGGTTGTTATCGTTTATCCGTGCCTTAAGCATTGCCTGACAGCAAGTAAGTAAAGGCAAATATAAACATAACAATATGAGGCTTCAAAATGAGTGCTCAATCTAAACTCGCCGCTGTGTCTGCCGAAAACGGCAAAGTCACGTACTTGGACGCAATGGTGATTGGTGCAGGGGTAGCTGGCCTCTACCAGTTGTATCGACTTCGTGAGATGGGCTTGACGGTCCGCGCCTACGATACGGCTTCCGGAGTGGGCGGCACATGGTATTGGAATCGTTACCCCGGTGCGCGGTTTGACTCTCAGGCAGAAATTTATCAGTACTGGTTCTCTGAAGAACTCTATAAGTCCTGGCAACCCACCGAGCGTTTCCCGGCTCAGCCCGAAACAGAGCAGTGGCTGAACTTCGTCGCCAATCGGCTCGACCTCAAGAAAGATATCCAGTTCAACACCCGCATCGCTGCCGCGCACTTCTGCGAAGAGAGCGGGCACTGGAGGGTGACAACCGAGGCCGGCGAAACGATCAATACGCAATATCTGATCTCTTGCTGCGGGATGCTGTCCGCTCCGCTGTCCGATCGGTTCCCCGGCCAAACCGACTTCAACGGTCAGATCTATCACACCGGCCTGTGGCCAAAAGACCCCGTGGACTTCAACGGCAAGCGCGTGGCCGTGGTAGGCACTGGCGCCACCGGTATTCAGGTGATCCAGACCATCGCTCCGGCGGTGGGATCGATGAAGGTCTTCGTGCGTACCCCGCAGTATGTGATTCCGATGAGGAACCCTAAGTACAGCAAAGAAGACTGGGAAAAGTGGGGCACCCAATTCCACCAGCTCAAGAAGCGCGTGCGAGAGACCTTTGCCGGTTTCGACTATGACTTCGACGCCGGCCCCTGGGCCGAGAAAACCCCCGACGAGCGACAAGCCGTGCTTGAACAACTCTGGGAGGATGGCTCTTTGGCCATGTGGCTGGCGTCGTTTCCCGAAATGTTCTTTGACGAACAGGTCAATGAAGTCGTGTCGGAGTTCGTGCGTATCAAGATGCGTGAGCGCCTGCAGTCGAGGCCAGATCTCTGCAACCTGCTGATCCCGACCGACTATGGCTTCGGCACCCATCGCGTACCGCTGGAAAGCAAGTACCTTGAAGTCTATCTGCAACCCAACGTCGAGGCGGTCGACTGCAAGCAGTCGCCGATCGAGCGCATTGTGCCGGAGGGGATCCAGACTGCGGATGGAAAGATTCACGAGGTAGACATCATCGTGCTGGCCGTGGGTTTCGATGCAGGTTCCGGCGCACTCAGCCGGATCGACATTCGAGGGCGCGATAACCGGTCGTTGAGGGAGCAGTGGAAACAAGAAATCCGTACATCGATGGGGCTGCAGATCCATGGCTACCCCAACCTGTTCACCACCGGTGCGCCGTTGGCACCGTCGGCGGCACTTTGCAACATGACCACTTGCCTGCAGCAGCAGGTGGATTGGATCACCGGATGCATTGAGTTTGCCATCCAGCACGGCAAACAAGTCGTGGAAGCTTCCAAAGAGTTCGAGGACGACTGGGTACAGCATCACGACGAGACGGCGGCGAAGACCCTGGTCGTCAAAACCGACTCTTGGTACATGGGCTCCAACGTCGATGGAAAACCGCGCCGACTTGTATCGTATATCGGCGGCGTCGGTAATTATCATCGCCGCTGCGACGAAATAGCCGCACAGGGTTACCCAGGCTTTGAAATGGCTTGAGGTCGAACGACTGCTCATTGATTGCAGCTGTCACTCCGACTCTCTACTGCGCCGTGACAGCTCGATATTCGAGGTAACCTGAAATGAACAACTATTACTCCCAGGAACATCACGGTCCTTTTGAACTGATCAACATCGGAGCGCTTCAGCTTGAAGAAGGCTCGTGCATTCCTGAATGTCAGCTGGCCGTAGCCGTACATGGCACCCTGAACGCCGACAAGACTAACGCCATACTGGTTCCCACTTGGTATTCCGGCACAAGCAAGGCGATGGAGCAGATTTACATCGGCGAAGGGCGGGCGCTGGACCCTGCGAAATACTGCATCATCGTCGTCAACCAGATCGGTAACGGTCTTTCCAGCTCTGCGAGTAACACCGGCGGTTCATTGGCGGGCCCTGGGGTCCCGAATGTCAGAATTGGCGATGACGTCAGTGCCCAGCACACATTGCTCACCGAATACTTTGGCATCGAGAGCCTGGCGTTAGTGCTCGGGGGATCGATGGGCGCGCAGCAAACCTACGAGTGGGCCGTGCGCTATCCAGACTTTGTCAAACGCGCCGCAGCCATAGCGGGCACCGCGCGCAATAGCGAACATGACTTCCTGTTCAGCGAAATACTGATTGATGCGATAACCACCGCTCCGGCCTTCCGGGCCGGCTTATACGGCTCATCGGCGGCAGTGGCGGCCGGGCTCAAGCGCCACGCGAAAGTTTGGACATTGATGGGCTGGAGTACCGCGTTCTTCCGCGCCGAGCGGCATAAGGCGCTGGGTTTCGAGTCGATGCAGGTATTCGTCGACAGCTTTATGACGAACTACTTTGCGGCAATGGACCCTAACAACCTCCTGACCATGGCCTGGAAATGGCAGCGGGGCGATGTCAGTCGAAACACGGGCGGTGATCTTGCGGCGGCACTGGGGCGAATCCGAGCGAAAACCTATGTCATGCCCATCTCACATGACCAGTTCTTTACCGTGGACGATTGTCTGTCGGAGCAGAAAATGATCCCGAACAGCGAGTTCAGGCCATTGCAATCAATCGACGGTCACCTCGGACTTTTTGGCACCGATACGCAAATGCTCAATCAACTGGACGCCCATCTGGCAGAGCTGCTTTCGTCCCCGACACATTGAAAAAAGCTTCAAAAAAATAGCACAGGGCACCTGTGCTAGACCCAGAACAATTTTAAAAAAACAGGGTTGAAGATGAATATAATAACAACAGCAC